>NZ_JACVPA010000018.1 GCF_018882155.1 Polynucleobacter nymphae
TGCCACCACCTTATCGGCTTCTGCCATTACTACTGGCTCAACCATCACAGCAAGCGCTAATAACCTGACCTTGACTACGGATGCGATTAGTATCGGTGGCAATCTCACTGGTACAGGTGCACTCGTAATTCAGCCTAAGACCAATGGCACCACCATCGGGGTTGGTAGCTCGATTACTGCTACCTCTTGTGGTGGGGCAGTGTGTGCTCTGGCCATTGACGATACCGAGTGGTCTTACTTCCCAGGAACCTTCTCCTCAATCACCATTGGTAGTACCAGTGGTACTGGAGCAATCGCAGTAAATACCGCTTACACCTTTACGGATCCACTCACGATCCGTAGCAACACTGGAACGATTACCGCCACTAGCGCTCTTAATACCGTTGCCAATAACTTAACGATCAGTAGTGGCGGGGCAGTAACTGTTACTACTATTACCTCAGGTAACTTAGCCATCACAGGCACCGGCATCACCTTAAATGGGGATATCACCACCAGTGGTACCCAGAGCTATACCGGGGCAGTGACCTTGGGGAATTC
>NZ_JACVPA010000002.1 GCF_018882155.1 Polynucleobacter nymphae
TTGGATTACAGACCACCAGCACCCCAGGCACAAGTACCCAGAATCATCCAGAATCAACCTATGATGCTGCAATGATTTACTATAGAAAAACTCTCTCAAGTAGTGGACCTAAATTGACAGCAGTTCAAGTGACTTGGAAAAGCTCTCAGAAGAAATTAAATCCTGGTGTCTTTACGGAAACGGCAAGCCTGAAAAATTTGGCAAGAAACATAAAGAGCGCTAGAGCCTAATCCTCTGAATCTTCGCTACTATCATCTACCCGATATTCCACCTTCATTTTCTTTAAGACCGGCTGCAAAAGCGCATTCTTATCTTTGGGGGATGGATCAGTTAAATAGCAATAGCCGTAAAAAGGAATTGGTTCTTTTTCAACGAGCTCGCGATCTTCAGTAGTAAAGGTAGTCATCAGTTCTCTCCCTAAATTAATCGGTAATGGTTACCTATGGGCTGTTTGACCAAACCAACTACAACCAGTAGCAATTGGAATTAATCCACATATCCCATAAGTAACTTGGATTTTTAAGGATTAAATATGACATTTCTATCGCAAGATAAAATATTTCTGAATAAATTTTAAGAGGTGAAATTGTCACATTTGAACTTGATATATAGCCCCCAAATATGACAAAAATGATCAGAAAATTTCATAGAGATGTCACATGAAAGGTGGAGCATCACTTTAAGTTCAATTTTAGATTGAAGGAGAAGAAATTGCTAAATCAAAACCTCAGTGACAAAATTATTGACCTCAGAAGAAAGTCTGCTGAGTTTTATCAAAAGGCGGCATGGAATCAGCTGTTAGCCCTAGATAACTATAGAGAAAATAACTTTATAGCGGCAGAGCATTTTGCGCAACTATCATTCGAAGATCAGATGAATGCCATGGAATATGCAGAATTAGCGGATGCTGAATTTAGTTTGCATCTCGATTTGGAGCTTGAAGAATCTTGAGCAGCAAAGATATATCCTTGAAGCTGCGCTTTGCTACTCTCAAACGATGTGTACTCCTATTCTTTTTGGTAGGGTATGAAACTTGTTTTCCAATCACTGAGATCGCTCCCTATGATTTGCAGGTTTTTGTAGAAAAATCAGCTGCTGGTTTTAAGGTGCAAGCTAGCTACATTTCTCCAGTCAGTCAGTGTGAGGCATATACCTTTTTGACCGATTATGAAGATGTAAAAACGATTCCAGGAATTGTTGAATCTAAAGTGCGTAGAAGGAATGGCAATAGGGTGACTGTAGAAAGACTAATTGAGGAGCGAATTTTATTATTCCCTATTCGGCTAAGGTCTGAAGTTGAGTTTACGGAGCTGCCAAATCAGGGCTTAAATTTTATTCAGACCAAAGGAAGTAACAAGGCCTACGCAGGAACATGGAGACTGCAAACCAATGAGAAGGGTGTCTTGGTGCGATATGCCAGCATCATCGAGCCAGACTCTGTAATTCCTAACTGGGCTATAGAGTATTTCATGAAAAATAATATACGACGTAGTTTTGAAATGATGGCCGAAGGCATGGAGCGCAATCGAGAGGATCTGAGTTTAGCCTGTAGGTAGTTGATGGCTATTTAGAGTATTCGAATAAAGCTTCGCCCATATGAATGTTGTCTCCTAAATTTAAGCTTGAAAGTAATTGATAATTTTCTGGGGCAAAAACAATAATAGTAGAGCCATGCTGAAACCAACCTAACTCTTCACCACGCTTGACGCTAGCATCGCAGGTAATTTCTTGGGGGCCTTGGTAGCCAAGATGGAGTAGTACGTTAATGCAGTGCAAGCGAATGCTAGCTACCAGTATGGCAGCTACAGGCACTAAAGTCAGGATGCTTTTTTCTATTCCTTCATTTGAGTGATTTAATTCACATTCGATCACAGCCCTTTCATTTTTGCAGAAGAGACGTTCAATGCGCTTTAAGGCAATGGGGTTAACATTCCAGGTATCACCTGAGATATACGTAATTTTTTTAATTTGCATCGCAGCTGGAGCATGGAACCGGTGATACATGCTTGAAGTGAGTCGCAAGGTTACATACTCACAACCTTCATAGCTCAAAGCCAAACTCTTATTTGGTATCAGGTCATTCAAGGCATAAGGAAAGCCCTTAGCTTGAAAAATTTCTCCATTACTCACTTTTCCGGATGCGCCAATAAGAGCATCACAGGGACTCACTAGATATCTTGAGTCCTGATTGATCGGCCTTGCGTGTGGCTTGAGCTCGCGTGTAAAGCATGCATGCATACTCTTAAAGCTCTGATTTTTTGCCTCAGATAAATCAAGTGCAGAAAAGAATTTCCAAATCTGTATGGAAATATAGGCCACAACTGGATTTTCAATTTGACTAAACCAGCCAATAAAGCGAGTAAGCGTATTACGAGGAATGCGATTTGTCAGAAGAAAATTGAGATCTTCCTGGGATAAGATATTTTGGATGGTTTTTTTCATTGACATAATTGTGTCAAATAAATGAAGTAAAAGTGTAAAGAAAGAATAATCGGAGCATATATGGATGGTTGGGTCGCATTAAGTATATTCGGTGCAGTCTTTGGAGTATGGATTGTTAAAAAGGCCTATACAAGATTACAGCTATCGAAGGCTAAGCATCCTTCCTTATCTGGTCACTCACGTATGGCAAAGAGGGTGGCTCGTTTAATTCCCTTTTACTCTTTTAATCGAGATTCTTTTTTTAAAGTTGATGGGGCGCCAGATAACATCTCATCTTCAAGAGAAACTGGTTTTATGCGTTTATCGCATGTCTACCGGGAGCGTTTCGCAAAATCAATTAGCCTGACAAATGAAGCGGCACAAAATATCTCTGATTTGCAGTTTACAGGGAGGTATCGCGTACCCTTTCAATTTAGCTCTTTTGTAAGCGAGCACTTGAAATCAGGCAGCTTTATGGCGTCTTCATCTGGGGTTACGTTGACTGATTTGGATGGCAATACTTTTTATGATTTAACTGGATCATATGGCGTCAATGTTCTGGGGTATGACTTTTATAAAAAATCTATTGAAGATGGTGCTAAACGTGTTGCTGAGCTTGGACCTGTTTTGGGCTTTTATCACCCAATCGTTGCAGACAATGTAAAGCGGCTGAAAGCTATTTCCGGACTAGATGAAATATCCTTTCATATGTCTGGCACAGAGGCTGTTATGCAGGCGGTAAGGCTAGCCCGATATCACACTAAGCGAAGCCATGTAGTCCGTTTTAATGGCGCTTATCACGGTTGGTGGGAAGACGTTCAGCCAGGGATTGGGAATCCACTTCCACCTAGGGAGACCTACACACTAAAAGAGGTTGACCAAGACACCTTACGTGTTCTGCGTAATCGTAAAAATATTGCCTGTGTTTTAGTAAATCCACTACAGGCAATGCATCCCAACAAAGGGGCGCCTGGCGACTCATCCCTATTAGATAGTTCACGAAAAGCCCATTATGACCGTGATGCATATACCAAATGGCTTCAAGATTTAAGAAAAGTCTGCACGGAGAATGGAATTGTTCTGATTTTTGATGAGGTTTTTGTGGGATTTCGTTTGGCTCAGGGTGGCGCCCAAGAATACTTTGGCGTACGGGCCGACATGGTGACTTACGGTAAAACCTTAGGCGGTGGTCTACCAATTGGCGTAGTGTGCGGATTAGGTCATCTCATGAAGCGGTTTAGGGATGAAAAACCAGCTGACATCTGTTTTGCAAGGGGTACATTTAACTCACACCCTTACGTAATGGGAGCGATGCAAGTATTTTTAGAGCAACTTGAGACTCCAGAAATTCAAAAAATGTATGTGGATTTAGATGATATTTGGAATCACCGCGCTAATCGCTTTAATGAAAAATTGATTTCATTGGACTTGCCGGTGAGGGTTGCCAACATGTCTAGTATTTGGACTGTGTATTTCACTGAGCCAAGCCGTTACAACTGGATGTTTCAGTACTACCTAAAAGAGCAAGGTCTAGCGCTTAGCTGGATTGGTACAGGAAGATTTATTTTCAGCCTCAACTATAGTGATTCAGATATGCAAGCTGTTCTAGATCGTTTCATTGCCGCAGCCCAGTCTATGAAGCAGGATGCTTGGTGGTGGAATGGAAATGGTCTGAGCAATAAAGCGATTAAACGACAAATCATCAAAGAGATGCTGTTTAGAAAAAGCATCTCCCATTAATTAGACGCTAGGAATTGATTGAGCTCAGATTTTCTTCACTGATTTCAAGGTGCTCCATCGGATCAATCAGCTGCCCCCGCAATAAATACAATGGCGCGGTTGCATATATTTTGGCATCGTGGAATGGGTCTGTGAGAATTTTTGTCATCCACGCTAAGGCAGCCTCAACATCGTGAATGAAAAAGAGGTGGAAGGTGCGGAAAAGCACGCCGCCAACGCCAAGCCAAAGCCATAAAAGACCAGTTTGCCGAATAAATCCTTCAGTATTGGTAAAAGTATTTAAGGCAACAAATTTTTGTAAGAGGACTGGGTTGGCATAAACCAGTGCTGGAATTGCTGCCCAAATTGCCAAAAGAACAACTTTTCTATTTAGGTTATAGCCAACCTTGATTTCTTCTTTATATTCATGCGAGGCTTTATTGACCTCATCGTAACCTTTTGGCTCAAAAAAGAAATGGCCGCTTTGACGGGTAGTCATGGCGACCAACCAAGCCAGTAGTGAAGCTGCAATCGGATCGGTAAACAGTAAAAAGTAGGCAGTTAAGAAACTCAGGGCGCTAACAAAGTGAAGAGATTGATTGATCCTGCTGTGGTGATAATAGCGATGATCATCCCAGCGCTGTTTTTTAACGGTTTCAAGAAAATGAATCAATTTAGAGTCCTCTTTACATTTGAGTTTTACATTACACAATTATGAATCTAACCAATATTTACATTTTTTTTGTTACAGTTTTATGTAATAAATAAAAATTTATGATGTCATAAAACTGTTATGTTCTTCAAGAATACTCAGCATCAATGAGATTAAATACTCCGGAAATAAGCAGCACTAAAAAACTGAATGCCTCAGTAAAGCTTGCTATTGTTACGGAAACTTATCCTCCAGAGATTAATGGGGTAGCTAGCACAATAGCTCGGTTTATAAACGGCTTAGCGAAACTGGGGCATGACATTACGCTTATCCGACCACGTCAGGGCTCAAAAGATATACCCAAAACAGAATCTAATTTTAAAGAAATACTGACATTCGGAGTGCCTATACCGGGCTATAGCTCACTAAGAATGGGCCTCCCACAAAAAAATATGTTGTTAAAAAAATGGTCATCTGATAGACCAAGTCTTGTCCATATTGTTACTGAAGGCCCTCTGGGCTGGTCGGCCCTTGAGGCTGCTAAAAAATTAAACATTCCTGTTTGTTCTGATTTCCGCACAAATTTTGATGCTTACTCAACGCACTACGGATTAAGTTTCCTAAAAAGTCCTATTCAAAGGTATCTACGTTATTTTCATAACAATAGCAACTTCACAATGGTGCCAACCCAAGATCTCAAAAATCAGTTACTCAGCAATGGTTTTGAAAGGCTCAGAGTAATCGCAAGAGGAATTGATACTGAATTATTTAATCCAACAAAACGTTGTCATGAATTGCGAGAGCAATGGGGAATTCGGGATGATCAAAGGGTAGTCATATATGTTGGTAGATTTGCTTCTGAGAAAAATCTACAGGTCACTGTAGATACCTTTAAAGCAATGTTGCAAGTAGATCCAAATCTTAAAATGGTGTGGGTAGGCGATGGTCCTGAAAAAGGCGCTTTAAAGTTGAGCTGTCCTAATAGTATTTTTGTGGGCATGCAGACTGGAGAGGCTCTTGCAAAACATTATGCTAGTGGAGATATCTTTCTATTTTCCAGCCTGAGTGAAACATTTGGAAATGTGACGCTCGAGGCAATGGCTAGTGGCTTAGCTGTTTTAGCATATGATTACGCAGCAGCGCGTCAATATATTGACCATGGCGTCAATGGTTTTGTAGCCACTCCACATGATGCGAAATCGTTTATTGCACGAGGTCTTGAGCTCTTAAGCGATGATCTTGAAATTCAAAAATTGAGAACGCATGCAAGGCAAACAACCTTAGATATCTCATGGGAGAATGTCACAAAAAAATTAGAAGACAATTATCATGATTTACTGCTAAATTCACATTTAAAAGATAAGTCGTCTTCAGCAATTACATTAAGAGAAATTTTTATTAAGCAATGAATCGTATTTTTTATACGGTTGCATTTTCACAATTTTTATCATCACTCGCTGATAACGCATTATTAATAGTATCCATTGCTCTATTGGTTTCAATGCAAGAGCCTGATTGGGTATCCCCGTTACTGAAAATCGCCTTTGTAGTTCCTTATGTTCTTTTTGCTCCATTTGTAGGAGCTTTTGCAGACTCCAGGCCTAAAGGCCAAGTCATGTTGATTTCTAACGTACTTAAAGCCGGTGGTTGTGGCCTGATGCTTGTTGGGATGCACCCATTATTAGGATATGGCATTGTTGGCATTGGCGCATCACTATATGCGCCTGCAAAATATGGAATTTTGACTGAGCTACTCCCAGCAGATAAGTTGGTAGCGGCAAATGGCTGGATGGAAGGCCTCATTATTGCTTCTATTATTTTTGGAACTTTATTGGGGGGCTTTTTGATCAGTGATTTACTACGGCACTTTTTTCAGCAATATACCCAAGATTTTATTGGAGGAGCGATATTGCCCACTATAGTGCCGTCGCTGTCTTTAATTTTGATCATTTATATGATGGCTGCCTTGCTCAATATACCCCTCTTAAAGATAGGATTCCACTACCAAAAACTGAACCTTCATTGCGGTAATCTAGTGAGAGAATTTTTAACATGCTTTGCGGGCTTGTGGCGTGACCGGCTAGGTAAACTTTCTTTAACTGTTACCACCCTATTTTGGGGGGCTGGAGCTACCTTGCAATTCATCATGTTGAAATGGGCTGAATATGCCTTGCATATGAATCTTTCAGAGAGTGCTGCATTACAAGCAGTTTCTGCAATCGGTGTTGCCGGGGGAGCAGTTTATGCAGCTTGTAAAGTTTCTCTTAGGCGATCCACCAGTGTATTACCTTGTGGAGCTCTGATGGGCTTGGTAGTCTGTTTAATGGGTATGTATAGCGATGAGCTTTTACCGCCAATCGTGCTCTTCCAAATTTACTCAATTCAATTCACATTAAATGATTTACCAGCTTATTTTTTATTGATGCTTTTAGGCTGGTTGTCGGGATATTTTGTGGTTCCGATGAATGCTTTATTACAACATCGGGGGCATGCATTGATGCCAACTGGCCAATCAATTGCTGTTCAAGGCTTTAGTGAAAACTTGGCAGTATTGTTTATGCTTCTCGTTTACTCAATTCTCTTATGGCTAGATCTTAGCTTGCCAGTCATCATTATCGGTTTTGGAGCAACTGTTTTTTTAGCTATGCTATTGATTATGTATCAACATTTCACAGCTATCTATTTAGAGCAATGGGAAGTTTAGAGTATTAGTCCAATATACATACTTTCAATATGACAAAAATGATCAAAAACATTCATAAAGATGTCACATGAAAAGTAGAACATCAAAATCTAGTTTAATTTTTAGGGTTAAAAGATGGTTTTGCGAATTAATTCCAAAGTCCTATGGCTTGAGATTCTATTTGCGCTAACGGTAACTATTGGTGTTGTACCAAAAGCTATTGCACTTTCTGTTGCTAACAGTGACATCCTATGGCACATCACATCTCAATGCGTGGATCCGTCAATCGAAAATTATTGCAGTCAGTGCATGCTACCAAGGCGAGATACTCATTGCGGTGGTATTAATGAGTGTAAAAAAACAAACGAAGTATGGGTGCTTAACAAGGAATATGTTGCAATACGAGATATCAAAATGTGTGGATGTCCTGTAGATTTTGTTCATGGGCTTGCTATGCCAAGAGATATTGTGACTGGTGTTGAAGATGCAAATCGTCAAGAGGGCATTTGGAAATTTTCTTGGGATGTCGCAATTGAGCGAATGGAGCCTAGCTCAATTGCTTTAGTCGTCAATCCAAAATCACAAAGAACACAGAATCAATTGCACATTCATTTAGTTAGGTTAGATAAAAATGCTCGGGGTAATTTCTCCCAATATTCTCCAGTACATGTGGATAGCCTAGAGCATGTTTGGGCAGTAGCAGAAAAAGATGCAAAACTTAAAGAGTTAAGTGAATATGGTGTATTGGTTGCACAGTCAGCTCCTGGCAAATATATACTTATTACTACACCCAACAGTCCAGAGGCGGCCTTTACTCAATGGGCCTGTAATTAGAGGCTGCTATGAACCTAAGGAAAGCAAATCCCTCCAAATCATTAAATATATTGAAAGAATTAATAGTTCAAGCTCGTCAAGAAAAAGGACTAACGCAAGAAGAATTAGCCAAAGCAGTTTGTCTTAGCAAATGGCAGATTAAAGAAATGGAAGAAAGCGATTCATTTCTTATTTTCTATACGATGCAAATTAAAGTTCATGCTGCAAAGAGGATTGGACGCTATTTAGGTCTTAAAGAAGCGGAATATCTTCAAGATGCTGATAAATCTAGTTTCAAGCTTTTATGACGGTTTTGGGCTTAAATATGTATCCAAGATAATTTTCCTATTTAAATACAGAAACTTACAGATTTAAAAGGGCGCCTTACTACAAGGGAGAAATAGCTTTTATTTCAGGCTCTCTGAAGTTTTTGACCTTATTTTCTGCTTACTGACACGCATTCGTAATATTTGATTGCCATATTGGCAGCATGCAAATATCTTCCTGCATTTTAGCTAACCTATACCAAGAAAAAGGCGACCTTCACTATGAAGGTGAAGGGGTCACTCAATTGACTCATGCTTGGCAATGCGGGCAACTTGCTAAGGCACAAGGCGCTAGCCCTCAATTGCAATTAGCAGCTTGGCTACATGATATCGGCCATCTTTTATCCCAAAAAGAAGGTACTCCAACGATTTATGGTCACGATGATCGTCATGAGCATGTGGGCGGAAATTATCTCCTGAGTATTTTTTCTGAAGAAGTGAGCCAGCCTGTATTGATGCATGTTTTAGCTAAACGTTACCTTGTGACTACTTATCCAGACTATCGTAACTCTTTGTCTGCCGATTCCATTAGAAGCCTAGAACTTCAGGGTGGCGAGATGTCTGAAAATGAGTGCTCTCAATTTATGGCACTCCCTTATGCAAAAGATGCCGTGTTATTACGTACTTGGGATGATTGCGCTAAAAATCCTGACTTGAAAACACCTACAAAAGCAGAACTGATAGCCGAGTTGCTCAATTTGGCTAAGGAGTGCCAATGAGCAGCGTGTTAACAATAAAAGCGGCAAATAAGACATTCATTTCAAGTGGAAAAAAGAATCAGGCCTTGAGCAATGTCACCATAGATATTGTTGCTGGTGAGAGGGTGGCATTAATTGGCGCTTCAGGCTCTGGAAAATCTACTCTGATTAGAGCCATATCAGGCTTAGAGACCTTAGACAAAAGTAGCGGTGAATTATCAGTTAATGGTCGCGAAATTCAGTCCAATGGGCAGCTGTCCAATCAAGTACGCCAAATTAGAAATGAAATTGGCATCATTTTTCAGCAATTTAACTTAGTAAATCAATTAGATGTCATTACCAATGTCTTAATTGGTATTTGTCCTCAAAAGAGTATTTTCGAGACTATATGTAGAAAATTTTCCTTGGAAGAAAAGGCTAGGGCATTGGATGCTCTAGATAAGGTCGGCCTAGCTGATATTGCCTATCAAAGATCTTCAACTCTATCCGGTGGACAGCAACAGCGAGTAGCGATTGCTAGGGCATTGATTAAAGGCGCAAAAATTTTATTGGCAGATGAGCCAGTAGCGTCATTAGACCCTGAGTCTGCCAGAAAGGTTATGGAAACGATTGTTAATTTATCTCAAAAATTAAATCTGACATTCATGACTAGCTTGCATCAGATCCCCGTTGCCAGGAAGTATTGCGAGAGAACGATTGCTTTAAATAAAGGTGTTGTAGTTTTTGATGGCCCCACCAAAGAATTAACTGCCGCCATATTGGCAGAGTTATACGGATCAAATTTGGAAGATTTGGTGATAGATGAGGATTTTTCTGCTCTTAAAGAGGCTGCTATTTCCGAGCCAAAACTCACATTAGTTCATTAGGTATTCATTTTTTATTAGGAGATTGAAATGAAGTTAAGCAAAATACTCTTCGCAGGTTGTATGGCCTTATCGGTTTGCTTAGTACAGGCCAAAGAAATTAGTTTTGGGGTAATTTCAACAGATTCTGCGTCTGCGCAGAGGGATCGTTGGGAGCCCTTCTTTAGAGACATGGAGAAGCAAACTGGTCTAACAGTCAAATCATTCTATGCACCAGACTATGCTGGAGTGATTGAGGCAATGCGCTTTAATAAGGTACAAGTAGCTTGGTTTGGAAATAAAGCTGCTATGGAAGCCGTTGATCGCGCTAGCGGTGAAGTGTTCGCGCAAGTTGTTTTTGCTGATGGCGCTGTAGGATATACATCCTATTTAATTACTCAAAAAGACTCACCCTACAATAACGTGGATGATGTGATCAAAAACGGAAAGAGTATTAATTTTGGTATTGGTGATCCGAACTCCACATCTGGTTTTCTTGTGCCAACCTACTACATCTTTGCTAAACGAAATATTGACGCTAGAGATACTTTTAAGACAGTTAGAAATGCAAGTCACGGCGCAAATCTTCAAGCAATTCTTGCTAAACAGCTTGATGTTGCGACAAATAACTCTGAAGAGATTGATCGCTTGACAGCAACGAAGCCTGAAGCTGCTCAGGAGATCAAGATCATTTGGAAAAGTCCATTAATTCCTAGCGATCCATTTGTATGGCGTACCGATTTAGATAAAGATACAAAAGAGAAATTAAAAAAGTTTGTATACAACTATGCCAAATCAAATCCGGAAGAAAAGGCTGTACTCAAAAATATTTATAACTATGGTGGATTTAGACCTTCTACGAATGCTCAATTAAATCCAATTCGCCAATTGGAGTTGTTTAAAGACTTGCGTAAAGTTGAGTCTGACACCACTATTAGCGATGCAGAGAAAGCTAAAAAAGTTGCAGAACTAAATGAGGCTTTAGCTAAGATCAAATGAGCGAGTCTGTTTCAGAGCTCTCATTAAATCGAGCTAAGGTACGCGCGTTTGAAGAGAGGCATGGCCTATCCTATTACCTAGGGTGGGCCTTGTTCTTTTTAGTGCTGACTTGGGCTTGGCAGGGCGCAGAAATGCGCCCCCTGGATCTGATTAAAGATTCAGGAAATATGAGTAAATATGCTGCTGATTTTTTCCCGCCCAATTTTAAAGATTGGAAACTGTATGTAAGCGAGATGCTGATAACAGTTCAAATCGCAATTTGGGGAACGTTATTAGCAATTGTGGCTGCCATACCTCTGGGCTTATTAAGCGCATCTAATGTGGTTAGCCCATGGGTATATCAACCCGTTCGCCGCCTCATGGATGCATTGCGTGCTATCAATGAGATGGTATTTGCAATGTTGTTTATTGTGGCTGTCGGTTTAGGACCTTTTGCGGGGGTGCTTGCACTATTTGTCCATACGACTGGAACATTAGCTAAATTATTTTCAGAAGCTGTAGAAGCGGTAGATCCTAGGCCTATCGAAGGTATTAGGGCAACTGGTGCCCATCCGATGGCTGAAATTGTGTATGGAATTTTGCCTCAAGTGATGCCCTTATGGGTCTCTTATTCCTTATATCGCTTTGAGTCAAATGTCCGCTCGGCGTCCGTTGTTGGTATGGTAGGTGCGGGTGGTATTGGAGTCATTTTGTATGAAGTCATTCGCGGCTTCCAATACTCTCAAACTTGTGCAGTGCTCATCATTTTGATTGCAACTGTAACCATCATCGATTTGATTTCTTCCTACCTAAGGAAGCTTGCAAGTTAAATAATGTCTAAGCCTAGTATTTATTTCGGTGCCGGATCAATTCTAGAACTGGGTAATTTATATCCAGACCGTGGATTTCATATTCTACGAATTCCAGAAATTTCTAGCGAAGAGTTAAAAAAAATACGATCTTCTTTGCAAGGTAGAATCTTTTCTGAAACTATCTACGAAAAGGGGATGCCAGATATTGCAAACATTCAAGCACTTCAGGATGATTTTTGGAGTTGGGCTGATTTAGAAAAATCTGCATTACTAGGAATTGGTGGTGGCAGCGTCATGGATGCAGCCAAAGTGTTGCGCTATAAACCTGATGGAGTGGCTTGGTTGAGTAAACATTTAGACGTATCAATAGAAGATGAATCCTTGCCTAAAATACCTTTATTGTTAGCTTCAACAACCGCTGGAACGGGCAGCGAGGTCACACCAACTGCAACCATCTGGGACTTTACAAAACAGCGTAAGCATTCATTTTTTGGCCCCGAAGTTTTTGCAAATGTAGCGATTGTCGATCCTTGTCTATCTCTTTGTGCTCCTTGGGTCATTTCGCGTGATTCTGGAATCGATGCTCTTTCACACGCATTAGAGGCGATTTGGAATAGGAATAGAACCGAAGAAACAACCAATCTTGCCATTTTTGCAGCAAAAAAAATCTGCCATTATTTGCCACTCATTAGAGATGATTTAAGCAATCTAGAATTACGTGAACAGCTTTCAGAAGCTGCCTTATCTGCTGGTTTAGCAATGGCTAAAACACAAACAGCACTGGTCCATGCTCTGTCTTATTCTGAAACGGCCCGAAGTCAACAAAGTCATGGGCAATCTTGCGCTTACTGGTTGCCTTATGTTTGGCAATTGTTAATTGACAGTGATTGTGATCCTTCTATATTAATGAGCTTAGATCGCGCTATAGGCCAGTATTTTTCAGCCCCGATAGAGATGTACCAATGGTTGCTTGCTTTAGGATTTTCAGTACATCCACCACTTGAGTGTGATAAAACGGTGGAAGAGCAGGTTGGTAGAGTTAGGCTTTCTGCTCGAGGAAAAAACTTTGCAGGATTTAGGATCCATGGCGAATAAAAATTATGACCTACTCATAGTAGGCTCTGGCATCGTTGGTCTAGCTCACGCTTATGAGGCAACAAAAAGAGGTTTATCAGTAGCCATTGTTGAGCAAAACACGCGCTGTACTGGCGCCTCTATTCGTAATTTTGGTTTTATCACCGTATCGGGACAAGGTGCTCAAGACACCTGGCGAAGGGCAGTTTATTCAGCGCAAGTCTGGAGAGAATTAGCTTGCTTAGCGGAGATTAAAATATTACATCAGGGTACTTGGATTTTATGTGAGCGCCCAGAGGCAGTTGAGGTTGTAAAAGCCTTTCTTCAAACCCCTATGGGTATTGATTGCCAATACTTCCCTCAGGTAAGTTATCCAAACTTAGAGACTCTAGGCTTTAAAAACATTTATAGCCTGAATTTAAAAAATTCTCTAGGGCTTCTTTACAGCCCCCATGAATTTAGGGTCGAATCTAGAGAGGCCATCCCTCAGTTGGCAAATTATTTGCAAAACACAATGGGCGTAGATTTTTATTGGGAGACCGAGGTCTTATCGATTAATGGATCATCTGTTCAAACCTCAAATAATCGATTCGATGCCCAAAGAATTGTGATCTGTCCCGGCGCTGATTTAACGGGGATAGCTAAACCTTACATTGAGAAATATGATTTGAAGCTTTGCACGCTCCAAATGCTAAGAATCAAAGTGCAGGAAGGCTTCATTCTGCCTGGAAGTGTGATGACCGATAACAGCTTAGCTAGATATTTAGGATGGTCAGAGTTACCTGAAGCCAAGGCTCTCAAAGAGCGCATTGCATTAGAGATGCCTGAATATGTCAAAGAGGGCATTCATTTGATCGTTGTGCAAAGTGCTGATGGTAGCTTGGTAGTTGGAGATTCCCATCGTTATGGGTCTTCTGAACATATATTTGCAAGCGAAAGTATTGAACAACTGATTATTGAATTGATGTATCGAGTTTTAAGCATCACTGAGCACACAGTGATTGAGCGTTGGACAGGGGTATATCCGTCCTCCAACACACACGATGCATTAATTGAAAAAGTATCTTCAGCAATGAGGGTTGCCATAGTAAGTAGTGGAACAGGGGCAAGCACAGCTTTTGGGCTTGCAAAAGATAATTTTGATGAATGGTTAGGGTAATAATGAAAACTTCAGTGAAAGCAGTTATTTTTGATTGGGCCGGAACGACGGTCGATTATGGCAGCAGAGCTCCTATGGGTGCTTTCGTCAAATTATTCGAGTCTGAAGGCATTGAGATGACTATTGCTCAAGCCCGCATTCCAATGGGAATAAGCAAATGGGAGCATATCAATTTCTTATTAAATCTTCCTGAAATTCAAAGTCAATGGCTTGAGATTCATGAAATATCTCATACTGATGCTGATGTTGATCGACTGTTAGATGTTTTTGTACCGATGAATAAGGTAAGCATCCTAGAGTGTGGTCAATTAATTCCAGGAGTAGCTACGCTAGCCAAAGCATTGCGTGAGCGTGATATTAAAATTGGCTCAACAACTGGATATACCAGAGAGCTCTTAGATTTGTTACTGCCAATAGCTAAAGAACAAGGGTATGAAGTTGATGTCTTCTCTTATTCAGGAGATACTCCGTTGGGTCGACCCTCCGCTCAAATGATGATTAAATGCGCCAGACAACTAGGTTTGGATAACCCGCTTTCATTCATTAAGGTAGATGATACGCAGCCAGGTATTGAAGAGGGTAAGTCATTTGGCTGCTGGACTGTTGGCGTCGCAGTTAGTGGAAATACGCTTGGCCTCTCTCTTGAGGAGTTAGATGCATTGCCAGTCGGTGAAGCTGAGCGCCTGAAAAATTTAGCGAGAGCAAATATGCAAGAAATGCAGCCTGATTTCGTGATTGATTCCGTTGCAGATTTATTACCCGTCATTGATGAAATTAATAAACGCCTAGATTTAGGTGAAAAGCCTAACTCTTACAGCAACTAGATCGATAGAAAAGATAATCCTCTGAATTTTGATTCAGAGGATTATTTTGTAGATAGTTAGGTAAGTGATGTTTGCTTTCTAATTTGTCGGCAGAGACAGCGTCCACTAAAGTCTAGATTCGATCCTTAGTTATTATCAGCAAATTAAGCGTTACTTAAAGTAACGCCTACCTACTTTACATAAGAGCACTTTGGAGCAACGAAGTGTTGGATGGTTGCTCCAAAAATCCTGTGGTTTCAAAAACCAAAGAGTGAGAAAGTGTTTGTTGTGATCTTGTTAATCTAGTCACATAAAAGCCCACACACCGATATTTAAGAGACGTAACCTCTTGAAATGCTAGAGGTTTTCTTTGGATATCTGCTCTCATAATCCTTTGGTCCCAGGTTCAAGTCCTGGTGGGCCCACCAGAAAAGCAAACCCTCATCAGAAATGGTGGGGGTTTTGTCTTTAGAGCTATACCGTAGGTAAGGTTTATATTTCTTTCAAGCGAGAACTTTTACGAGATTTTTCATAAAAGTGATTAGGTTTTGATTTGACCCAATGAATAAATCGTTGCATCTCAGGGTGCTCCTGAAGTGCTGCAGCAGTATTAAATTGCACAGCTAATTCAGCTTCGGTAAAGAGGGCATGTATTTGGCGATGACAAATACGGTGCAGATACTCGGAAGTTTTTCCGCCCTTGGATTTAGGTACTAAGTGATGAGCATCTTTTTGGGAGTCAGGGATAGGGCGGTTACAAATAGGGCAGACCATATCTACCACTTTTAGGCGCGGCGTTGGCGCAAGCGAAATCAGTTTCTGGCGAATTTTCCCAATCATATGATTTTTGTAATATTCATGTGTCGTACAAGTTTATTAAATAAGTCATAAACTTGCATAGTGCCAAAATTTTCATCAAAAATACTTTCTGCATCCGATATATCCCGCCTGATTGAGATGGCTTGGGAAGACCGCACTCCATTTGATGCAATCGAAAAATCCTTTGGCTTATCCGAGTCCCAAGTAATTCAATTAATGCGCTATGAGCTTAAACGAGGTTCCTTTGAGTTGTGGCGCAAGCGGGTGACTGGCAGGGCAACAAAGCATTTCGCTCTTCGAAGTAAGCTGGTTGATCGCGCCTATTGCCCAACGCAATACAAAAATAAATGAAGCCCATTAAAAGGTTAGTTCTGATTCTGGGAGATCAGCTTGATTTAAGCGGAGCCGCTCTCAGAGATTTTGATTTCAAGACTGACCAAGTATTCATGATTGAATCCATTCCAGAGGCCAAATACGTCTGGTCTCATAAAGCGAAGATTGCTCTCTTTTTATCGGCTATGCGGCACTTTGCCCAAAGTCTCAGAGAGCTTCATTACCCTCTCGAATACATTCAGGGCTCACCTCTATCAATTGTTGAGACCTTAAAAGAAAAAATGATTACAGATGGAATTACACATCTGATCTGTGTTGAACCAGGTGAATGGCGCTTAAAGCAGCACATAGAAGAATTGGCAAGAGAACTATCTCTCAGGCTTGAGATGCGCGAGGACGATCACTTCTATTGTTCTCATCAAGAGTTTTCTGAATGGGTAGCTGATAAAAAAGAATTACGTCTGGAGTACTTTTATCGCTTAATGCGTAAGCGCCACAATATATTGCTTGATTCCGAAGGAAACCCTGAGGGCGGGCAGTGGAATTTTGATCAAGATAACCGCAAGCCCTATCCTAAAAAGGGTCCCGGCATTATCGAGGCTCTAGCTCTATTTGAGCCAGATCTAGTTACCAAAGAGGTTCTTGAGTTTGTTAACGCTAACTATTCGGGTCATCCTGGGTCCTTAGATCATTTTCGGTGGCCGGTAACTCGAGCTCAGGCTCTGGAGGCTCTCGATTACTTTGTAGAATACCGTTTAAGAAATTTTGGAGTATTTCAGGATGCTATGTGGACTGATACTCCGTTTGGTTGGCACTCCATTCTTTCGAGCTCGCTTAATCTGAAGTTACTCAACCCACGTGAAGTGATTGCGGCTGTTTTGCAAGCCTGGAAAAAATACTCCTTAGATCTTTCTACGGTTGAGGGATTTATACGTCAAATAGTGGGTTGGCGAGAGTTTGTCAGGGGCATGTATTACCTAGATATGCCCAAGATGGCTCAGGATAATTATTATGATCATCAAAGATCTTTGCCAAAGTGGTATTGGTCTGGTCAAACCAATATGGCCTGCATGAAAGATGCTATTGGCCAAACCCTAAAGTATGGCTATGCGCATCATATTCAACGCCTGATGGTTACTGGCAACTTTGGCTTATTAGCTGAAATTCTGCCAAAAGAAGTATGTGATTGGTACTTGGCAGTCTATGTTGATGCGATTGAGTGGGTTGAGCTTCCGAATACTGCTGGCATGGCCCTATTTGCGAATGGCGGGCGTTTTACGAGTAAGCCATATATTGCTAGCGGAGCCTACATCAAGCGAATGAGTAATTATTGTGGCACTTGTCAGTACAAGCCAGATATTCGCTTTGGCGAAAAGGCTTGCCCTGTAACAACCCTGTATTGGAATTTCTTAATCAAGCATCGTAGTCAGTTTGAAGCTAGCCCACGCACAAGATTAATGACCGCAAACCTCAAAAGAATTAGTGATGAGGATCAAAAGAGCATCGTAGAGCATGCAGAGTATCTCCTAACCCACCTAAATGATCTCTAGAGTTTGTTATGAGCACTTCCTTTAAGGGCAATAAAAGCTTTCTACCAAGCAAAATTTGTATTGTCTGTAAAAAAGAAATGAGCTGGAGAAAGTCTTGGGCTAAAAATTGGGAATCAGTCAAATATTGTTCAGACGCATGCAGGAAAAAAGCACCAAAGGCATAGAAGTAAAAGGGGCGCTATTTCTACCAGGGTAGCTTTTCGCCTGAATAGGAGATAAAGCTTCCTGAGTCTTCTTTCTTTAGATTTTCAATGACTCGAAACATGTCTGCTGTTGCATCTTTGGCAGGCCTTCCAATATGCTCGCCACGAAAGGGTTTTGAGAGTCTCGAGTTCACGGTGCCAGGATGCATTGCGATTAAGGCAGTATTTGATTTAGTGCGCGCCCATTCAATGGACGCTGTTTTGATCAGCATATTGAGAGCGGCTTTAGAGGCCCGATAGCTGTACCACCCACCAAGTCGATTATCTTCAATACTGCCGACTTTGGCTGAGAGGTTAACCATGATGCTATTTTTAGGGTCCAGTAATTTAGAGAAGTGGCGAATGGTTAGTGCTGGACCAATAGCATTGATCTTCATCAGTTCTGCCAGTTGTTCCGCGTTAAGATCGTCAAGTCTCTTTTCAGGCATCCAATCGCTACTATGCAGGACTCCAATCGTATTAATAATGAGGTGAAAAGGTCCTTCATGAGAGAGCGCTGTAGCGCAAGATTCTATGGAATCTGGATTTTGGTAATCAATGCTATGTTCTGAATGGCGATGAATGCCTATCACCTTTGAGCAGGATGGATTGTTTTGAAGTAGCTCTAAAAACGCTCCACCAATGGTTCCAGAGGAGCCAATCACGAGTGCGCAAAAAGGATTTGGAAGTAGTCTCAAGGTGTTTTAAATAATGGGGATTTCGGTCGCTACAGTCAATAAGTCCTAAATTAGCCCAATTTGGCAACGATTTCCTATTATTACATTGGCTAGTGAGCTTGGGACCCTTTGATTACAGGTACATTAGGGGTGCCTTATTCTCATGTGGGCATAAAATCGAAGAATCATTTAAAGTATTTTCTATGAAACAGACTGCCCACTACACCCCTATTGATTTCTCTGATCGAGTTGCACTCTCTTTTACCAAAGGTATGCGCTTTTTTGCGGATACCTTTTTTAAGAAACGCTATGGACACCGAGCTGTTGTTTTAGAAACCGTTGCAGGAGTTCCAGGAATGGTTGCTGGAATGTGGACTCATTTAACGAGCCTACGTAGTATGAAGGTTGGCTATGGCCCAAAGATTCGTACGCTTTTAGCAGAGGCTGAGAATGAAAGAATGCATCTCATGACTTTTATCGAGGTTGCAAAGCCTAATATGTTTGAGCGCTACCTTGTCTTGATTGCACAAGCCATATTTTGGAATTTCTTTTTCATTATTTATGTATTTTTTCCAAGAACAGCACATCGTATAGTCGGCTATTTTGAGGAAGAGGCAGTCTATTCCTATACTGAATATTTAAAAGAAATTGATGAGGGACGTATACCTAATGTGCCCGCCCCAAAGATTGCGATTGATTATTGGAAGCTTGAATCTACTGCAACCCTACGAGATGTCGTGATTGCTGTTCGTAATGATGAAGCCCATCATCGGGATACCAACCACCAATTTGCCAGTGACTATGACAAATAGTCTAAAAATGAAAGTCTCGTTATGAAGGCTCCTGATAAGCGTTGCTGTGGATCTGGTGTTTGTATTATTAATTCTGCAGGTGAGTGTTGGTGCGGTCAGGTTTGGGATGGTGAAAAAATGACGGCACCGAGTCTAAATTTACAGTCAGCTAGAGATCAGAATCCAGCAGAAGATTCTGATGGGCTAAAGCCTGACTCGTAGGTCTTAGCTTAAGGTGGACCTTTCTGCTTTGATTGAGTATCTAATTATTCGTAAGTAGTTTATTTATTAGTTACTTCGATGGATTGATTGATCTGGTATATATTCAATAGCATGCAAAATGGTTTATTAGATATCAGAAGTGCTATGAATGATCTTTTGGATCCCAAGGGACTGCCTCATTCTGCTCAGTTCTTGGAAGCCACTTTAGAGTGGATTGATGGTAAGTGTGGGGATTTTCAGTCCTTCATAAAAGCCCTACTTGAAACTTCATTCTGGACAACCCAAGATTTTCTCGGCAATCCCTTTAAAAAGCTTTGCAATGAACTTGCTGCTGAAATTGATTGCTTCGCACTTGCTCATACCGAGCCTGCTTACCATTCGCGAAGACACTTCAAAGACGTTTGTTTGATGATCTCCTATTTACTATTGCAACAACAAACATGGCCTGAGAGGCAGCCTGTAAAGAATCCTTGGCATGTCTCTCTAGAGGAGAAGTGGCTTTTACTCTATGCAGCGATTGCTCATGATTTTGCACATCCAGGGTTAATGAATCAGACCCCTTATGAAATTGAACAAAATAGCTTGGACTATCTCCGACAGCATTTTTTAGACTCTTCAACAGATCAGAGCTTGTATGAGCCGATATTAGAGGCAGTAAGTCCATGGATTTTGGCAACCGACTATGCTTTTTACCAAAGCCAAATAGATCGGGCTACCCTTGCGAATCCAGATCATCAGGACTGTTTAGCGATGTTGTTAGTTGAGGCTGACTTGCTCTCTAGTGCATTACCTAAAAGGGGTTTGGATCTAACATATCAACTCAGTAAGGAGTGGCAGGAACTTTATCCAGATAAATCCCTTGCTCTTAGAAACGAGATCGGTTACTTGGGCTTCTTGAATAGTCTACAGTTTTTGAGTCCCCATGCGCTGGCTGCCAAGATCCCCCAAATTTTAAATGACTCTGTTTTACAATTAAGTGCCCGCTTATGAAAAAAATCACACCATACAATTAGAATCATTAGCGGCTACATTCATGTTTATTTCCGTAATCGCATTTACACAAATTGTATTTAATAAAGAAGACGTTTGGAAAAGCGCCAGTCATTCCTTGACATTGATTAACTATTTATTTTTTGGAGAAACTCAATGTCAAATGTGACATCTGCCCGTAAGATTACTGCAGGCGCAATTGGTAATGTACTTGAGTGGTACGACTTTGCTATTTATGGCTATTTTGCGACCTCAATTGGCCACATTTTTTTCCCTAAAGAGAATCCAGTTGCTCAAGTATTAGCAGCATTTGGTATTTTTGCAATTGGTTATCTGATGCGTCCAGTTGGCGGAGTTGTGATTGGTTATATTGGCGATCGAGTGAGTCGACAGGCTGCATTAACAGTCTCAATTGCGGCGATGGCGCTCCCTACATTTTTAGTTGGCATCATGCCGGGCTATGAAACCATCGGCATTGCTGCCCCAATTCTGTTGACGCTGTGCCGGATGTTTCAGGGCCTCTCAGTAGGCGGTGAATACACTACATCACTTATTTTTATGATTGAGAGTGGCGCCAAGAACCGCCGCGGATTAAACGGAGCCCTCGGGTGCTGCGGTGGGGTACTAGGTATTCTATTAGGCTCAGCGACAGGAGCCGCACTGGGCACTGTCATGTCGACCGAGAGCCTTCAGACTTGGGGATGGCGTATACCATTTATATTAGGCTTATTCATTGGCCTTGCGGGTCTGTGGCTTCGTCGTCACTCGCATGCTGATCCGAAATCTTCAACAGATAAGAAAAGCCCGCTGATTGAAATATTTAAAAATCATCGCCTGATTCTTGTAAAACTTGCAGGGTTAGCGGCGTTTACTGCTGTCTCGTTTTATTTATTGTTTGTCTATATTGTGAGTTGGTTAGAGTTGGCCGATAAAATAGCGCCAGAAAAAGCGCTTTTTGTGAATACGCTGAGTATGATTGCGTTAATCCCAGTTCAAATCTTATTCGCATCTTTATCGGATCGCATCGGTCGTAAACCCATCTTAATTACGGCGACTATTGCAGCTTTTGTATTTGCATATCCTCTTTTTAGTGGCATGTATCATCACAGCACTTTACTCATTCAGCTGAGTCAACTCGGTTTTGTGCTGATTGCCGGAGCCTATCTTGGTACGATGCCAACCTTTATGGTGGAATCGTCACCGCAACATGTGCGTACAACCGTTGTAGCTCTTGGCTATAACTTGACTTTAGGAATTATTGGCGGGCTGACTCCGGCCGCTGCCTCTTGGATGGTACATCGTACCCAAAATGATCTTTCACCAGCAATGATGATTATGGTTGCAGCAGCAGTGTCTTTGATTGCGATATTAAGCTTGCCCGAAACATATCAGAAAGAAAGCTAAGGAGCGAGAGAGCCTTTCTTTCGCATTTCTGAAATGAGCTAAAAAAAAGCTCACGCGCCGATTAAAGACGGTATGCGCCCTTGAAATCCTGAAGGTTTTCTGTGAATGTCTACGCTCATCATTTTTAGCTTCAGGTTCAAGACCTTGTGGGCACACCAGAATCGCCTATTCATTTATTAAAAACAGTTGCGAACACTTCGATAGCCTCTTCTCGGTTCACTGGGCTGCACTATTTTGGGGCTTTCACCATTATTCAGGCTAATTACAGACATTTTTTAAAGGTACTATCTGTCAAATATTAACGATGGCCAAAATAAATTAATATTTTTACCAATGGATTAGATGATGAATACATTAAGCAATCAAGATCGTTACTTGACCTCGACCCCGAGCACTCATCAAATTCAATCTCTTTTTGATCTGGTTGCACATGACAATATTGCCTCTATAGAAACGATTCAACAGAGGATTGCAAAGTGCGGACTTAGCTTAGATGATTATCGATTACGCACTATGCGAACTCGACTTGAGGAATATAAAAATAAACCCATAGATATAGATGCGTTTACTGAAATTGTGCGTGAAGAGCTGCTGGCAGTAAAAAAGATACTAAGTCATCAATTAGTCATTCCAGAATGGCAGGAATTCTGTCAGATAATTCTGAAAATTTTTAATGAGGTTGATCCTAATCATAGTGGAAGGAATGCTAATTACATTCCGGTTCTCCGAGATGCTGATCCTGAAAAGTGGGGCGTTGCTTTATGCACTGTTAGTGGCCAGCGGTATTCTATCGGAGATGTAGATGTTTACCACTCCATCCAATCAGTTTCTAAGCCCCTTAGTTATGCATATGCTTTAAATAAAGAGGGAGTGGACTTTACCCATCAATTTGTTGGTACTGAACCCTCCGGTTCCCCATTCAATGATTTGCGTCTAATGCCTGATCGGCGACCTTTTAATCCATCTGTAAATGCTGGCGCACTAATGGTGGCAGCCTTAATAGCATCTGGTAGCCCTGAAAAGTCTGCTAGGGAGCTCACTCAAGACATTATGGATTTTTGGTTTGCTCTGAGCGGAGAGTCAGAGGTAGTGAATTTTAGCCAGGAAACTATGGAGTCCGAGCTTTCTACTGCCCATAATAATTTTGCAATAGCCTACTTGCTGCAAGGAAACAAGGGGCTGCCGCGTGATGTAGATTTGAACAAGATGATTGAGTTATATCTATCTTGTTGCAGTATTGAGATGACATCATCAATGCTATCGGTAGCTGCAGCTACTCTGGCTAACGGTGGCATTTGCCCTATTACTGGAAAACAAGTGTTATCCGCTGAAATTGTTAAGAAGACATTAGCAGTAATGCAGTTTTCAGGAATGTATGACAACGCAGGAACGTTTCTATTTGAGGTAGGTTTGCCTGCAAAGTCTGGCGTTGCTGGCGCTGTCATGGCGGTAGTACCTAATGTAATGGGTTTTGCGACATTCTCTCCGCGTCTCGATACTTATGGCAATTCAGTTCGTGGAGTAGCTTTTTGTCACAAACTGGTAGATCGGTTTACTTTTCATATGTACGACAGTCTTTCAGGAGGCAGAACTGGCTGTAAGTTTGACCCAAGAGAGTCTCAGCATAATCAGAAACAGCGTGACTTAAGTGATATACGTTGGGCTCTATCCTATGGCGATCGCTACGCAACTAAAATTTATGATTTGGCTATGACTACTATGGTTGATATATGCATTGCCGACACAGATATTGAATTGGATGTCATCAAAAATGTGTTGGAAGAAATTGTTGGTACAAAGATTGCGCGATCGGAGCTGAGAGATTTTGCTCTAGCTCGCCAGTCAAAAGCTTTGGCTGAAACAGTTTCACCATTTGATGTTACGCTAAAAAACCTCTCTTCTGAGAAAGAAGCTTTGGACGATAATGGCCGAGAAATTATTTTTGAATCCGTTTTTCGTGTCGCCTGTGCTGACGGTGAGGTAGAGACAGAAGAGTACGATATGCTTCTCAGAATTTCTGAAGCATTAGGTATATACGCCGGTATAGTTGATTTAGAAATTAATCGATTTAAACGCAAACAAGCCAGATAAGTTAGTAGCAAAAGCTTTCTAAGCTGTTTCACCTGCTTGAAAATTTCCAGGTTTAAGCGAGGGGGCATTTAAATGAACTTTGAAATAATCTTCAGGCAGCGTGCCACCAACTTTTACACAAACTTGCAACCACTTCCCCTTAGCAATTTCTCTTGATTTCTCTTCTAGTGTCTCGCAAATCATTGCGCCCATCGCTCTAATCATCTCGGGTGGGCGGGGGTTCATAGTTTCAAGAGTTGCAAATAAAAAGAGCGCATCTTCATCTCTATCGGCAACTTGCCAGCAATCAAGAATAATTGTGCGACTTTTAAAATCATCCAAGCGTCCGTAGCCTGCATTTGCTAGCTTGCGATGAAGATTCTTAAATAGTTCATTCCAGTCAACTGTATTTTTCAGAGATGATGGGACTTGCAAAGTAATGTGAGGCATTTTTTAGTCCACCGTTGCGTTTGATTTTCGAGTGGCATCTCCCCAAACCTTAGCTTCATTAGTCAAAAATTGGCGGACTTCTGGAAGCGACATTGGCGTTGGAACTAGACCCATTTCTTGCATACGAGCAATGACATCAGGACGGCGTAGTACTGCGTTAATTTCTTTATTAAGTTTGTCGGTAATGGGGGGAGGCAGATTCGCAGGCCCCATAATTCCATACCATGGTGCTGCAACCAGGCCATTTACACCGGCCTCTCGCATGGTTGGAACATCTGGCAGCGCAGCTGAACGGCGCTCCCCAGTTTGAGCAAGTGCCCGCAGTTTGCCATTGCGAATATGCTGCATCAATGGACCAGGGTTATCAAACATTAGTGGAACCTGATTGCCAAGCAGGTCGGTAGTTGCGGGGGCGGAGCCCTTATAGGGAACATGCATTAACTGTACGTTGGTCGACTGCTTAAACATCTCACCGATGATATGTTGCGGTGTCCCATTGCCAGCTGAGCCGTAAACAATATCATTTGGCTTTGCTTTTGCTGCAGCTACTAAATCAGCAATTGACTTATATGGTTGATCAGGATGAACAACTACAACAAAGGGTACGCGCGTGATGATTGCAATTGGTGTTAGATCTTTTGCGGGGTCATATCGAAGCTGGGTATAAAGAGCCTTGCCAACGGAGACTGGACCAGTGGCACCTAAGAGCAAGGTATTTCCATCGGGGAGTGCATTTGCGACTTGTTCAGTTCCAATAGTGCCTCCTGCACCAACCTTATTCTCGACAATAACGCTGACGCCGAAGCTTTCGCTTAAGCCCATCGCAATAATTCGGCCGAGCATGTCCGTTACGGCGCCGGCAGAGTAGGGCACAACAATTTTAATTGAGCCCTTAGGGTATGTATTTTGAGTCTGTGCTATTGCCATACTACTGCTCACAATGGCAATTGCAATAACCAATCTCTTCATTAGGGAATGGAGAATCATTAGAGGCGCTTTCATCAAGTGATTTTGATTGATTCTACCTCTGTCGTAGATTCATCACCTTTTGGCCCTGGGATCAAGAGCTAGTTGCTTCTTGGAAGCGGATGGATGCAAATGATTGGATTTGGCAATCTCGCGCTTATGACCGCCATGACATTGGACAAACAAAGGGTTTTAATGGCGATACGATTGCTGCGCTGAAGTCTATTAAAGCAAATACTCTGATTCTTGCGGGGACTGGGGATTTGCTAAATCCAGAATCTGATGCCAAGGAGTCAGCAAAATACATACCTCGTGTGAAATATGTTGCAATCAATGAAGTCGCACCCATGGGACATCTTTCAGGCGCTGGAGTGACGCCCAATGAGAATGAAGTGCAAAATAAAGCAATCAAGCAGTTTTTAAGCACGCTGAAAAAATGAATACAGTGATCTTATGTCCTAGATTCCAGTCCTCAGGACTCGCTGATGAATGCTTTGCAAATAAAAAAGCCACCCAAGGGTGGCTTTAGTGTTGAGAAGAATCATTTCACTTTGTTTTAACGAAAGTGACCCAGTTAGCTCCTTTGCCGCCAGCAACCCTTTCAATCAGATTTAATTCACCATTCGCTTGATTGATAGAGTAGAGGGATACCTTGTCAGACTTTTGGCCGGAGGCAACTAAAAATTGGCCGCTAGGATCAACATTAAATCCTCTTGGCATTTCTTCCGTAGGGACGGTAAATAGATACTTTACTTTGCCTGTTTGAGGATCAACTTGAAAGCCACTTAATGTGCTCTTAGTTCTCTCTGATGTGTAGAGAAATTTACCGTTAGGCGTCAATTTGATTTCAGCGCAGAAAATCATATTGGAGTCATCAAAGGCAGTTGCTTCGGGTGAGCCGGTCGGAGGTCTTGGTCTGCCAGGCACTAATTTACTGTCGCTTGGAAGGCTAGATACAGCTTGAATTTGAGTCAATGCCCCGGATTTGATATCCCGAGAGAAGACCACTACCTCGCCAGTCATCTCTGTAATGACATAGGCAAATTGATTATCTGCTGAAATAACAATATGTCGCGGACCTTGTTGTTTTTGAAGAGCTACAGAGCTTGATGTCTCTGAGAGAGGTTTAGCTTGAGATGCATTGAATGTATGAATTTTGATTTCATCTGTACCTAGCTGGGGTACATAGACAAACTTATTAGTCTGATCAAATACGATTGCGTGCGGATTTTTACCTCCGCTTGGGAATGCTTCAGCTGGAACGGGATTGACATAACCATTTGCTTGTATTTGGTTAACGCTATTGTTGTGGCCCCCAAAAGAGGTTGCTAATAACCATTTACCAGTTTTATCAGTCGATACACTAACCATGCTATCGGCTAAGGGGACTGCACCAGTCCATTTTAGTTGTCCATTGGTTTGATCAATTTGATACATGTATAAAGAAAAGGGCTTAGAGCGCACGGAGGCATATAAATTTTTGCCATCCGGTGTTACGGCCATTGGCATTGCAAATTTTCCAGCAGGAAATCGTCCAATCGAATTTAAGTGCGGACTTGGCGCAGTTGTGAGTTCATAAGCTGCTATATCGGCATCTTCAATATTCGAAATATAGACATAAGTACCACAATATGCCGTGCTTGCTATTGTCATTCCGGATATTGCAAAAGCTAACTTTCCAAATATAGTTTTCATAATCATTCTCCCCTTAGTATTTTTATTGAGTTTCTATTCATTATTATGAATTCAGAATAATGGTTATTCCTGCCTTGAGAGTATTGGTATCTTCCATTAGTTTTATGCCAATTTGCCCTTAGAGTGAGAGCTCGATAGAGTTGGCTGGAGAAAAAGAGGTAATATCATTTACTGATAAAAAGTCTACCAATCAATTAATCACATTTAATGAAAAAATAATAAATAACTAGGAGAAGCTATGAATCGCGAGATGTTTGAAAAAGGATTAAAAACCCGTAAAGAAGTGCTTGGGGCTGAGTATGTTGAGACTTCACTCAAAAATGCGGATGAATTCAATATGCCAATGCAAGAGTTGGTGACTGAGTATTGCTGGAATGAGATTTGGAATCGTCCAGGTTTAGAGAGAAAAACACGTAGCTTTTTAAATCTCGCAATGATTGCAGCGCTCAATCGCCCACATGAGTTGAAGTTGCATGTCAGGGGAGCTATTAATAACGGCTTAACAAAAGAAGAGATTCAAGAGGTATTTTTACAAGTTGCGATTTATTGCGGCGTTCCAGCGGCCATTGATAGTTTCCGTGTAGCTAAAGAAGTATTTAAGGAAATGGGCATCTAATGAAGTCATCTGATACAAAGATTGCTTTTATAGGCTTGGGGCTGATGGGGGTCCCAATGGCCAAGAATCTCCTAAAGGCTGGATATCAGATTGTTGGGTTTGATCTGAGTAAAGAAGTTGCCGCGAAGTTTTCAGATGACAAAGGATTTCAGTTTGCATCCACTCCTGAGCAAGCAATCGAAGGCGCTAATATCACCATTTTGATGTTGCCTGATAGCTCAATTATTGATGCTGTCTTATGGGGTAGTAATGGGCCTGCAGGTATTGCTAGCAAGCTAAGTAAAAACAGTTATTTGATAGATATGAGCTCATCGAGCCCCATCTCATCTAAGGAAAATAACCATCAATTAGAGAGGTTAGGCATCAAGTTTATTGATGCACCAGTATCTGGGGGAGTGAAAAAGGCGATTGATGGATCCCTAGCAATTATTGTTGGTGGAAAAAAAGAGCACTTTAATGAACTTCAACCCTTACTTGAATGTATGGGTAAGAGCATTGTCCATGTTGGCGACGCAGGTGCAGCACATGCAGTCAAGGCTTTAAATAATTATGTATCTGCAGCTGGATTGATTGCTGCCTCTGAGGCGTTAAATGCAGCAAATAAATTTGGCTTAGACCCTCATATAGTGAATAAGGTATTTAATGCTTCAACTGGTCGAAATAATACGACTGAAAATAAAGTTGAAAATTTTATGTTAAATGATGCTTTTAATTCTGGCTTCTCTTTGGCTTTAATGCGTAAAGATGTGCAAATTGCACTGAGCTTTATTGAGAATATGAATTGCTATGCAAATTTAGCTAAGCAATGCGTTCTTACCGCCAAAGAAGCAGATGAGAAGTTGGGTAAAGGCGCAGATCATACGGCCATGTATGACTATGTAAGATCTCGGGCTCTCTAATCTAGTAATAATGTGATCGGAAATTTATGAAAATCATCTACAAACTTCTTTTGGCGATCAGTTGTTTTTCAGTATCTCTGGCGTTTGCTGGCTATCCTGAAAAGCAGGTTACGATTGTTGTGCCATACCCGCCTGGTGGATCTACAGATGTATTAGGTAGAGTTTTGGCTCAATCGATGTCTAAAGATTTAGGGCAAGCTGTCATTGTTGAAAACTCTGGTGGTGCTGGCGGAACCATTGGTGCGGCCAAGGTTGCAAAAGCAAGCCCCGATGGATATACCTTGCTTTTCCACAACATGGCTCAAGCATCTGCACCAGCACTGTATGCCAAATTACCTTATGACCCGGCTACTGACTTTATGCCTATTGGCATGGTCACTGATGTGCCAATGGTTCTGGTTGCTAGAAAAGATTTCCCAGCAGAGTCGCTTCAAGGCTTTATTGATTATGTAAGAGCCAATCCTGACAAAGTGAATTTTGCTAATGCAGGCGTTGGGGCTACAACAAATTTGTGCGAAGTGATGATGAAATCAACCCTGGGAGTATCCTGGGTCTCGGTTTCTTATAAGGGAACTGGGCCAGCACTCAATGATTTGTTGGCAGGGCAGGTGGATGTGATTTGTGATCAGCCAGCAAGTACTTTGCAACATATTCGTGCGGGCAGTATCAAGGCACTTGCTGTAGCAAGCAAAGAGCGTATCAGCTCATTACCTACGACACCCACATTTAGCCAATCTGGCATGCCTGGTTTCCAATTATCGGTGTGGCATGCTTTATATGCACCTAAAGATACTCCCAAGCAGGTTATTGATCGATTAACAAAGGCATTAAATAATGCGTTGAAAGATCCAGGCTTGGTGCGTCGCTTTGGCGAAATGGATGCTTCTGTGGCAACTCCTGCAATAGCTAATCCTAGTTACGCAACTAAATTCTTGTTAACTGATATTGAGAGATGGAAAGTTGCCATGAAAAACGCTGGCGTTAAGCCTCAGTAAAATTATGTGGATTTACTTTATCCAGCGAATAAAGTTTTCTTTTGTCCGTCTCACTTTTTTGAGGCTTAGCAACCAATCTTCATCTACTTGTCTATAACCTAAGGGCAGCATAACAACGCTGCGCAAACCTTTTGCTTTGAGGTTCAAGAGAGCGTCAAGTGCTTGTGGATCAAATCCTTCCATGGGAGTGCTATCCACTTGCTCTTCAGCGGCAGCAATCAGTGCGGTACCAAGGCCGATATAGAGTTGTTTCGCAGCATGCGTGAAATTGATCTCAGCATCTCTTGCTGGATAGACCTTAAGAAGCATCTTGCGATAAGCCGTACCCACTTCGCTAGTAAAGTTACGGATCTTTTCGGTCATATCAAATGCATCGTTAATGCGCTCAGCAGTGTAGTTGTCCCAAGCGGCAAAGACGAGCAAGTGTGAGCAATCGATGATTTGAGATTGGCCGTTCGCAATGGGTTTTATTTTTTCACGGATCTCTTTATTCGTGATCACTAGCACCTCATAAGGCAGCAATCCACTAGAGCTAGCTGTCAGACGAATGGCTTCAAGAATGTGATCCACTCTATCTTGTGGCACAACTTTTGCCGGATCCATCTTTTTGGTAGCATAGCGCCACTGTAGCTTATCAATCAGACTCATTCAAATTCCTTTAGATTCAATTGGTAAAAAGAATGATAAGTTTAATTTAAGTTGAAATATTTTGTTTGGTGTGACATTTTAATGAGGTATCTGAATTAATTGGCGCCATCAATAATCCATTGCATCAGCTCAGTTGCACTAGTAGGACTTAATTTTTTGTGCGCCTTGATATTCTTAAATAACTTCCCTTGCCTTAATTTTTCTCCTTGAATAGTCGCGGCATTTACTTGGCTTTGATATTTCTCATATTTAGCTGCAAGCTCGGGCCAGGAGGGTCCGTCCAGATCAGTGTCGGCATGGCAGCTCATACAACCATTGCGAATGGCAAGCTGACGATCGGCATGTGCGTTACCAGTAATTAAAAGTAACAAAGCAAGTGTGAAGAAGTAAAAACTTTTCATAGATGGATCCAATTTAATGGCGATATGCCATATCCCATCCTAGTTCTTTATAGGTGCCCAAGATTGACTTAGATCATATAGCGAGGGTCTAAATAAAAATACCAACCCGTAGGTTGGTATTTATTGACTAATGAGGATTTTGTACTGCAGGCTTAACTTGTACTAGACTAACCCTGCATTTTTCTTTGAATTTTTCTTTGCATTAACTCAATATGCTCTCGAAGAATAAAGACCTCATTAGTAAAGTTGCTGGGAATTTTTTCCACATTAAGTTTTTTCTCAACATCAGCAAGCATGGCTTCAAATTCAGCTCCAGATTTATTGGAGTGGTTATTATCCAGTTGCCGTTCAATCTCTACGAGTGTGTCATACCGTTTACTTAATTTATTGCGATAGTGCCAGTTATATACAGTTGGGGTATAAGCAACGATTGGGTAAGCTAACAACAGCAATGGTAATAAGAATTTGATTAAGCGCTCAATGATACTTGCCAATTGAAATGGTAAATACTGCTGCAAAAATGGCTTACCTTTTTTGTAATAGATTTCTGCATCCTTACTCAGTGTTAAATCTACATCTTTATCTGATGGAAATTCATCCTCATCGCTAATCAGCGTAGGAGTATGGTGAACTGCATCCATGACGCTGAGGAGTAGATATTGAAGTGCAGGATCTAAATTTTCATTAGCTGCTAAATAAGCTGTTGGTGCAATAGTTAGTAGCTCAGAGTGTGGCTGCTCTAATGCTAGATCGATTCCTGAAGGGGGAATCTTGATGACATGTAAGTAGCGAAAGCGACGTCTAAGCGCCTCCGATTCTTGGAGGCTTGCTTCATTGATTGCGCTGCTGCTAAAAAATTCGCGGATTTTTTCATTCTCTGGAGGATCCATAAAGACGGCAGCATCTATGTCGCCCTTAATTAAACGGTCTGCAGCTTCTTTCATGCTCATATGCAGAATGGTCGTATTCCCTTTATTGACACCTTCTGCAGTGAATAGACTTTTAGCGATTACTTCTACGCCAGTGCCCTCTACCCCAGTAGCAACTTTCATACCCTTGAGTTGCGAAAGATCCGTGATGACTTTAGTGCCTTTTCTTTGGAATACCCACAAAGGCTCATAAGAAATGCTACCAAGGGAAACCAAATCTGGGGATTCTTTTTTAGTAGTAAGGCCACCATGAGCAAGGGCAAGATCTACTTTACCTTCACTTAGGAGGGTAAGATTTTCTGCAGCACCTTTAGATTGAATAATCTCAAGTACAACACCCTGCTTGGCTAATTCCTCTTTATAAATTTCAGCAGTTTCATAAAAATAGCTACCGGGTTGTCCTGCGGCAATTTTGAGGGAGTTAGGCAGGGTAGAAATCGTGAAGTAAGTGATGAGTATTGCAGCAATAAGAATTCCAACCATCAAATACCAAATGTATTTAGGTTTTGAGTTCAGTAGTGTTTTCATACTTTGCCTGCTTCGTGATAATTTTTATACATTTTATAGGAGGGAGTTGATGTTTGTCTAAGACCTATTTTTGACCCCTATAGCTTTATCCCTAAAAAGGGGCATTCAGCAGCATTTCAAGGCAAAATAGATTCACTATATAAAAAAAGAGGAGCTAGCTTGAAAGAAAATTCTAAAACATGGACCTTTTGGGTCGGGGTATTGTTAATCCTTGCCGCATGTGTTTTTGCCTATATCACCACTCAGCCAGCAGAATCTAACCTCTCATTCATCAATAAGCCTTCACACTTCGCTCGAATATTGACGCAAAATATCTAGGGTTACTGTATCTAGTGCATTGATATGAGTGCTCTCTAGTCTAATTAAAGGAGCGCAGTGTGCATTGAGAGCTTCTACCCAGCGAGTAATGCAGAGACACCATTGATCTCCAGCAACTAGTCCGGGAAATTGGTACTCAGGCCTAGGGGTGATAAGGTCATTGCCCTTTTCAAGACTAAATTGTAAAAATTCTTTTGTTACCACAGCGCAAACTAAGTGACTACCAACATCTTCTTCATTGGTTTTGCAGCAGCCATCCCTAAAGAAGCCAGTAAGTGGCTCAAAGGAACAGGGGATGAGGGGCTCTCCAAATACGTTTAAGGCAACTTCTTTTTGCATAGCATCTTTCGATAGTGTGGGTACCAGCCAGTTTATTCAATAAGGCTTAAACTTGCTGAGCCATGAACACATTAGAAAAGCTGACTCTCTTTTACGATGGTGCCTGCCCTTTATGCCAAGCCGAGATTCTGTTTTTATCCAGAAGAAATCAGGCTGGGCTATTAGATTTTGTGGATATTAATTCTGAGTACTTTGATTCAGCCAAGATTGGCATTTCTTGTGACGAGGCCTTAGTGGCGATGTATGGGCAGTATGACAATGGCGTTTTAATCCAGGGTGTGACTGTTTTTTCAGAGGCATACCGCAGGGCCAATCTGCCATTCTTAACGTGGATATTTTCAAGAGAATCATTGCAAGCGACCTTGCAGGTGGCTTACCGTTTCTTTGCTAAAAATCGCCATGCCATTTCTAGATTATTTGGTCCAACAGCCCTGCGTTTGGTGAAGGCAACATCCTCAAAGGGCATCTCATGAGAGTATTCAAGATCCTGTTGGCTTGTTGTGCTGTCATTACTGTATTCGCTTCCAGCGGCATTGCTCGAGATCTCACTTATCTTGATAGCGTATTAAACCCCGCAAAACTTCAGGGTACTGGCAGACTAAATTGGTGGGGGTTTCATATTTACGATGCCTCTTTTTATCGTGCAGGCGCTCCGACTTCCCAGGAGTTTGCGATTGATATTCGATATCACAAATCATTTACCGGTGTTGCTATCGCTAATGGCAGCGCTGAGGAAATGAAAAAAATGGGCGTTCCCGATACGCAGGTAGCGCTATGGGGCAAAGAGCTTGCAAGTATTTTCCCTAATATTGAATCTGGCCAGACTTTGACAGCTGTCTATCTACCAAAGCAGGGAACCATTTTTTATCATGATGGCAAACGTATCGCTCAAATTACTGGCGTAGAATTTTCAAAGGCTTTCTTTGGCATTTGGCTAGATCCTAAAACGAGCGCACCAAAGTTGCGAAATGAATTGCTAGGTCAAGGTTGTCCACCACCACTTTTTAATGAGGCTTGTTAAGTGAATCAATATTTCCCCCTGAGGTTTCTCGCAACAATCGCTTGTGCACTGTTTTTACTTGCCTGTTCGGGTCCTCAGGTCCAGCAGTATGCAAATGAGAAACCTGCATTAGATCTCAGTGAGTATTTTTCAGGGACGATTGATGCATACGGAATCTTCACAGACCGCAGTGGCGAGGTAAAGAAGCGGTTTACAGTGCTTATCAAAGCAGACTGGAAAGTAGTTGATGGTAAGAAAGTTGGCACTCTAGATGAGAGCTTTGATTATTCCGATGGGACTAAGCAAAAACGTATTTGGACCTTGACTGAGCAATCTCCAGGAAAATACATTGGTAGGGCGGATGATGTCATAGGTGTTGCGCAAGGTGATTTAGCGGGTAATGCTCTGAATTGGACTTATACCCTAGCCTTGCCAGTAGACGGTACGATTTACCACATGCAATTTAATGACTGGATGTACCTTGTAAGTCCAAAGGTCATGCTCAATAAGGCCAAAATGAGCAAGTTTGGCATAGAGCTTGGGGAGGTCACCTTGAGCTTTTATAAGCGCTAAGCAGACGCCCCGATTTTGTGTCACACTTTCTGTGAGGCAATATATAAGGCGCTGATAGTACACCTAGAAAACTTTAAAACCCATGGAGACTAGTATGAGCACAAAATTAAAGAAGGTAGCGATTGGTTTATCTGTAGCAGGACTTTTAACCTTGGTTGCTTGCCAATCCATGGAGCAGGGCACAGGTCAAAAAGCGAGTGCGACTTTAGATTCTAGATCTGGATCTAAAGCAACAGGTGAAGTGACTTTTACCTGGCAAGGTAGCAATGTTTTAGTCAACGGAAAATTTGCTGGATTAAAGCCAAATTCTGAGCAAGGTTTTCATGTGCATGAAAAAGGGGATTGCTCTGCGCCCGATGCTACTAGTGCGGGTGGCCACTTTAATCCTGATACCAAAGCCCATGGGATGCCCAATAGTGGCATGAACCATGCTGGCGATATGCCGAACATTAAGTCAGATGCGAATGGTAATGCTACTTACACAGCCACAATGCATGGTTTTGCTGTCAATACAGGCCCGACTGGAGTTGTAGGTCGCTCGGTTGTAGTGCATCGAGATCCTGATGACTATAAGTCTCAGCCGGCTGGTAATTCAGGCCCCCGAATTGCTTGTGGCTTGATTAAGTAAGTTATCACTTTAGGATATGCAGGGGTTTTAATGAGAATAGAAGATACCGATCCAGCTAGACATGCCGGGATTGAATATCCAATGGAAGTTGGAGCCCCTGTATTTGCTCCTATTAAGGTAGTTGAAGAAAAAGACAAGGCAGTAAATGTTGCGCGCCAAAATGCAAAGCAAGAGTATGAGCGCATCATGGAGCAGGCAGAGGTTTTAATGAAACAAGCACGGGCTCTGCAGGCAAGGCTCGATGCTACTGAGATGGTGCATAGCGCGAAATTTGGTTTTAATCCAATTCATGGAAAAATTTATCACCTATATTACGACAGCAGAAACGCAATCAATCTGTTGATTCAGAATGGACCGAAAGACTGGAGTTGTGGCATTCCAGATGCGTGGACTTATTCTATGGCGGTAAAGAAGTTAGGGGACAGTACTTGGGCTGTGGTTGAAGAAGATGCTCTTACTGTATGATATTTTTTCTATTTAACAATAATAAATAAGGTAACACGTGACAAAAGCTCGAGTAGTTAGTCTTTCCGAATTGGGTAGTGCCGATGTCATTAAGGTGATTGATAAAGAATTACCTCCTCCAGGTAAAGGTGAGGTACAAATTCGCCAGACTGCCATTGGTTTTAATTTCATTGATATTTATCAGCGCTCAGGATATTACCCACTCGATCTACCGACGGGTCTTGGTCATGAAGCTGTGGGCGTAGTTGAGGCTTTAGGTGATGGTGTGGCAGGCCTCAAAGTTGGTGATCGTGTGATGTATATGAATGCCGGCATCGGAGCTTATGCAAGTGCCCGTAATGTTGCTGCTGATAAGTTAGTGCCAGTGCCAAGTAATGTTTCTGATGAAGTTGCAGCAGCAGTGTTCTTTAAAGCGATGACTGCTCAGTACCTTATTCAAAAAACCTACAAAGTAAAAGCAGGCGATATTGTTTTAGTGCATGCCGCTGCTGGTGGCGTTGGCCAAATTTTGGCTGGCTGGGCAAAAGCACTTGGCGCATTTGTTGTTGGTAGCGTTGGTTCACAAGCCAAAGTAGCTGTAGCTAAAGAAGCAGGGTGTGATGCGGTAGTTGATTACTCGCAGCCAAATTGGGTTGAAGAATTCTTAAAAGCAACTGGCGGTAAAAAGGCAAATGTAGTTTATGACTCTGTTGCTAAAACGACCTTCATGGGTTCATTGGACTGCGTTGCGCCTTTTGGAACTTTAGCTTTGTTTGGCGCTGCTTCAGGACCTGCCCCTGAAATTCAGCCCGAGATTTTGAATAAGAAGGGCTGTCTGTTTTTAACAAGACCTTCTGTATTTCCTCATAACGCTACACATGCATTGCTACAAGAGAATGCAAAGGCTGTGTTTGATGCGATTGCCAAGGGTTACGTTAAGGTTCAAATTGGCGCTAAGTTCCCTTTAGAGCAAGCTGCTGATGCTCATCGTGCGGCCGAAGGCAGAAAGGTCTCTGGCGCTATTGTCATGATTCCTTAGTAGTACCAGGCTTCACCTGTTTAATTTTGACTATAGTTGAAGTATCAATATAAAAATCTTGGGAGACAGTACATGAATCGCATTTCATTGAGAAGTTTATTTTCTACTTTCTTAGCTTCGGTAGCTTTGCTATTGAGTACTGGGTTCGCCTATTCTCAGACTTTAGCTACTAGTAGCGCGCAGGGTAAGACAGAAATCTTATGGCTTGGCCAGGCTGGATTTCGGATTAAGACACCAGGTGGCAAGATTATTTTGATTGATCCCTGGATTACTGGCGGCCCAAAGACCCCACCCCAATATAAAAATGATTTAGCTGCTATTGGACCGATTGATTTACTTATGGTTACCCATGCACACGTCGATCATATTGGTGATGCCCCTGCCTTAGCTAAGATGAATAATACAAAGCTTTATGGGCCAGCAGATATGGTGACGCCACTCATTACTTTGGGTGTATTGCCTGCTGATTTAACGCATCGTTTTAATAAGACGGGTCGTCAAACTCCTTTGCCTGGAATTAAGGTTACCGCTGTACAAGCCGACCATTCTTCTTTACTTCTTTGGAAAAATCCTGCAACTGAGAAGAATGAATCCCATCCTGCTGGTGAGGCTGTGGGCTACATCATTGAATTAGAAAATGGCTTTAAGATTTGGCATATGGGGGATACCGGCTTGTTCAGTGATATGAAATTTATCAGTGAATATTACAAGCCAGATCTCGTGATGATTCCGATTGGTGGCAATTTCACAATGGCACCAGATGATGCTGCATATGCATTGCGCACTTGGGTAAAACCAAAGATGGTTATTCCAATGCATTACAACTCCAATCCAATGACAAAAGGTACTTTGGCAGAGTTTCAAGAAGCCATGAAGGGGAGTAAGATCAAAATTATTCCTATGACCGAAGGTGAAACTGTTCAGCTCTAAGTTGTCGCTGATTTTTATTGAATAGGATTTTGTGAATTCCATTTCACCTACTGTTAGAGCTCAACTGGCCCCTGATGGCGTTCTTAACGCCACAGTTTATTTAGGCAACTTTCTATTGGTAACTGGCAGATCTCCTACCGGCGAGCCTACTGGTATTGCGCCTGATATTTGCCGTGCTATTGCAAAGCGCTTAGGTGTCGAGCTGAATTTACAGGGATGCGAAACGCAGGATGAAGTAGTGAATTCGGCTGCCGATGGAAGGTGTGGAATTGCATTAGTAGGCTCTGATCCAGCGCGCGCCAAAAGAGTCACCTTTACACCTGCTTATGTGGAACTGGAGGCTAGCTACTTGGTACCTGCCAATTCATCTATTGTGAATATATCCCAGGTGGATCAGCCTGGGATTCGGATCGCCTCATTTTTTAAGAGCGCTTACGATCTTTGGCTACAGCGCAATCTTAAGCATGCTACTTTGGTACATGCAGATAGTCTCCAAGCTAGCAATGAGTTATTTGTTAGTGAGAACTTAGATGCTCTCGCCGGACTCAAAACAGGCCTAGTGAGCGCCGCTCAAAAGATTCCGGGTGCACGTATTCTTGAGGGTCAGTTCACTGGTATTCAGCAGGCGATTGCTACACAAAAGTCTCATCTAGAGGCGATTGAATTTTTAAGTACTTGTGTAGAAGAGTTTATTAGCACTGGTTTAGTTGCAACTTTAATTCAACAATATCAAGTGCAGGGCTTATCTGTTGCGCCGCTTACGAAAAAATCTTCGGTTATTTAAGATGAAAAAAATTGCGCTATCTTTTATTGTGGGTATCGCTATATTGAGTCAGCAAGGTGCTTTTGCTCAGGCTGATACGTATCCAAATCGTCAAATGAAGATCATCTCGCCATTCGCTACGGGCGGTATAGCAGATGGCTTTTCAAGGATTATTGCTCAGGGTTTAAGCGAGGCTTATGGCCAGCCTGTTATTGTTGAGAATAAGACTGGTAGCGGCGGAAATATTGGAGCTGATTTTGTAGCCAAATCTCCCGCTGATGGCTACACCCTCATCATGGGAAGTATTGGTACGCATGCTGTAAATCCCTATCTTGTAAAAAGCATGCCCTATGACCCCTTGAAGGATTTTATTCCAGTTGTGTTCGTGCTGGATGCTGAGGGTTTATTAGCCGTCAATCCCAATCTTCCAGTAAAAAGTGTTAGTGAGCTGATTGCTTATTTAAAGACAAATCCAGGTAAGGTTGCTTACGGCTCTGGTGGAATTGGAACGGCTAGTCACTTAGCAGGCGAACTCTTTATCCTCACAGCTAAAGTGGATATGATCCATATTCCTTATAAAGGAAATGCACTAGCCATTACCGATTTAATTGGCGGACAAACGCAAGTCATGTTTGCGACTATGCCCACCATTCTTCCGTATGTGAAAAGTGATAAATTGCGTGGCTTGGCAGTAACAGGTGCAACTAGGGATCCATCGATGCCAGATCTGCCTAGTATTAGTGAAACACTTCCTGGTTTTGATGTTAAAAATTGGATTGGCCTATTTGCACCAGCCGGGACTCCCCCATCTATTGTGAAAAAGTTGCATGCTGAGGTTAGTAAAATCATGCAGCAATCCTCTGTTCAGAAAAAGTTGGAGTCTGAGGGGGCTAAGTATTACGCTATGAGCCCCGAGGCTTTTGGTGCTTTTCAGAAGAAAGAGTCAGCGCGCTGGGGCAAGATCATTAAAACTGCCGGCATCAAACCGGAATAGACCCAAGGCATCGTAGGGCATTTCCTCTTGACTCCGCTTATAATCATCTAAGCACCTGAATTAAAAGGGATTATTCCCAAAAATCCATTTCTGCTTGTTTGACAGCCCCTAAGGGCTCTTGGACAATGTATGCGGTGGTTTGATTCAAGCCACAGCCTGACATGACAACCAATATTTCCTCGACCTCTAGTAACCCTGCCTTGGTGCTCGAAGCCCGTGGACTTCGTTGCGTTCGTGGCGAAAGAGAACTATTTACTAACCTTCATTTGCGGGTTGCATCCGGAAATTGTTTACACATTCGCGGTGAAAATGGGGTGGGTAAAACTAGTCTATTGCGCCTCTTAACAGGCATATCAAAACCAGAGTCTGGTGAAGTGCTTTGGGGCGATCAATCTATTGCGCTTGATCCTATGGCCTATCATCGCGAGCTCTTATTTTTAGGACACAGAGATGCTTTAAAGGAAGATCTCACTGCTTTAGAAAATTTGCAGATGTATGCAACGCTTGATGATGTCTCTCTCTCACAAGAAAAAGCGCTGACTACTTTAGCGCGCTTTGGTTTGCGTGGTCGGGAAAATTTACCCGTTAACTGTTTATCTGCAGGACAAAAGAGACGTATTCTGATGGCACGTATGTCAACTCGTCAGGCCAAGCTCTGGATTTTGGATGAACCTTTTAACGCTTTGGATATTCAGGCAGTTCATGAGTTACAGAATTTAATTGCTGAACATCTTGCTGCTGGCGGTCTTGTGGTACTAACCAGTCATCAAGAGGTTAGCATTCCGAATGTGCAGGTGCTAGAGCTATGAGAGCCTTGCTTGCAATCATTCATCGAGATTTGCTCTTGGTCATGCGCCGCAAGAGTGAAGTCTTAACTGCATTGTTTTTCTTTGTGGTGGTGACCAGTTTATTTCCGCTTGGCATTGGTGCTGATGCCGCCTTGCTGCGCAAAATTGCCCCCGGCGTTATTTGGGTCGCTGCTTTACTGTCTACTTTATTAGGCTTACATCGAATGTTCGCAGCAGATTATCAGGATGGTGCTCTAGAACAGTTGGCTTTATCTCCGCAACCGATGGTTTTATTGGTGACAGGAAAAATCATTGCCCACTGGATTGTTTGTGGCCTACCTTTGGTGGTGTTAGCCCCGGTGATCGGTATTCAATTTGATTTGGACGCGAGTTCTTTATATGTATTGATGGCCACTCTTTTGCTAGGAACTCCAGTACTATCCTTGTTAGGCTCCATTGGTGCAGCTTTAACCCTTGGTGTTCGGGGCGGCAGTGTGTTGATGAGCTTGCTAATTTTGCCTTTGTATATTCCGGTATTGATATTTGGTGCTGGCGCTGTATATGCAAATAGCGTTGGCTTAGATGCATCTGGCCATTTCTCCATACTCGGCGCTTTATTGATTTTGGCTTTAGCATTTGTACCTTGGGTAAGTGCTGTAGCTGTAAAGATTGCGATTGAATGAATCAAGTAAATAACCCCTCTTTTTCTAATAACCGCTTAGTGAATTGGTTTAGCTTATCAAGCCCGAGCACCTTTTATCCGGTCGCTGGCAAACTCATTCCTATTTTCTGGGTCCTTGCTGTTGTATTTGGTTTGGCCGGCTTATGGGTAAGCTTTTTTGTTGCTCCAGTAGATGCAGTTCAGGGCCAGGGTTATCGCATTATTTTTGTCCATGTGCCTGCTTCATGGATGTCGATGTTTCTTTATCTTGTCATGGCAGCATGGGCTGGGCTCGGTTTGGTTTTTAACACCCGCTTATCAGCGATGATGGCTCAAGCCTTAGCTCCAGTAGGCGCATGGATGGCTTTTTTATCTTTGTGGACTGGAGCATTTTGGGGTAAACCCATGTGGGGTGCTTGGTGGGTTTGGGATGCGCGCCTTACTTCCGAATTAATTTTGCTCTTTCTCTATTTAGGCTTTATCGCTTTACAGGCATCGATTGATAACCGTCGTCGTGCAGATAAAGCAGGCGCCATTCTCGCTTTAGTAGGAGTAGTGAATGTGCCCATTATTTATTTTTCAGTGAAATGGTGGAATACATTACATCAAGGCGCTTCAGTTTCATTGACAAAAGCACCTGCGATGGCGCAGACCATGCTATGGGGAATGCTTCTAATGGCTTTGTGCTTCTGGATGTACTCCATTGCAGTGGGTTTGATGCGAGTTCGAGCAATTATTCTGGAGCGTGAAGCGCATACCGATTGGGTGAGACAATTGAGCGAGGTAAAGAGTTAATGTGGAATAGTCCTGCAGAATTTTTCGCAATGGGTGGCTATGCTCTATACGTATGGAGTAGTTTTGGCGCTTGCGCGTTGGTTTTATTGCTTGAGCCTTTAGTAGTACGCGCTCGCTTTAAGGCAATTGTACGAAGACTCAAGCAGGAGCAACTAGCTGAGCAGTTTGATAGAGAAAGTAGTCAGTGAAGCCTAGATATAAACGTGCATTAATTATTATTGCTGCGTTAGCAGTGATTGGGGTTGCTGCCCTACTAATTCTGAATGCACTGAATAGCAATATTGCTTTGTATGTCACCCCTAGTGAAGTGGCTGCAGGTAAGGCGCCGAAGGATCAAGCCTTTCGGATTGGCGGTATGGTGAAAGATGAATCCTTAAGACGTGATGGTTTGACGGTGCATTTTGTCATTACCGATCTCGTCAAAGATATTCCCGTTGCGTACACAGGCATTCTTCCAGATTTATTTAAAGAAGGTAAGGGTGCTGTGATTCAAGGTCGTATGAATGCTAATGGAGAATTTATTGCCAGTGAAGTACTCGCTAAACATGATGAGAACTACATGCCACCAGAGGCTAAACATGCTTTAGAGCAAGCCCAGAAAAATGGAAACAATAAATGATTCCTGAATTTGGGCATTACGCACTCATTCTGGCACTTTGTGTTGCCCTCATTCAGGGGGTACTTCCATTAGTGGGTGCACATCAAGGCCGTCGAGAGTGGTTGATGTTGGCAAGACCTGCCACTCAAACTGTTTTCTTATTACTTGCCACTACTTTTGTAATCTTGGCTTGGAGTTTTTATAGCAATGACTTTTCTGTGCTTTATGTCGCTGAGCATTCTAATTCTCAGATGCCTGTTGTCTATCGTTTAGGCGCCGTATGGGGTGGGCATGAGGGCTCATTGCTTTTGTGGGTGTTCTTATTAAGTACCTGGACCATTTTGGTTTCCCAACTCTCTAAAGCTTTAGATGAGTTTATGGTCGCTAGAGTCATTGGTGTTTTAGGTTTAGTAATGAGTGGGCTCCTACTTTTTATTCTGACAACTTCAAATCCATTTATGCGCTTGCTGCCAGCCGCGCAAGATGGCCGGTCTTTAAATCCACTGTTACAAGATCCTGGCTTAGTCTTCCATCCGCCGATGTTGTACATGGGCTATGTTGGCTTCTCAGTAGCCTTTGCTTTTGCGATTGCATCTTTATTATCAGGAAGATTGGACGCTGCATGGGCTCGCTGGTCACGTCCTTGGACCACAGCTGCCTGGGTATTTTTAACACTCGGAATTGCGCTAGGTTCTTGGTGGGCTTACTACGAACTGGGTTGGGGTGGTTGGTGGTTCTGGGATCCTGTTGAGAATGCATCTTTCATACCTTGGTTGGTCGGTACAGCGCTCTTACATTCATTAGCGGTTACAGAAAAGCGTGGTGGCTTTAAGAGCTGGACTGTTTTGTTAGCAATTACTGCTTTTTCTTTATCCCTCTTGGGAACCTTCTTAGTACGCTCCGGCGTGCTGACATCAGTCCATGCCTTTGCTACTGATCCAAGGCGCGGTATTTTTATTTTGATCTTTTTGGTTCTCGTGGTTGGATCTTCGCTAATTCTTTATGCATGGCGTGCGTCTAAGAGTTCTCTTGGCGGTAAATTTAGCTTGAGCTCAAGAGAAACTTTTATTCTTTTGGGTAACGTCTTCTTGGTTGTTTCTGCTGGCTCAGTATTGCTCGGGACTTTGTACCCCTTATTAATTGATGCTCTTCATTTAGGAAAAATCTCCGTCGGGCCCCCTTATTTTAATAGTGTATTTGTACCCATCATGGCGCCTTTATTGGTGCTAATGGGAATTGGCCCTTGGGCTAATTGGAAAAGCTCTCATCTTCTGGCGGTGATCAAGCGCTTATGGCTTGCAGGCCTCGCTGCAGTAGTTGCTGGTATCAGTATTCCTTTGATGATGGGTGAGTTCACCTGGTTAGCAGGCCTTGGCTTCTTGCTGGCTTTTTGGGTCATTGCTTCTGGTTGCTTGCAGATTATTCGTCAAGCTAAAGTAGGTAAGCCAACCCGCTCATTTATAGGGATGCAAGTAGCTCATTTGGGTATTGCTGTGTTTGTGATTGGCGTCACGATGGTTGGCGCTTATCAAGAAGAAAAAGATGTGCGCATGGCTGCTGGTGAGACTGTTTCAGTGGGCGGATACCAAATTCAGCTACAAGATGTCAATGTAGTGCCAGGACCAAACTACCAGGCGATGCGCGGGACTTTCTTGTTAAGCAAGAATGGTAATCCTGAGGCAACGCTATATCCAGAGAAGCGTAATTATTTTTCATCAAGCATGCCAATGACTGAGGCTGCTATTGATGTGGGCCTAACACGAGATATCTATGTTTCTCTTGGGGAAGTGCTACCTGATAGATCATGGGCAGTGCGCGTGTACTACAAGCCCTTTGTGGATTGGATCTGGGGCGGCTGCTTATTGATGGCTCTGGGTGGAATATTGTCGATTTCTGATAAACGCTATCGCATCAAATTGAAAAGACAAGCCCAATGAAGCTAAAGTTTTTAATTCCCTTGGTGCTATTTGTCATCTTGGTTGTCTTCCTAGCGATGGGTTTAAATCGCGATCCACAAGAAATTCCCTCGCCATTAATTAATAAGCCAGCACCCGCATTTGAAATTCCACAGTTATCAGAGACCAACCAGACTTTTTCACCTGCAAGCATGAAGGGGCAGGTTTGGATATTGAATGTCTGGGCATCTTGGTGTGTCGCTTGCCGTGAAGAGCACCCAGTGCTTGTGGAGCTTGCTAAGTCAAAGGTAGCGCCTGTGATTGGTTTGGACTACAAGGATAAGCGTGAAGATGCCCTTGCTATGTTAGCGAAGCAGGGCAATCCTTATTTGCTATCGGCTTTTGATGTGAATGGGCGTGTTGGAATTGATTATGGGGTCTATGGTGTACCCGAAACCTATGTGATTGATAAAGCAGGCATGATTCGCTTTAAACATATTGGCCCCATTACGATGAACATACTGAATCAAAAGATCTATCCATTGATTAGCGAGCTTCAGAAATCATGAAGTCAATTCTTTTGATTGCTCTCTGTGTATTTAGCTTTAGCTCATCGTTTGCCAAAGATGCGGCGCCGTTGGCCGATGATCCTGTGATCGAACAGCGCCTAATTATTATCTCTGAAGAAATGCGTTGTTTAGTTTGTCAGAATGAATCGTTGGCTGGATCACGTTCTGATTTAGCTAATGACCTGCGCCGAGAAATTCGCACTCTCATTAAAGAGGGTAAGAGCGATGATCAAATTAGAAGCTTCATGGTGGAGCGCTATGGAGATTTTGTGCTCTATCGTCCACCCGTCAAACCAATTACTTGGTTGCTTTGGATTGGTCCCTTCATCATTCTTTTAATTGGCATAGCGGGTCTGTTGACTTATTTGCGCCGCAGAAATAATGCTGTAACTAATATTGCATTGTCAGATGATGACAATAAAAGGATTGATGCTTTGCTCAATAATAAGAATGGTACGGAGGCTCTATGACTAGTTTTCTAATTCCCGCCTTCTTATTGCTATCTCTGGTTCTCGTTCTACTCTTACGTCCATTTATTTTTCCACCAAAAGTAGAGGCAACTTCTCGTCGCCAAATGAATGCCGCTATTTATCGTGAAGAGCTCGAAAAATTAGAGGCGGAGCGGACAGCAGGCTCTATGAATAGTGCTGATTATGAAATTGCTCATGCTGAAATGCGTCAACGCCTATTCCAGGATACCAATGAAGAGGATGACCGCTCTGTCATGGGTTCAAGCAAGATTACTGTGATTGGGCTGTGTATATTTATTACAGTACTTTCAGCAGGATTCTATTTTGCATTGGGTGATGCCACTCGCATTGCTGAAAAGAATGCTCAGCAACCTATGACACAAGAAGGTGTCGAAAAAATGGTTGCTGAGTTTGCAGCAAAGATGGAAAAGGACCCGACTAATTTGCAGGGTTGGGTCATGTTAGCTCGTTCCTATCGCATCTTAGGGCGCAATGAAGAAGCTGCAAAAGCATATGAGCGCGCTGGAAATTTTATTGACTCTGACCCACAGCTCTTGGCTGACTATGCAGACGTATTGGCTTCTAATGCCAATGGAAGTTTTACTGGTAAACCACTGCTGCTCATTAATCAAGCCTTAAAGTTAGACCCTAATAATTTGATGGCTTTGTGGCTTTCTGGTACGGCTTCTTATGCAGCGAGTAATTACAAGGCTGCAGTCCAGACTTGGGAAAAGCTTGCACAACAATTACCGCCAGGAACTGAAGACGCACGTTCAATAGAGGCATCTATTGCTGATGCGCGTGCTAAAGGTGGCCTTTCAGCCAAAGCTAACATAAGCACGAAAGGTATCACTGGCAAGATTGAGATATCACCCGATTTAAAGTCGAAAGTGAAATCTGGCGATATTGTGATGGTGATTGCGCGCAAACCAGGTGAACGCATGCCAGTAGCAGTGCTAAAGACATCTGTCTCAGAGTTTCCGATGGATTTCTCTTTAACGGATGCTTTGGCAATGAACCCAAGTGCACCACTCTCCCAATTATCCGAAGCCTCAATCGAGGTCAGAATTTCTAAAACAGGAATGGCAAAGCCAGAAGTGGGAGATTTAATTTCAGCTGTGCAAACAGTCAAGGTCGGAGTCGGCAATATTCGGCTAGTGATTGACCAAGTGCGTCAATAAGCACTCTTTAGCCTACTGGGAGGCCAATCATTTGCCTATTTTGGTGTGCGGGGCATAATGCAAAAAACAAGTGAGATTTCAATGAACTACCTCAAAAGGCAGCTGTAGCTTAAAACTATTATTGAGAAAAATATGATGAATAAAAGTACTTACAAATATATTCTGGGCTTCATTTTCAGCTTAATAGCCTTTCAACTCATGGCTCAGCCATACCCTAATAAGTCTATTAACTTAGTCGTCCCACAAGCCGCGGGCGGAACAAATGATATTGTTGGGCGTTTAATTGCTCCAGCTTTTGGGGAGGCAATTGGCAGCTCTGTCGTTGTTGAAAATCGACCTGGTGCAGGCGGTAATATTGGCACGCAGAGTGTGGCGCGTTCTGCTAAAGATGGCTATACCTTACTGTTGACCATAAATAGTGCACAAGCCATTAATCCCTCTCTCTATAAGAATCCAGGATTTGATCCAGTAAATGATTTTGTACCGCTGTATTACATTGGTGCCACACCATATTTATTAGTTTCCCCGCCAGGATCTCCATATAAAACACTAGCTGACGTTGTTGCTGCAGCAAAAAAGAAACCCGGCGAGCTTTCCTATGCTTCTGCTGGTAATGGCACTGTTAGTCACTTACTTGGAGCGATGTTAAATGCTAGCGCTGGTATTGAGATGCAGCATATTCCTTACAAAGGTGTTGCGCCTGCAATTAATGATGTCTTAGGTGGTCAGGTTCCATTGGCTTTTGCAAGTCTACCCTCAGCAATCAATTACATCAAAACAGGTAAGCTACAGGCGATTGCGATTAGCTCCGCTAAGCGTTCTAGTGCAGCCCCAGAAATCCCAACAATTGCAGAAACCTATCCTGATTGTGTGGGTGAGGTTTGGGTTGCAATCTTTGCTCCTATTGGTGTGAGTGCTGATGTGATTAAGAAAAATCAAGTTGCCATGGATAAGGTTATGGCAAGGGCTGATGTCCGTGAGAAATTGATTGCGCAGGGCTTAGATCTCAATCCAGTTCCGCCTACAAAGCTAGGTGCCTTACTGAAGGAAGAGTTGCTTAAATGGGCAAAAATTGTGAAAGCATCTGGTGCACAGCTCGATTAACACTGCCCTACCGATTGCCCATAAAATCAGCTTATGACTAATGCAGTATTAACACCACTACTGACGCCAGCTAAAGGGCTAGCAGAGACTTTGCGTTCTCAGGGGTATGTTGTGGCATCGGCTGAGACTGTTGCGCAATTATGTAAGGTAAGCTTGGTCAATTTGCAGAACTTAACTCAGTTCTGGAAAGGCTTACCGCGTGATCCATATTTGAAGGATGGTGGGCGTTACCGTTTTCGTCGTCATGCTAGTTATGAGATTAAAGGCGACCATCTGAATTTAGTACCCCATCGCGCTCACTGGCAGTCAGTTGATTACAACGCTCTGCATGGTGGAATCGAGCGTTGGTTTGAGCCTATTCAAGCTACTTTATTAAATGATCCAGCCTGGCAATCTGTATTGATAGGCCTCTCTCAAATCTTGAGTGGTTTAAAACCAGTGACTACTTGGTTTGTTGAGGCACACCAATTCCGGATTGATACTACTGACGGTATTGGTCGACCAACACCAGAGGGCGCACACCGTGATGGCGTGGATTTTGTAGCAGTATTTTTATTAGACCGCGTGGGTATTAAGGGTGGAGAAACCAGAATATTTGATGCAACTGGTTCGGCTGGATTGCGCTTTACCTTAGCTCAACCTTGGTCTCTATTGCTCATGAATGATGAGCGGATGATTCATGAATCCACCCCAATTCAGCCTCTTGGCAATTACGGCTACCGCGATACCTTGGTTTTGACCTATAGATCCAATGGCTTTCAAGATTCTCCACATCGTGGTCAACAATAAAGATCCATCTTCATTGTGAATGACATCTACCGTGTAGCATGCGCCGCTGGGTTTTCAGGTGATCGCACAGATGTTGCCAGGCCACTAGTAGATGAGCTATTGAGATGCGGTGGACCAGCCTGTTTAATTTTTGAGAGTTTAGCTGAGAGAACTTTGGCGCTTGCACAACTAGAGCGCCATCAGAATCCAGACTTAGGTTATGAACCTCTGCTTTTAGAAATGCTTGAACCTATTTTGGTAGATTGCATTAAGGGTGGAATCCCTATTGTCGGAAATTTTGGTGCCGCTAATCCTGAGGGTGCTGCACGCTTCATTGCCAAACTTGCTCAAGAAAAAGGTTTGCAGAATATTAAGATTGCTATAGTTAAGGGAGATGATGTATCTGCACCAAATTTTCGTTCCCAGCTAGAGTCTTTTCTCTCTCCATCAGATCGAGAATCATTGACACAAAGTGCCTTGGTTAGTGCAAATGTGTATTTAGGGGGTCAGGAGATTGCGCAGGCATTAAATGCTGGAGCGCAAGTCGTTGTTACGGGACGTGTTGCGGACCCAGCTCTGACAGTAGGTCCTCTGATGGCGCATTTCAAAAAAGAATGGAGCGATTGGAATTTTCTGGGGGCTGCCACCATTGCTGGACATCTTTTGGAGTGTGGGGCTCAGATAACCGGTGGTTACTTTGCTGATCCTGGAGTAAAAGATGTCCCTAACTTAGCTCAAGTCGGATTCCCAATTGTGGAATTTAATGCTCAAGGAAAAATCTGTATTACAAAGCCATCTAATACTGGTGGACTAGTGAATCGTATGACGGTGACCGAGCAACTTTTATATGAAATTCATGATCCAGCACAATACCTTACTCCAGACGTAGTTGCTGACATCTCTCGAGTTGAGCTACATGATGCGGGAGGTAATAGGGTTGAATTAACGGGTGTGATAGGTCATCAGAAGCCAGATACTTTGAAGGCTAATATTTGTATTGATGGCGGCTGGTTGTCTGAGGCTGAAATTTCTTATGCTGGGTTTCACGCGTATGAGAGAGCACAACTCGCTGCACAAATTATCCGTGAGCGCTTAAGTGATTTAGTTCTTCGCATTGATTACATTGGCTCTTCAAGTATATTTTCTAGTGATGCTGGAGAGGGTCCGCAATTTAAGTCATCAATAGGCTTTGAGGATATTCGCTTGAGAATATCAACTGCTAATCAGGATAAGCATCAAGCCATGAGGGTATGTCGTGAAGTGACAGCACTGTATACCTGTGGCCCTGCAGGAGGAGGTGGAGTTCGAACTAGCTTGAAGCCTCGCTTGACTACCTTAGTCTGCTTGATTCCCCGAGATTTAATACAGACTTCCTATGAATTTTTTGATACCAAGGAATTGGTGTGATGGCTAAAAAAATTCCCCTATATCAACTTGCTCACGCCAGAACTGGTGATAAAGGTAATCGCTCTAATATTAGTGTGATTGCATATCGGGTAGAAGACTTTCCTATTCTTTTAAGAGAGTTGACTGTAGAAAGGGTGAAAGACCATTTTAGTTTTCGAAAGCCTAGCGCCGTAAAGCGTTATGAGCTAGAAAATCTAAAGGCCCTCAATTTTGTGATTGATGATGTTTTAGATGGCGGAGTCAATCTCTCTTTAAATCTAGATTCCCATGGCAAGAGCCTTTCATATTGGCTCTTGGCAATGGAAATTGATGTAGGCTAAAGTAAATCAATCATTACTCTGGTTGCATTCCTGCTTCTTTGATGGCTTTAGCCCATTTGACTGTTTCTAGCTTGATTTTTTGACCAAGAGCCTCTGGGGTGCCAGGCTGAGATTCAAAACCCATAGCCGAAAATTTCTCAACCAAGTCTTTGGATTTGGCGGCGTCATTAATTGCTTTATTTAGCTTCATCACAGCATCTGTTGGCATGCCTGCAGGACCAAACGCTGCGAAGAAGGCGATTAATTCATAACCCTTAATACCAAGGGCCTCATTTACCGTTGGTAATTCAGGAATGGCTGGTGAGCGCTTTAGTGAAGTGACTGCTAAACCACGAATTTTTCCTGCTTGCACTTGTGGCAATGTGACTGCAAAGTCCGCAGTGAACATATTGACTTGACCACCGATCAGATCAGTCATAGCGTTAGGGCCGCTCTTATAAGAAACACCAGTCATTTTGATATCGGCTGCGCTAGCTATCATTTCTGAGGAAACGCGTTGAGAGGTGCTTGCATAAGCAAAGGTCATTTTTCCTGGATCCGCTTTTGCGAGCGAGACAAATCCATTCAGAGATTTAGCGGGGACATCATTATTGATAGCAACGATCAGAGGCACCGAACCAAAGTAGCCGATTGGTGTGAATGCGGTATCTTGGTTATAAGGAAGATTTTTCACCAAACTTTTGAGGGCCGCATTAGTACTGTTTGTCCCAAATAAAAGGGTGTAACCGTCTGCGGGAGATTTTGCGACGACTTCAGCGCCAATCATTCCGTTTGCTCCTGGGCGGTTCTCAATGACAACAGGTTGACCTAAGGATTCAGCCATTTTTGCAGCAAAAGCGCGTCCGATTTGATCGGTTGCACTGCCTGCTGCAAATGGCACTATGGCTCTAATTGGTTTGGAGGGGTAGTTATCAGCCATGACTAGGCCATAGGAAAAGGTGAGCAATAGTCCGGTGCATACTCGGATTAAATGACCTGCAAGGCGTTTATTTTTCATGCTATCTCCATCTTGTTTCTATTAGTGTAGCGGGTCTTTGACCTGGGGGCGAGTAGAATGAATCCACGTTTTTACTGATAATTTATGCGCTTTAGACCATCTGGTTATACCCCTCTTATGCTTATGGCACAAACCTGTGCCTTATTGGGCTTTGCTTGCTACGCTGTGGTGCTAACTACCTTGCAAGATGAGTGGCATTTGACTAATTTGCAGTCTGGACTAATTGCTAGTGCATTTTTCTTTGGGTATATGTTGGTCGTCCCTTTGGCTACTGCACTGACTGATCGAGTGGATGCACGTAAGGTCTACTTGATCGGTGGCCTGTCTGCTACATCAGGCCTCTTGGGCATGGGGTTATTAGCATATAACTTTTGGACCGCTCTATTTTTTATGGCGATTAATGGTGCTGGTCTTGCTGGTACTTATATGCCTGGCCTCAAAATTTTGTCTGATCGGATTCAGTCTGGTGAGATTACCCGTCACATCGCGTTTTATACCGCTTTCTTTGGGATTGGCACAGGATTTTCATATTTATGTTCAGGCTGGATCTTAAGTGCATTTGGTTGGCATTATGTCTTTGGCATTATTGCGCTTGGACCGTTGACAGCATTTTTAATTGTTTTAGTTCTAATACCTCCTTTGCAGAATGAGAAGTGGAAGGGGCCAATAGAAATTCGTTTGCATGACATATTTCCTTTGGGCAAATGGAAATTAGTATTAGAGGATAAAAAAGCAGCAGGATTTATTTTTGGCTACACCGCACACTCACTAGAATTATTCGCCTCAAGAAGCTGGCTCGTAGCCTTCTTTGCATTTTGTACCATCATGTCTGGGGAATCCTTTTTCTTGGCAGCCACCGCATTGGCTGGGATTGTCAATTTCTTTGGCGTACCTGCATCTATCCTAGGTAATGAGATTGCTCTACGAGTGGGGCGCCAAAAGTGGGTCTGTATCGTGATGTTGACTAGTGCGGTCTTGGGCGTTGCGCTAGCTTGTTCTACAGGCCAATCATGGTGGTTAATTGTGATTCTGGCAATTGGACATGCTATTTCTATCATGGCTGACTCTGCGACATTAACCGCAGGTCTTGTGGTTAGCGCACAAGAAAATATTAAAGGCGCAGCCATGGGCTTACATTCTTTAATGGGGTTTGGTGGTGGCCTGCTGGGCCCTGCAATCTTTGGTTTTGTATTAGATATTTCAGGATCTCGTTCCTCACAAATTGCTTGGGTATGGGCTTATGGCGCTGTAGTGATATGGGGGGTTCTATTTGTCTTGTATGAGCGTCGTAATGGTTGGGTGGGTAAAGGTAAGTGATAAAAGCGATTTAAGAAAAACGATCACCAACCCAATAAGCAACACTGGAAACTATTGCGGTAACAAAACTTCCCCATGCTATATCGATAAATGCCAGTCGCGTTGGAAAGTCTCTCACAACAGCTAGATTGGTGAGATCGTAAGTCATATAGCAGAAGAACCCGAATAAGGCGCCATATTGCAGTGCATATATCAAGGACTGTTTTGATAGGGCTGGAATGACAACGAAAATCACTGCTCCTAATGCATAGAGTAGGTAGAAAGCGAGCCCTGCTATAAGCTTTGGTTCACTGGCCATCAAATCGCCCATTTCATCTCGATAAAGGCTTTTAGCTATACCTAAGAGCCAAACTAAATCGATTGCAATCATAGTAATCAGAAGTGAAGAGTAGATGGCAAAATACTTGAGCAATTAAGTCTCCTTTTGAACCGTTATAGCCTAATAATAAGCATATTATGGAAAGTATAGATCAGTAGTTCAATTTGAAGGGAGTCAATATGTTTAAGCATTTATTGGTGCCAGTCGATGGCTCAGATATCAGCAAAAAATCATTGAAGAAAGTGGCTGAACTTGCAAAAGCGGATGGCGCTGCTGTGACCTTGGTATATGTATCTGACTCTTTACCTCCAATGGTGTACTCCGATAGCACTATGGGCTATGGAATCACTCAAAAGGATCATCAGAAGGCTTGCGAAGCCTATGCAAAAGATGTATTTAAAAAATCTACCGCTGCACTTGGTGCAGCTAGCAAAGCTAAAACACTACATATCTCCAATTCTAATTTATCCGAAGGTATTTTAGACGGCGCTAAAAAATCAAAAGCTGATGTGATCGTGATGGCTTCGCATAAGCGCACAGGTATTAAAGGTATGTTGCTTGGTAGCGAAACCCATGAAGTAATTGTGCACTCGAAGTTGCCAGTATTAGTGCTTGGTTGATTAAGGGAGCTTTGCTTGCTTAAAGAAATAGGGTCCATGTGGACCCTATTGTTATTTCTTGGCTAGTATTTTTTCTAAAGCCCCATCAATTTGGATTGATGGGGCTTCCCAGTAAAAGAATTTCTCTTGTGAGCTGACCACTTTCATTGTTTCGCATAGACCATAAATCTAGCTGAGTCTTTAAAGCATACGGATCTACATACACACCATTCTTTCTGAGTTCGAAATGGAGATGTGGGCCAGTTGACCTTCCAGTTGACCCAACATAACCAATTTCAAAGCCACGACGCACTTCATTGCCTACTGCAAGCTCAACGTTGTAGTTACTTAAGTGTGCATAGTAGGTCTGATAGTTACCAGGATGTTCCAAGATAATCAGGTTGCCAAAAGCACCGCTATAGCCAATATGCGCGACTCTGCCATTGGCTACGCTAAAGATAGGTGTGCCGCTTGGGGCAGCATAATCAATACCCATGTGGGTGCGATAGCGCTGCTTAGGCGGTGCTGCTTGGGGGGTAGACGCATTAGCGCTTGGGCGCTTGCTGGACGCACGAACGCTACCAACACCTCGTGAGATGCGGCGATAACTTAGTGGATTTGTCCAAAAGGAACGCTCGAGGGATTCCCCGGTACCAGTAAAAAATCCACCAGGGATGTCGTTACGGTCTACCCAGTAGGCGCTTGCAAATACCTCTTTGTTGACTGGGTCAATAATTTCAGTAGCCCAGATTTGGGCCCATCTCTCCCGATCACCAAAGTCCACAATTAAACGAACAATGCTATTGGTATTTTCTAATGCACTATTTTCTTCTGGGTAGATCTGTTTAATAAGAGAATTTAACTCCCAAACCAACTCAACTGGCAGAACGTCCCCTACCTTGCGGGGGTCATATAAAACATCCTGCAATGGAATTCGTAATTCAGTCAGATTCTTAGATTCATTCTTTAAATAGTCTTGTTGGATTAAGAATCCACCGAATGCAGACGGTGTGAATGTCCATACCTCTGTTTTACTATCTTGAAGAGGGCCATTCATAATACTAAGTGAGTCAAAGCGATTGCGACTACCAAATGCAGCTGCGTACGGAATGCAATCTCCGCGCATACGGTTAAAGAATGGTTTCGTCTGAGCTTTGAAAAACTCTGAAAGCTGACGGTTATCAATCCCGATGCTAGCAGGCAAATTGTCCTCGTTGAAATTACGTCGTAGACAACCTTGAACGACTCGGTAATCTAGATTACTGGCGCTATCTAAATCTACTTCATCAGGGTCTTTACTTTGGGATAGTGCAGGATTCAGGCTATTGCTTTTTGAAGTCCCTCTTGTCGCATTATCTTTAAAGCCAACTGGTTTTGTATTCCGAACAGTCACCTTTTTACGGGTTTCGTTCGTTTGGGCGCTAGCTGTTGGTATAAGCCCAGGCAGCAGGCTAAGATAGCTAAATCCAATCAGAATGAGTGCTCCTTGCAATAGCGAGCGACAAGTTACTTTTTTATTCACCACGTAATTATCTAATAATGTGAGATGGCACTCAGATAATTATGTTGTAGCGCAACAAATTCAATTTAGTCTTGGTCTGGCGCGACCTTCAGTACTGCAAATGCAGCTTTGAGTCGCTCTTCGTAATTCTTTTTGATAATGGTCGCCTCTTCGGGGCTCCAACTCCGAAAGCCTTCACCTTTATTGATACCAGTTTTGCCACTTTTAACCAAGTTGCTAATACATGCTGGTGGGGCTGTGATATTCGATAGGGAGGGGTATATCAGTTCTGCAGCGAGGGTCATACCTTCCCATCCAGAGATTTCTTTTTGCGTCATTGGACCAACGGCAGCATAACGAAAGCCAAAACTAAATCTCACTGCAGTATCGATATCTTCAGGAGTAGCAATTCCATCTTCTACCAAAGAGAGGGCTTCACGCATCAAGGCATGCTGAATGCGATTAGCTAAAAATCCTGGGATATCTTTTTTTACCAGCACCGGTTTTTTGTCATGAGCTCGGTAAAGTTCGCAAACCTGATTGGCTAAGACTAGATCAGAGTGCTTCCCTAAAACAATTTCCACTAGGGGCACGATATGTGCTGGCATGAAATAGTGCGTATTGAGCATGCGATGGGCAGTCTTCAGATCGCCGGCGATATCACTGATTGGAAAGCCCGAGCTATTGCTCCCAATCGGAATATGTGAAGGGACTCTTTGATCGAGATCGGCGAAGATCTCCTTTTTAAGATCTAAGCGCTCAGAAATAGTTTCGATCACCAAAACAGTATCTTGCCAGTCATTCCAGTCAGCAATGCTCCCGGCAAGAAGCCTTGCTCCAAGCTTTTGCCATTCAGGATTAATGGAGGTGGCACATGCTTGGATTGCCTCAAAGCACTTTTCAGCCTTTTCTTGAGTGCGCCCAAGAATAATGGTATCGGTCCCATAGGCTATAAATCCTGCTGCTATGCCTACACCCATGGTGCCACTTCCAATAACGACAACTTTGCGCATAGTCCATCCACCGGTTAATTGCTGAATATCTTAATTATTCCCTATTCAGGCTGACGCCACACATTTAAATTATCGATACAATCGTTTTTTGAAATAAGGAGTCCAGATGCCAATTATTGAATCCGTTCAGGTTGCTTCAGTAGCAGTACCTTTAGATAAAGTCACTTCATTTTCTACTCGCACCGTTTCTGAGCGCCACTATTGCTTAGTCAAGGTTCGTGGTAAGGATGGCAATGAAGGTATTGGTTTTTGTTACGTTGGCAGTGCTGGCGGTGATATTGCCAAAATTGCTGTCGAGCAATTATTGGCGTCAAAGTTGATTGGGCAAAACAGTCATCGTAGCGAAGGTTTGTGGATGGAGATGTATAACGAATCCATCCTTCAGGGGCGTACCGGCGCCGTCATGCGTGGCATCTCTATTTTAGATACCGCACTGTGGGATCTCAATGCGCGCTCTGTTGGCCTACCTTTACATCAGTACCTTGGCTCTGTAGTGGATGATCGAGTCCCTGCATATGCAAGTGGCGGCTATTACCTTGAGGGCAAGACTCCAGCCAAGCTTGGCAAGGAAATGGAGTCTTATGTTCAGCAGGGATTTAAAGCCGTCAAGATGAAAGTAGGTCGTTTATCACCTGCTGAAGAAGAGGCTCGAGTGAAGGCTGCTCGCAAAGCGATTGGTGATGATATTTTACTGACTTTAGACGCCAATAATGCATGGCGTGATTTACCAACCGCACTAGAGTATGTGCGCCGTTTTGAAGCCTATAACCCATACTGGATTGAAGAGCCATTTTCACCAGATGCGATTGACTTACATGCTGCTCTCGCCCGCCTAACTAAGATCAATGTTGCTACTGGCGAAATGGAGGCTGGACGCTGGCGCTTTAGGGAGTTAATTGATGCGGGTGGGGCAAGGATTCTCCAATCGGATGCAGCGGTTTGTGGTGGCATTACCGAGTGGCGCAGGATCTCTGCCTATGCAGATTTGAAGGGCGTCACGGTTTGCCCACATTGGATGCATGATTTGCATGCACCATTAGTCGCTGCTACACCCAATGCCCGTTTTGTAGAGTTCTTCCTAGATGATCAGGTGCTCAATTTCCGTAGGCTCATTAATAAGCAACTGACTTTTAAGAACGGTGATTTGATTTTGCATAAAACACCAGGATTAGGGTTTGAGTTCGATGAGGCTGCAGTGAAAAAATATGCCGGTAAAGCAGCCTGGACAAAAATTACCTAAATCCCTAATTAGGAGGGCTTGCGATTTAACTTTAAATGGGTCAGTGTTTGCGTAATGAGCACTAAACCAAACCCAATAAAGCCAATCAGGTCAGCCTCACTGGATGGATAAGCTAAAGCAACTCCTGAGACGACCATGATGACGCGTTCAAAGATTTTGGTTTTTTCAATAAACCAGCCTTGTAGTCCACCGGCTAAACAGATAATGCCAACCACTGCAGTAAATGAGATCCAGCCAATCTGCATCCAATCTGCTTGTTCTAGGGCGCTACTAGATCCCATCAATAGTAGGCTGACCCCGGACTTGTCTAACACAAACATGAATGGCACCAGAATCGCTGGAGCTACATATTTCCAAGTTTGCAAAGTCGTCTTATAGGGGTTGCCTTTGCAAATCGCTGCAGCTGCAAATGGAGAGAGCGCTGTTGGAGGAGAAACCTCTGAGAGAACGGCGTAGTAAAAGATAAACATGTGAGCTGCAAATGCTGGCACACCTAAATTGATTAATGCTGGTGCTGCAATCACTGCGCAAATAATGTATGACGCAGTTACTGGAACTGCGAGACCCACAATCCAAACAATTAAGGCAGTGAAAATCGCGGTAAGTAATAGTGAGCCACCTGCATACTGAATCACAATGGAGCTAAATTTCAAACCAAGACCAGTTAGGGTCACGGTGCCAACAATCAGACCAGCGCCTGCACAGGTTGCAGCGATAGCCAACACACCGGTTGATCCTGAGGCAAGTGCTTTAGTCAGGTTAGAGTTATAAAGCCCTGAAAGAATAGGCTCCTTGCCCTTAAACCAGGCCCAAGGAATGATTGCAGTGTCTTCACGCAACATGCTAGAGAAAGCAGATACGACGGTTGCCCAAAACACCGACATCACAGGCGAGAAGCCATACATCATGAATACTACAATTGAAATGAGGGAGAAGAAATGAAACCAGTATTTTTTTGTAAGTGACCAAGCACTTTCTGCTGTTTCGAAATGAATATTCTTCATGCCGTATTTACGGACATCAATCTCAACCATTACAAATAAACCAAGATAGAACAGAATGGTTGGAATGGTTGCCATCAGCAACACATCTAAATAAGAGATCTTGAGAAAGTCTGCAATTAAGAATGCAGCAGCACCCAAAACTGGCGGTGAGATGATGGCACCAAGACCCCCTGCAGCTAAGAGACCGCCAGCAGCATTCTTTTCATAGCCCACTTTCTCTAGCATGGGCGCGGCAACTGAACCTACGGTAACAGTAGTTGCGACACCTGATCCAGATGGACCACCCATTAAGAATGAGGACAGCACAATAGTTCTACCAACCCCTGAGGATTTGCCACCCATTGCAGCAAAGGAAAAGTCAATAAAGAATTTACCAGCGCCAGTAAATTGCAAGAATGCGCCAAAGATCGTGAAAAGAATAATCAGAGTTGCAGAGACATCGACTGCAGTGCCATAGATACCCTCTAGACTCATATACATATAACCCACTAGGCGATCGAGATCATAGCCTTTGTGTGTCCATGGCGCAGGCAGGTAGTTGCCAAAGAAAGCGTAAAGTAAAAAGAGCACGGTAACGGTTACTAAGACCATGCCATTGGTTCTTCTAACGCTCTCTAGTATGAGTAGGATGAGGAAAATACCTACCATGACGTCAGTAGAGTTTGGCGCGGTGTTTCTGTCCATAAATTCATCGCCACCACTCAGGATGTAATAAGCGATAGCAACTGAGCCTATGGCAAATAAAACATCCCACAACATCAACTTGTTTTTAAAGCGAGCAGCAATAGGAAAGCTTAAGAACACTAAAAATAAAACTAAGGCAACGTGGATTACACGTAATTGCTGCGTTGGAACAATGGAGTAGGCAGCATAAAGATGAAATAAAGACATGCCGACTGCAACCAAGGTGATGAACTTGGCCAATAGACCCTTGTAATCATTAGAATCCCCCTCTTCTTGCTTAATGAAGGCATCTAATTTTTCTTGGGTTTCGTTGTCAATCACGTTTTGATTCATGTCCCAGCCTGTCTATATTTATATTTATGCACTGCACTAAAACAGAAGGGGTGAGATTAACTCACCCCGATATAACTTAATTTACCTTGACACCCTTTTCTTTAAGATACTTCAATGCACCTGGATGATAAGCAACTGGTGTTGCATTCGCTTTTTGGCTCTCTAATTTAATGTTTCTGAACTCAGCATGTGAGCGGACCAATTCAAGTTGATTATCAAATATAGCCTTGACGATTTTGTAGGCCTCTGCATCAGGCATAGAAGCGTTAACAACTAGAAGATTTGCAACTGCTGCAACGTTGTTATCTTTCGCCATACCACTGTAAGTTTGCTTTGTAATCACAGTTGGGAAGTAAAGGTTGCCATATTTTTTATTCATAGCAGGAACTTCAGCAGCAGTATCTACCATCACAATTTTCATACCAGGACTGTTTGCAAGATCAGTCACTGCTGCAGTGGGTAAGCCGCCTACCCAGAAGAATGCATCAATCTTGCGATCCTTTACCGCATTGACAGATTCAGCAACGCTTAAACGCTCACGCTTGACATCTTTATCCTTATCTAGACCTGCAGCCTCTAGCAAGCGAAAGGCCATGACTTCAGTGGCACTTCCTGGCGCGCCTGTACTGACACGTTTGCCTTTTAAATCCTTCATTGTTTTAATGCCGGTTGATTCAACGGTAGCTACGTGCATGAGGTTTGGATAGAGTATCAGTAAGGCTCTTAGATCCACTGGTTTATCTTTGAATTTATCGTCACCAACCGATGCGTCTTTAGCAGCATCAGCCATTGAGAAGGCAACGTAAGGTTTGCCAGTACCAACGAGTTTTAAGTTATCTACAGAGCCACCAGTAACTTCAGCCGTAGCTGACATACCTGGTACTTTGTTAGATAGCATGGCAGCAAGGCCGCCACCCATTGGGTAATAAACACCGCCAGTGCCACCGGTTGCAATCGAAATATTCTGTGCTTGTGCGCTTGCCCATAAGAAACTGAGGGAAAGAATAATGACTTTAAGTAGTTTCATTTTGTCTCCTGATTATTTTGTAATAAATCGAGTTAAAGACCTGGCATGCTGAAATTGGCCGCTTTAAGTTCACTCAATAATTTAGCTTGTTGATCAGCAGTCAATTGCATGAGTGGTGGGCGTACTCTTAACCATTCAGGATCTTTACTGAAATGGGCAACAGCAGTTTTCATCCCAGCAATCATTTGGTACTTGGCAAAAATACTGCGCAACCGATCTAGGTCTGCTTGGCGTTCATCGGCATCTGATTCTCTCCAGTGCGTTGCAACATCAGCAATTGCTTTTGGATTGACGTTTGCGGTTGCAGAAATACAGCCAACCCCACCAGCACGTAAGGTACGCATGAGGAATGTTTCACTACCGGCGTATACGCGGAAGCCTGAGCTAGCCAGTAGTTTAATAACGGATTCTGTGTATTCCCAATCACCAGAGCTATCTTTCATGCCAATAACAGTTTTTGGATACTCTTTAATTAAGCGTTCTAGCAACGAAAGGCTTAAATTGATTTTGGTGACAGGGGGTATGTTGTAAATATAAACTTGCAACGCTGAGTTACCCATCCTTTGAATTACTTCAGAGAAGTAGGCAAACAGACCATCATCGGTAATATCTTTGTAGTAGAAGGGTGGCAGCATTAATACGCCCGCACACTTATGGCTTACAGCATGGGCAGTCATCCGATAAGTGCTCTCGACAGAAGTCGAGCCAGTACCGGGCATCATATGTTCTGGATTTAAACCACCTTCAATCAGCGCGGTAAGCGTATTCATCTTTTGTGTGGCAGACATCGAATTTGCTTCGGAGTTGGTTCCAAAGATTGCCTGACCAACGCCATTTGCATCTAGCCATTTGCATTGTTTGAGCAATTTTTGTGCGTCTGGAGTGCCATCTGCTTTGAACGGTGTTAATACAGGAGATAACACTGCAGGTAGGGTGGATGGAATTAAAGAAATGGTCATGCTGACTCCGTTTTAATTAGATACTTCTGATAGAAGTGGTTGTTGTGCAAAAAAAGCTTCTAAATTATCTACAGCTAAATTGGTCATGGCTATCCGTGTTTCTGTGGTGGCACTACCTATATGAGGTGTTAGTAAAACATTATCCAACCTTAAGAAGGCTGGATTGGGATTTGGTTCATTCTCAAAAACATCTAGAGCAGCACCAGCAATCTTTTTATGTTGCAGCGCATATAAAAGGGCCTCCTCATTTACTACGCTACCACGGGCAATATTGATTAAAAAAGCTGCGGGTCCTAAAGCCTCCAAAACTTCTGCATTAACCATCTTGTTGGTCTCTGGAGTGGCAGGACAAGCTAAGAAGAGAACATCGCTATTGCGAGCTAAATCTTTAATATCTCGATAGTAGGTGTAGGGCACCTGTTTTGGGCTCGGGCCGCTATAGGCAATCTCAACTTTGAAAGGCTCAAGTCGTTTGGCTAAATCTTGGCCAATACGGCCCATACCCACAATACCAACAGTCTTTCCAGCCAGAGTAGTCGCTAACTTAAAAGGGGTTTTTGACCAGGCACCGCTTTTGAGAAAGGCCTCGGATTCAGGAATGCGGCGAAGAAGGCCAAGCATCATGCCAATAGCCAGTTCACAGACTGCATCATTGAGGACGCCCGGGGTATTGGTAGCTTTGATGCCGTGCTCTTTAAGGTACGCCAGAGGTAGATTGTCATATCCAACCCCGCAGGTGGCAACCATACGAATGCTGGGAATTTGTTTGACTAGAGCCTCAGGTAGCTTAGTATTGGAGCGCAGCAAGATAGCATCAAATCTTCCAGCAGGTGCGGGAGCTTGAGGATCTGGATGGTAAATGGGGGTAAAGCGGCGATTGATTTCTGCCTGCATTAATTCAGGGAAATGGCCTACCTGTAGCACCGAATTGACGGGGATCATGTCTCACAATGTTTTATATTGAATAATGACCCCCATTGTATGTGCATTTTTAGGTAAAAGTCTGTCCCTTTAGGAGAATGTGTGATGTTGTTTACCCCAGCTGAAACCAAGGTAGTGATCGTCGGCGGTGGCACGATGGGCGGGGACATTGCTGCAGTCTGTGCTCGCGGCGGCTGCGCTGTGCAAGTGGTGGAACCAACTACCGAGCGTAGAGCCTTACTGCCAGATTATTTTGCCAACACCATGACTGAGCTGGGCTATGAGAATCGCATTCATTTATTGAGTGTGGCGGGCTCTCTTGAAGAAGTAGATTGGTCTGATATTGATCTGGTAATTGAGTGTGTGCCAGAGCGCATAGATATCAAACAAGAATTATTTGCAAAGCTAGAAAAATATGCAAATCCTGAGGCGGTATTAGCTAGTAATAGCACTAGCTTTCCAATTAGTGAAATTGCCGACGGTTTAAAAACTGCTGCACGGATGATCGGTTTGCATTTCTTTATGCCTGCTCATTTGGTGCCCTGTGTAGAAGTGGTTTATGGAGCAAAGACATCCCCATTGGTAGGCGAAGGCTTGACAAAGTTGATGACTGCATGTGGCATGGTTCCAGTAGTTGTAAAAAAAGATTTACCTGGTTTTTTGGCTAATCGTTTGCAGCACGCTATCTTACGCGAAGCTTTTTCAATGGTTGATGACGGTGTCTGCAGTTTTGAGGATATTGATAAAGCAGTGCGTTTTGGTTTTGGCTTTCGTTATATTGCGGCCGGACCGATAATGCAGCGAGATCATGCAGGGATTGAGATCCATGCTGCTGGTGGTGCGAAGATTTATCCTACTTTAAATAATTCACCTCATGTTGCTAAGTGCGTGAGTGAGCGTGTAGCCAGTGGAAAGTTCGGCATGAAGACTGGCGAAGGATTTTTTCCATGGACCGCTGAAACGATGAAGGTGGAACGGGAGCGCTATCAAGAGGCTTTGCGTGCAGGATTAAAAATTATCCAAAAAGACTTGCCTCAGATCAAATAAAAGTAATTTTTTTGCCTTATCCTGAAGACATGAAGAAAATCATTCGCGTTTGGGATTTGCCGATTCGCGTCTTTCATTGGCTATTAGTACTCTGTATTGTTGGCAGCTTAGTGAGCGTCAATCTTGGCGAAAATGCTATAGAGTGGCATGCTTACTTTGGGTACAGCATATTGACCTTACTAATCTTCCGCATTGTTTGGGGTTTTATAGGCTCAACGCATGCGCGTTTTACTTCCTTCGCTCCTAATCCCAAAAGTATTCTGAATTATCTTCAAGGTAAGGCGCCACGAGTTCTAGGACATAACCCCTTAGGGGCAATGTCTGTGTTTGCACTCCTTTTGGTTTTGAGTATTCAGGTAGTTACTGGCTTATTCTCAGATGACGAGATTGCCTTTCAGGGGCCTCTAGCAAAATTTGTTTCAAACTCAACTGTGTCATCGCTTTCAGTTGTTCATGAATGGAATCACTTACTGATTTATGCCTTAATCACCATTCATATTGCTGCCATCATCTATTACCAGAAATTCAAAGGTGAAGATCTGATTACCCCAATGATCAGTGGCGATCAAGAAATAAACCCAAGCGAGGAAGCAAGTTACTTGCCTTCTGACTTGGGTCGTGCGTCCAAGGACGGTGCCTTACAGCGCGGTCTTGCTTTAGTGCTCTTGAGCTTGATTGGAGTAGTGGTGGGCTACTTGATCACTTCTTCTTAAAGTCATCATGGCAATTCTTACAACTTGCTCCTGCAGTACTAAAGGCCTTCTTAATACTTTCTAAGTCGCCTGATTGTGCCGCTTTATTCAGATCTACGACAGCTAATTGCATCTTTTCAGAAGCAGCTTTAAATTTCGCGTTATCAGACCAAATTTCAGATTGCGCTTTACCACCTTCAGTACCTGGACCAAATGCTTGCCATGGCAAGGTGGACATCATTGCAACAATAGCGGCATTCCTCGCTACTTCATCTTTGTTGAAAGGTGCCTCACCTTTTACTACTGCGCCAATTTTTCCAAAGGAGTTGGCCATCACAGTAAAAGCGCTCTGGCGATACTTAATGGCATCTTCCGGTTTTTGGAATTGAGCAAAAGCAAAGCCTGCACCAATAGCAAGGACTGTTGCAGTAGTTGCTAAAACAATCTTGTGTAATTTCATGTCAAACCTCTAATGAATAGTTATATAAGTGTTACCGCGGTGCTACTGCGCTACATACTAAGAATTAGCATACTCCAGAATAAGGTCTTTTGTCTGACTGCTAACCTAGAAGAGCATTTGCAGGGGGAGTGTTAGAAAGTAAATCAGAGATTTAAAGAGAGCCATCAGTGGTTCCATCCAAAGACTACCGATGATTCCAGTAAAAACGAGCGCTAAGACTATAAAAAAGCCCCAAGGTTCCAGTTTTCCTAAGGCAATCGATTGGCGTGTTGGCAGCAGGCTAGAAAGAATGCGGCCACCATCTAATGGTGGGAGTGGGAAGAGGTTGAAAACTAATAAGCCTAGATTCCACAGAATTCCTGCTTGCGCCATAGAGATTAAAAATTTTTCATCGATCCCAAAGCCCAGCAGAACAATAAGTAATACCGCCCAGATTAGGGCCTGAATAAAGTTGGATCCTGGGCCTGCTAAGGCTACCCAAATGGAGTCGATTCTGGGGTTGCGTAAGCGCCCAAAGTTCACTGGTACTGGCTTGGCATAGCCGACTAAAAAGGGTGATCCAGCTAAGATCAGTGCCAGTGGAATCAAAATAGTGCCCACAGGATCGATATGTTTGGCAGGATTTAAGCTAACTCTACCCAGCATATAGGCGGTGTTATCCCCGAACTTGCGGGCAGCATAGCCATGGGCTGCTTCGTGAATGGTGATAGCAAAAATCAGGGGAATCGCATTAATAGCGACGGCTTGGATAGAATAGTCAGTAATCATGGCAATATGATATCCATAGGAGCTAAAAGTGACTGAAGATAAGAAACCAGACCCAAAAACCCCGGCTAAGCCAGTAGTTGCCAAGCCCCCAGCTAGACCGCCAGCACCCAAGGGCCCATCTGGCCCAGCTGGAAGGCCTCAGGCCGGCTTTGGTGGTGGGAAAGGCATGATGCGTAAGGCTGGTCGCGGACGATAGTGGATAATTACATTACTAACTAATGTATCTACAAGGAATTTACCGTGAACGAATGGCATAACGAATCAAAAGAAGAAATTAATAAAAAGATCATTACCTTAGTCGTCATGTTAGCCGCAGCTACCAGTTTGGCCATTTTGTTTGCCTTAGTTGCTGCTCATACTGGTTACGTATTCGGTTAACCAGTGTTCATGACTAGCCATCGCCAACCTGCAGTATTTGCTGGCCATGGTAGTCCGATGTATGCCATAGAGCCCAACCGTTTTACAGCGGCATGGACAGCTCTCGGTAAATCATTAAAACGCCCAGATGCAATCTTAGTGATCTCTGCACATTGGGTTACTCGAGGTGTTTGGGTTACTGCAATGCCTAAGCCTAAAACGATTCATGACTTCGGCGGTTTTCCGCAAGAGCTCTTTGAGATAGAGTACTCAGCTCCTGGTAGTCCTGCTTTAGCAGATCGTGTGCAAGAGCTGCTTAACGTTCCCATCGTGATGGAAGAGAATGAGTGGGGCATTGATCATGGCGCTTGGTCAGTCCTCAAATATATGTACCCCAATGCTGATGTGCCTGTCGTGCAGTTGAGTCTAGATGGCTCAAAGTCAGCCCGCGAGCATTACGAGTTAGCTAAACAATTACGGCCTTTGCGTGATGAAAATATTCTGATTCTGGCCAGTGGCAACGTAGTGCACAATTTGCGAACTATCCATTGGCAAGAGGGTGCCGAACCTTATCCTTGGGCAAAGGAATTTAATGACTTCTTTATTGCCCAGATTCGTATCAATCATCATGAAGCTTTGATTGATTGGGAAAAATATGGTGAGGCCGCTAATATGTCTATCCCTACAGCAGAGCATTACTGGCCTGCTTTATATACTTTAGCTTTACAAGAAGAGGGTGAACATGCGACAGTCTACACAGACGGCATTGAGATGAGTTCAATTAGCATGCTGAGTTTTTCAATTCAATAAATACTAACTATGTGGCTATCCATTTTTGCAATTTTCTTCGGTGCAGGCTTCGGTGCTTTGCTCAGGGCGGGGTTTAATCTTCTAGCTGCAGGTACAGCATCAATGGTCCCCTTAGGGACTTTGCTTGCCAATTTGCTTGGTGGTTATCTAATCGGTATTGCCATCGCCTTTTTTGGTAATAATCCTAACCTCTCTCCCGAGTGGAAACTTTTTGTGATTACTGGCTTTCTGGGTGGCTTGACCACCTTCTCGAGTTTTTCTGCTGAGGTCATTACCCTCATACAGCGTGGAGAATTGACTTGGGCACTAGGCACGGCCTTACTTCACTTGATTGGCTCGCTAACTCTCACCTTCTTAGGCATTCTCACTTATCAAGCCTTGAAGTAAATATCAAGCCATTTACTCTGGCTTGATATTGGCTGTTTTAACAACAGCGCTCCACTTTGTAGATTCTGATTTTATCAGCGCCGCAAACTCTGCTGGGGTACCACCACCAATTTCATTTCCTTGTGAGAGCATGAGCTCTCGCAATACCGGATCTTTTAAAGCTTCATTCGCCGCAGCATTTAATTGATCAATAATTGCCTTAGGCGTTCCTTTGGGTGCGATCAGTCCCTGCCAATTTAATACCTCAACCTTTGGATAGCCAATTTCAGAGAAACTTGGAATATTGGGCAGAAGAGGCGAGCGCTTTTTGCTGGTAATTGCAATTGCGCGAAGTTTTTCAGCTTTGATACTGGGCATAGCTGAGTACATTTGGTCAAACATCATCGTGACATTACCTGCCATCAAATCAGTTAATCCTGCAGAGCCACTCTTATAAGGCACATGAATCATCTCGATGCCCGCATTTTGCTCAAAGAGTTCGGCAGAGAGTTGATGACTGCCACCAATTCCGCCGGATGAGAAGGTAAGTGTGCCTGGTTTTGCTTTAGCAGCTGCCACAATATCTTGTACTGTTTTATAGGGCGAGTTTGGGTTGACTACTAAAACCAATGGACCCTTTTCAATTAATACGATGGGAGTAATGTCTGTTTCTGGGTCATAACGTAAATTACCAAAGAGGGTTTTATTGACTGCCATCGGCGCAAAGTTGCCCATGCCAATGGTGTAACCATCCGGCGCAGCCTTAGCAATAAATTCTGTACCGATATTACCCCCAGCACCAGGTTTGTTATCGACGATGATGGGCTGTTTTAGGATCACACTCATCTTCTGGGCGATCTGGCGGCTACGAGAGTCGGCACCTCCACCTGCGCCATAAGGCACGATGAAGTTAATCGGTTTATTGGGGTAGTTACTTTGTGCAAAAGAACTGGGGATGATTAATCCAAGAGTAAGCGCACAAATAAATAGTTTTTGAATACATTGCATACCCATACCTCAATTTAAATTAAATAAAACCTAAGACGCCTAAGGCTCCACCAATTGCAATGAGATAAAGTGGATGCCAACGCGTTAAGAGAGTAATAGCGATTGTTCCTATCGTCAAGATATATGCAGCTTGACTGTGATTGATTTGCAAAGCGATTTGAAATGCAGAAGAGAGCACTAAGCCAATCGCTAGGGCAGCCGCAGCATATTGAATTGTTTTTTTGCTTAAGGGATTTTTCATTCCTGTGATCAAGCGCTGTAAGTAGTAAACCAGAATAGATGATGGCCAAGATACGGCAAATGTTGCTAGTAGCGCTCCAAGAACACCATAAATATGCCAGCCGATGAGGGTGACGGTCATAAAGTTAGGTCCTGGCGCAGCCTGGGCTATTGCAAAGTAATCAGAAAATGTTTGGACATCAATCCAATGCTCTTGATTAACAGCAAGATCAAATAAGACCGGCAATAAAGCGTTTACACCACCAAAGGCAATGAGCGAAAAGGCTGAGAGTTTTAAGAATAGGCTAAGCAGAATACTCATAGAGCCTGAGCCTTTTTTCTTGCTAAGAGTACTGCGATTGGGGCAACTAGCAGCACTACGTAGCCTAAGCCCAGATGAAATACTGTAGCAGCAATGATAGTGAGCGCTACCACTAAAAACATTGCCGGATAGCGTAACTCGTCGCGCATCATCTTAAAACCAGTTGAAGCGATTAAGCCAACACCTACTGCAGAAATGCCGCGAAGTAGCCCCTGAACAGTTTCAAGATAACTATAGTGTTCATATAAAAGGGCTAAACATAATACGATTGAAATGGGTCCGAGACATAAGCCAAGGGTTGCAGCCAATGCACCCCTTGCACCACCAAATCGAGAGCCAATACAAACAGCTAAATTCATAATATTGGGGCCCGGAACAATTTGGCAAATTCCTAAGATGGCGCTGAATTCTTCCGAAGTCAAAATTTTGTCACGCTCAACTAAAGTCCGCCGAGCCCAAGGTAGGACCCCCCCAAAACCAGACATCCCAATCTTGCTAAAGGTTAAGAATAGTTGCTTAGGTGTGAGCGTTTTCAAAATGAGTGGGACTTACGAGGACTTATTGCGGCTTGAATGGGTGTGGTGCTGGTTTGTGATCTAGCCAAGCCTCCAAAGTTTCTGTAATACCCTTAGCAAAGGCTGCAAAAATTGGCTCAGCAATAAATCCTAAATGGGGCGTCACTAATAAATTGGGCGTATTACGTAATGGATCGTTTTCAGGCAGCGGCTCAATATCAAATACGTCAACTGCAGCTTGCCCAGGTCTACCTGCAGCAAGTGCTTTTTGCAGATCACTCATGTTGATCAAAGCAGAGCGTGAGGTATTTACCAGTATCGAGTCGGGACGCATGAAAGCCAATTGATCTTCACTAAGAAGCCCCTTGGTTCCAGGGCCTGCTACGAGATGCATGGTGACAATCTTAGAAGTTTTGAGTAACTCTTCCATGCTGACAGCTTTAGCATTCTCAGCCGCAGCGCGTTCGGGTGTCATGCGCGGACTCCAGGTCACTACTTCCATGCCAAAGGCTGCGCCTACACGAGCTACGCGACTGCCTATGGCGCCAAGCCCCATAACACCCAAGCGCTCTCCAGAGAGCATTGGTAGAACCGAGAGTTGATCGCGCCAGCCACCAGAAGTGATCAGCTTATTTTGTTCAATCAGACGCTTAGACGCCCCCAAAATTAAAGCCCAAGTAAGTTCTGCAGTCGTTTCTTTAGAGGGGCCACCAGGTGAGCATGCCATTGGGATATTACGTGCTACTAAAGCAGACGCTTCGAGGGTGCCATTACGCTCACCAGTAAACATCAGAAATTTCAACTTTGGTAAGCGCGCAATCATGGCCTCATTAAAAGGTGAGCGATCGCGTACGATCGCAATTGCATCAGCATCTTTGACGGCTTCATACAAAGGCTCATCACGCAAAGGCTTGTGATGGAAAGTAAGATTTGCGCGTTGCTCTAATTTATTCCAATCAGAAAACCGACGTAAAGCCTGTTCGTAATCTCCAAGGATGACAATGTTTGGTAATGAAGCCATATCAAATACTTTCTAATAAATTAATCTGGAGTACAAAGACTCAGGATTTTTTTGAGATCGGATGCTTGGCCTAATTTCCAGAGTTCAGAGATGAGTTGGCTAGTCTTTTCTTTGCCGATCACTGGCTGTGCTAGGTTAGTAAACTTCTGTTCTAAATTAGCATCTGTCATAGGGTTTTCTACAGAGCCAATCGCGTTCTTCACAAAAATGTGAACTTCTTTGCCATTCTTCAAAAAGGCTTTGACATCTACAGAGGCCTCGCTGATCGATGTATCTGTCGTCGCATTCACCTTGGCGCGTAAGGCTACGACATCTGCGCGATTAACAATGTCATCTGCATATTCACCTTCACCGGCTTGACCAAAAATTAAGCCAACAGCACAACCGTGATAAACGCTGAACTTCCCTTCTAGACCATCTTTAGGAGTCTTCTTGCCAGTGAGTTCTAAAACAAGGGGATGAGCGCGTAATTCGATACGCTCTACATCTTCCGCCTTAACGCCTTGGGCGCGCAATTGGGCGCAAGCATCTATTGCTGGATGAATCACAATTCCACACGCAAAAGGTTTGTAAGTATTTAATGAAATCTCAAAAGATTTACCTAAGGCGCGATCAATTTCTGACCAATCACATTTAGTAGATACAGTTTGCATATAGCCACGACCCGCTTCTAATGCTTTTGTGCTCGCAGTAAAGCCATGCTTAGCTAAGAGTGCTGAGAGCTGACCGGCGCGTGCAGCACCACCTGGGTGGAAAGGCTTAGTCATCGTGCCAAACTGTTCTCGCATACCAACTGGTTGTGAAGCTGCAATACCTAAAGCCATAGTGGTTTTCTGAAGATCAAGACCCATTAGGCGTGAGCATGCAGCTGCAGAACCTAACATGCCAGTAGAGCCAGTAATATGCCAACCACGATGGTAGTGGTCTGGATACATGGCATTGCCAACACGGCATGCAACATCAATACCCAAGACAAGTGCGTCAATCATTTGGCGACCACTGACATTGGTGTGTTCGCCCAATGCCAGGATAGCTGAGGCTACTGGGCCTGCCGGATGAATCACAGTCTTGAGATGAGTGTCATCAAAGTCAAATGTGTGCGAGCTAATACCATTAATGAGTGCGGCACCACCCATATCCACTTTGTCTTTCCGCCCCAAGATGCTAGCTTGAGCAGCGGGCTGAAATTCTCGAATAGCTGCCAAGGATGATTCAACACTTTCATGGTTAGCAGCCCCAATAGCGCAGCCTAGCCAGTTTAAGAAGGTGCGATGAGCCTCATGATCAACTTCAGGCGTCCACCCTTGACTTGGATGGGAGCTAACAAACTCCGCCAGAATTTTAGTGACTGGTGGTGCGTTTAGATCGGCTGCAGCGGCAATAGCTTGAGACATATGATTTCCTGTGAATAGTATTCAGTTGTTAGGTGTAGATTGATTTAATCAATTTCAATATGGCGGTCTTTAGCCACTTTAGCCCAGCGCGCAATATCGTCTTTGATGTAATTGCTAAATTGGGATGGAGTCATTGGCATGAGTGTCATAGCCTCACTCGTCATTTTTTCGGAGAAGTCAGGCAAGGCAAGCACCTGATTAAGTTCTGTATTTAATTTTGCAATGATGGCAGGTGGCAGATTGGCTGGGCCAACTAAGCCATACCATTGCTGTCCATCAAAACCGCTATAACCCAGCTCTTTAAATGTGGGGATGGTAGGTGCTGCTGAACTTCGCTTGGCTCCAGTAACAGCAAGGCCACGGACTCGATTTGAGTTGATATAAGGCAGCGCTGCAAACAGGGTTGGGAACATGGCTTGAGTTTGCCCCGCTAACAAGTCTGTATAAGCAGGGCCAACACCGCGATATGGCACATGAACCATGAATATCCCTGCAGCTAATTTCAACTGCTCCATGCCAAGATGAGTAAGAGTGCCAGGGCCTGCTGAGCCGTAACTGAGTTTTGCTGGATTCTTTTTGGCGTAATCTACAAATTCTTTAAAGTTTTTAATCGGTAGTTCTGGGTTAATGACTAAAACGTTTGGCGTAGCACCAATCATGCCAATGGGCGTGAAATCCTTGATGGCGTCGTAGGGAAGTTTTCGAACTGCAGGGTTGGTGCCATGTGTGCCGACATAGGCGATCATCAGAGTGTAGCCATCAGCAGGCGCTTTAGCAGTTGCTTGGGAGGCAATCGATCCACCCCCACCACCCATATTCTCAACTACAACTGTTTGACCTAGAGAGCGAGAGAGTTTTTCTGCAACAGCTCTAGCAATATTATCTAGACCTCCACCGGCAGCAACTGGGGCTATGAGTTTGATAGGTTTTACGGGGTAAGCAGTGGCGCTTTGAGCTTGAGCTCCGATACTAAGCGTCAGGCTAGCTATGGCGACAATAAAAGATAAAAAAATCGGCATTGACCGATTGCTTGTTTTAGGCATTTTTTAAATCCAGATGATTGTGATGAATTAATGTAATCTTACGGAGTAATTTTACTATTGATGACAAATCTATTTGGATAGAGGAAATAGCATGATTTTGGAACATTGCGACATAGAAATTGACCCGGCAAAGCAGAAGGAGTTCGAGGAGGCTATTTTGCGGGGCGTAGAGACAGTAATATCGAAGGCTAAGGGTTTTAGGGGTTACAAGGTAAATCACAGCATAGAAAGACCAGCGCGCTATTTATTACTCATTTACTGGGACACCTTAGAGAGTCATACAGTCGATTTTCGGGGATCTGCATCCTTTGCGGATTGGCGCGCCATTGTTGGACCTTTCTTTGCAAAGCCACCCCATGTGGAGCATATGACTTTGGTTGGCAAATCAACTTAAATTATTTAGCCCACTTTGAGTTTTTTTCTGATGGATTCCTCAATTGGGATGGAATCCAGAGTGGGCTCAAGAGCTTCGCGCTCATCAAAGACAAAACAGCTACCCTTGTAGTGTGCTGAGCCAACTTCTTCAAAATATTTAAGAATGCCACCCTCGAGTTGGTAGCTATGTTGCATACCAATCTCACGCATATAGAGTCCTGATTTTTCACAACGAATTCCGCCAGTGCAAAAACTCACTAGCGTTTTATCTGCAAGTGCTTCTTTGTGTGCAGCAATCGCCTTCGGGAATTCTGTAAACTTTTCGATATTAAAGTGCAGAGCATTTTCAAAAGTACCATAGTCAACTTCAAATGCATTGCGTGTATCTACCATGACTACAGGGCGACCTAAGTCATCGGTGCCACGATCAAGCCACTCTCGTAACTTCTGAGGTTTAATGAAATTTGCGCGGCCTTCTTCAGGACGAATCGCAGGGTGATTCATGCGAATGATTTCATTTTTGAGTTTAATCAACATCTTTTTAAACGGCTGATCTTCTGACCAACTTTCTTTTACTTCGAGAGGTTTAAAGCGAGAGTCTGCACGCAACCAATCCAGAAAGCCGCGCAGCTCCATTTCTTTGCCAGCGAGAAAGAGGTTGATGCCTTCGCCAGTGAGTAAAATGGTGCCTTTCAGTCCTCGGTTATTACATTCATTCAGCATTTTGGTGCGCAAGTCTGATAGACCATCAAGGCTGACGAATAAATAGGCGGCAATATTCAGAATCAACTTCATTTTTCCTCTCTCCAAGCTACCCGTGCATTATCGAGCAAATAGGTCTTAGGGGTGGTAATCTTGAGGTCTTATTTAAAGGAGGCAATCCATGCTGTATCTAGCCAAAATGGCCAAAAGAGCCCTATTTATAAGCCTGGCCACCTTGGGATTGGGCAGTTTAGCAGTAGCCCAAACTACTGGAGTAGGAACTTGGCCAAGCCAAAAACCCATTCGTTTGATTGCGGTATTTCCACCCGGTGGATCGGTTGATCAAGTAGCCCGTGTTTTCGCCCCCGCTTTGCAATCAGAATTAAAGCAAAACGTGATTGTTGAAAACATTGGTGGCGCATCTGGTGTGATTGGTACTTCTGCAATGACGCGAGCTGATGCCGACGGCTATACCTTTGCGGTTGTGTTTGATACTCATGGCGTTAATCCAAGTCTCAAAGACAAACTTCCCTACGATACGATTAAAGATATTGCGCCAGTCATTCTGGTGGGTACCTCACCAATGGTGTTGGTAGCAAGCAAGAACTCAGGTATCACTAGCTTCAAACAACTTGTAGAAATGTCTAAGGCAGGTAAACAATTTAGTTATGGCTCAATTGGCATTGGTAGCTTAGGCCACTTAGCAATGGCACGTCTTGCTAAGCAAGCTGGCTTTGATTGGAATCACATTCCCTATCGTGGTGGCGGTCCTTTAATGCAAGATGCTCTTGGAGGTCAGGTGCAGTTGGCTATTGGCTCAGAGTTTTTAGTTAAACCCCATATCGAGAGTGGCAGCATCATTCCTTTAGTAATTACGACTACCAAAAGAGTTCCAGGTTTACCTAATGTACCTACGGTTTCTGAAAGTGGTTTCCCTGGTTTTAGTGCCCCAGCTTGGTGGGCAATCTTAGCTCCAGGAAAAACCCCGCCTGCGATTGTAGATGCGATGAATAAAGCTCTGAATAAGGCTTTGAAAACTCCAGCCGTTGCCGAGAAATTTAAATCCCAGGGAATTGAAATTGTTGGCGGCTCCCCTGAAACTGCACGTGAATTTATTGGCAAGCAAATCGGTATTTGGGGTAAGTTCGTGATTGAGAACAATATTAAAGAAACTAGTCAATAGAAAGCGTCTATGTCTGAACGTTTAATTCCCTATCAACCAATGGATTTAGCTGAGCCAGCTGAGCTGGTTGCAGCAATTCGCCAAAGACGCGGTGGCCAGTTTATTAATTTAGATCGCATGCTTTTGCATAGCGTACCGATCGCTGAGGGCTGGAATCATTTCATCGGTGAAATTCGCAATAATCTTTCTTTGGATCCGAAGTTACGTGAATTAGCAATGTGTGGGGTAGCAGTGCTCAATGGGGCTGAGTATGAATTCTTTCACCATGCGCCACCATTTAAGAAGGCTGGTGGCACTGAAGAGCAAGTGCAAGGATTGCGTTTAATTGGTCAAGCAAGCTTTCCTAGAAATCTTTTTACTCAGACAGAAAATGATGCTGCTGATTTAACGTTCCAAATGACTCGTAATATTAAAGTCGATTCCGAATTAATGAGGCGCCTACAAAAACAGTTAGGAAGTACTGATGCAGTGGAGCTAGTGACAGTAATTGCTGCTTACAACATGGTGTCTCGTTTCTTGATTGCTCTGGACGTTAATCCAGAAGATCATCCTCCGGCTTGATGAGCTAATGATTCATTGGAGCGAAGGTGAGTACTCTTATTCTGCAAAGTGGCATTCAGAAAATGGCATTGCCGCCCATAAAAAAATCCAAATCGTTGATGACACCCTAACTGCTGATATAGCTTATCGCTTAGCTTGTGCAGGAACTGCAATGCTTTATAAGGGTGATTTTCAGAATGCAAGGCAGCTATTGCAGGCCTTAGTGAGAAGGGTTGATAAGCCTTCTAAGAAATCAAACAGGGTTGATAGGCTTGCAAAAGATAAGACAAAAAGTCCCTTAGATACCTTCAATCTTTATCGCTTGGCCCAGTCACAGCGGGCGCGTATTCTAGGGATGCTACTGATTCCAGTGAATGCGGATCATAGTATTTCCTTAAGGCGTGCACCCGATGTTATTCAGGCGTGTTTAGAGGCTTATGGAGAGCAGTCTGAGCCCTACGTTATCTCCTTAAGGGAGTTACTTGGCGTTATTAGCGCGCATGAGTGGCGTAAGAAGGGTGTGCCAGTTTTGGCGAGAGATGATGAAGAGATTCGCATTTATCCGCACTATGGTGTGTTCTCCCCTGTACGAGGAGAATATATAGAGCTAGTTCTCAAGGCGCCTTTACCAAGTGCGCTACAGAATCACTCTATAGCCTTTGATATCGGGACAGGTACTGGCGTCTTGTCAGTTGTCCTAGCAATGCGAGATATACAAAAGATTATTGCAACTGATCAAGATGTCCGAGCTATTGCCTGCGCGCAAGATAATGTTGATCGCTTAGGTCTGCAATCTCGAATTGAAATTTTGAAGACGAATTTATTCCCTGCGCAAAAAGCGGCACTCATTGTTTGTAATCCGCCTTGGTTGCCTGCAAGACCAAGCTCCTCTCTGGAGCATGCGGTATATGACCTAGAAAGTCAGATGCTGAAAGGCTTTCTAGATAAATTGAAGGATCATTTATCACCTGGTGGTGAGGGCTGGCTTATCCTCTCCGATCTAGCAGAGCATTTGGGGTTACGTTCTAGACCAGAGTTATTGAGCTTGATCGAAGCTGCGGGGTTAAAGGTAGTAGGGCGTTTAGATACTAAGCCTGTGCATCAGAAAGCGTTTAATCAAGAAGATCCCCTATATTTAGCTCGCTCCGCTGAGATTACCTCCCTGTGGCGTCTAGCAATTTAACAATACGTTCTGAAGTTAAAGGTCTTAAGGATATATGTAATGCAGGTGGGATTTGATATTTTGAACGCACTTGCTGGTGATAATATTATTTACTTAAAAAACATTGATTTTTAATGAACACGCAAACCCCATCTGATTCTGATTTAACGGTTCTGTTAGAGCACTACCAAAATGCACGCTATGACAATGCTTATAGCTTAGCAACTTCTATAACGGAACAATATCCAAATCATCCATTCGCTTGGAAGGTTTTAGGTGCAGTACTAATGACAGCAGGAGATATTCAAGGAGCATTATTTGCTAATGAAACGGTCTCTAGATTAGCCCCCCAAGATGCGATAGCGCTTTATAACTTAAGTAATACTCTGAAAGAGCTTGGGAGACTAGATGATGCTGAAGCTGGCTTCAGAAATTCCATCCTCCTTAAACCAGATTTTGCTGAAGCTTATCTGAATTTAGGCGTTCTCCTACAAGAGTCAGGAAGATTTGTAGATGCCGAAGCTAGCTATAGAAAAGCAATAGCTGCTAATTCATCTTATGCTCAACTCCATAATAATTTAGGTAATGTGCTTCGAGAGTTGGATCGATTTGAGGATGCAGAGGCCTGCTATATAAACGCTATTACACTAAATCCAGAATATGTCGAGGCCCATAGCAATCTCGGAATTGCTCTACAAAGCTTGGGGAGAATGCATGATGCAGAGGCTTGCTACCAAAAAGCAATTGCACTAAAGCCAGACTTTGCTCAGGCTCACTACAATCTTGGTGTTGTACTGCAAGAATCATCACGGTTTATTGAGGCTAAAGACTGTTATAGCAAGGCCATCGCTCTTAGAGTTAACTATTATGAGGCCCGCTACAACCGAGGTATTGTTCTTTTAGCTTTAGGCGACGTAATGGCAGCCCTTCAAGAGGCTATTGATTTAATAGAGCTAAAGCCTACTATTGATGCCAAAGGTCTCTTTGTAGAGGCTCTTAAAAGTATCAGCGTTACTTTTTGGGATTTGTCGCTATCAAATATGCTTACTACCGCGCTGCTGGAGCCTTGGGGTAGGCCTTCCGACATAGGGCCTTTTGCGTGCCAACTGCTGAAGTCAGATCCAGAGATTCAAAAAGTGCTTGATGACTTAGCGAGTAATTTACCGCAAGATGCTGATGGAAAGGATCGGGAATATGCTTTCCCTAAAAATCACTTTCTATCTCTACCCCTACTTAATGCAGTTTTGACATCTGGGCCAATTGCTGATGTAGAGCTGGAGAAATATTTCACTAGCTTGCGTTACCAATTGTTAAAAATTGCTAATGCCAATTTGAGTGACCAAATTAATAGTAATGGTAGGGAGTCTTTTTATTGCGCTCTTGCTCAGCAATGCTTCATTAATGAATATATTTATTATCAAACCCCACAGGAGATTGATTTATCGATTGCCCTTCGTGATAACTTTCTCAAGGCGCTTTCAGATCATGGTGAGGTTCCGGTCAGCCTGCTGCTTGCCGTTGCTTGCTACTTTCCTCTGCATACGCTTCAGCATTCTGAGGCGCTACTTGGTAAATCTTATTCCACTGAGGTGATGGCTGTTTTGAAACAGCAGATTCAAGAGCCCCTTGAAGAAATTCGCTTAAGGCAGTTCATCCCGTCATTAACAGATGTAGATAATCAGGTTTCCTTGGCAGTTCAGGGTCAGTATGAGGAAAACCCATATCCCAGATGGGTTCGTTTACCCCATCTGTTTGCTGACAAGTTTCTAAATTCCTGGATTGCTAAAAAATACCCTTTGGCCGATTACCACCCACAGGCAGATGATCAGAATCTTGAAGTTCTCATTGCAGGTTGTGGTACTGGTCAGCATTCTATCGGCTGTGCTCAACTCACTAAAGGAGCAAAAATACTTGCAGTAGATTTAAGTATCGCAAGCCTTGCGTATGCGAAGAGAAAAACGTTGGAAATGGGCATTGACTCAATAGAGTATGCACAAGCTGATCTCTTGAAATTGCCTTCTATTGGAAGAAAATTTAACCTGATCGAATCTGTCGGCGTCTTGCATCATATGGATAAACCTTTTGAAGGTTGGGAAGCCCTCATTTCGATGCTTAAGCCAAACGGATTGATGAGACTCGGCTTTTATAGTGAGCTTGCCAGGCAGGACATTGTTCAGGTGAGAAGCATGATCAGTCAGGGTGACATTGAATCTTCTTCGCAAGGCATTCGAAATTATCGCCACCATTTACTTGGGCTGACTAACTCTCAAGAGCTTCAATACGCTAGGAAGGGGATTGATTTCTATAGTATGAGCGCATGTCGCGACTTGATTTTTCATGTGCAGGAACACCGCATGCAGTTAGACGAAATCGCTCAATTTTTAGATACCCATCAATTGACATTCTTGGGGTTTGATATTGGGAAGGGAATACTCGAGTCTTATAAGCTACGTTTTCCGGACGATCCTGCTGCATCAAATTTGAAGTACTGGCATATATATGAACAAGAAAATCCCCATACATTTACCACTATGTATCAATTTTTAGTGCAGAAAAAACTCTGAAATTCTATCTAATGAATTGATATGTGGTCTGGCTGCAAATCTTCTTGATAGCGCTGATAAATTTTTGTATACACCGCTTCAATATTTTTCGCAAATAGTGATGTATTAAATAGCTGAGTGGAGTTCCGATTTTGGGCTAACTTCTGTTTAATGCTGGCGAGCTTATCAGGGTTGTGAGCCAGTTCAATAGCTGTAGCTTCATAAGCAGACTGTGTTGTTGTGATGAGTTCTGGTAGGTCGATTGCATTTAAAAGGCTGGCAGCTACACGACTTGCAAAAGATTTTCCTATCAGAGTAAGCACGGGTAACCCAGCCCATAGAGCATCGCTAGCAGTTGTTCCTGCATTGTAGGGCGCGGTATCTAAAAATAAATCACAGGCTTGGTAGCGAGCAAGATATTCATCGGCAGGCAGGTGCTTACCGAAGATAATTCTTTGACTCTCAATTCCTCTTACTGCGGCTTCCTTGAGTAGATTTTTCTGTGCCCATTCATTTTCAGCATATAAGAACAGGACGCTTCCTTCAATTGTCTTTAAGATCCGCATCCAACTGTCAAAGGTAGCAGGTAGTATCTTGTAATTATTGTTAAAACAGGCAAATACAAAACTATCCTGGGGTATGCCTAACTCTGCTCGTGTAAACACTTTGTCAGCTATTTGTCTATGGGAGTCATTGACTTGATAGCTTGGCAGATAAGCAATCTTTTCTAAGTAGAGTTGTTGAGAATCCTCCGGAACAATAGTCTTGTCTGCAAATAGATAATCTATGTATTGGGTGCCCATTGTTCCCAAGTACCCAATGTAGCTCATTTGAACTGGGGCGGCACGTAAAGCAAAAATGCCGGTGCGATTATCCATCGTGAACCCCCCCAAATCAACAGCAATATCAATCTCTAACTCTCTAGCCAGCCTGGCAATTTCAAGGTCTGACATGCTGCTCACATCAATGAATTGATCAAAAGATTGGCTTAGGCGCTCGCGCAGTGGACTTTTATCATCAAGACCAAATGAAAAGGCAATAATTTCAAATTGATTTTTATCATGCAGCTCAAATAATTCTGCAGTCAGCATAGAGACTGGATGATGTCGAAAGTCTGCTGAAAAATAGCCAATACGAATTTTTTCATGCTTAGGAATTTTTGGAATTGCTCCTAAAGCAAGGTCGGCTGGGTATAGGGCTTGAGCGTAAATTTCAGCGGATTGTTTTTGTAATGTCCCATCATCAACTAAGGCGAGTATTTGAAAGGGGTGTGATTTTTTTTTATTTGACTGGATCTCGCTTTGAAGTTTTTCTATACTTTCTGGTAAGTTATCCCAGGCACACATTTTCATTTTTAGGTGCACTACCGTTCCTAATCCCCAGTCAATTTCAGAATTGAGATTAAGCGCCTTCTCATAATCAGTTACAGCCGCTTCATACTGTTTGAGAAGCTCCAGGGTATTGCCTTTATTGGACCAAGCCTCAGCTAAATCAGGATTGAGATTGAGCGCCTTTTCATAATGAGTTACAGCCTCTTCGTAGCGCTTGAGCTGCTGTAAAGCACTGCCTTTATTGGACCAAGCTTCAGTAAAAGTAGGTTTAAGATTGAGCGCCTTATCAAAGCAGTAAATAGCTGCCTCATAGCGCTTGAGCTGTAGCAGGGCATTGCCTTGATTAGACCAAGCCTCAGCTAAATCAGGATTGAGATTAAGCGACCTATCAAAGCAGTCGAGCGCCTCTTCATAGCGCTTGAGCTCATTTAAGACGTTACCCTTATTAGACCAAGCAGCTGCAAGATTGGGCTGATGACTTAGTGCTGTATCAAAGCACTCGACAGCTGCTTCATAGCGCTTAAGCTCATACAGAGCATCGCCTTTATTAGACCAAGCCTCAGCTAAATCGGGCTTAAGATTGATTGTCTTATCAAAGCAGTCAATCGCCTCTTCGTAGCGCTTGAGTTCATGAAGAGCATTGCCTTTATTAGACCAGGCTTCAGCAAAATTAGCATTCAGAGCAATCGCTTTTTCGAAGTTCATTAGCGCCTCTTCATGTAGCCCTAATTGAGATAATGTTTTTCCGTAATTTAGCCAAGCCTCTAAGTTATTGGGATTCAATTCCACTGTTTTTTTGTGATGCGGTATGGATTCTTTGATTGCGCCAGAATCTGCCATCGCTTTTGCGAGGTTATATTGGATCGATGCATCATTCGGACTAATGCGTGCAGCTTTAGTCAGTAGCTCAGCAGCCTCTTTGAATTTTTCTTGAGATGCTTTAATTAAGCCAAGAATATGCAAGGCAGGCAAATTCTTAGAATCCGCCTGCAATACTTTTTTGAGTATTGAATCAGCCCTATCAAAATTGTTACTTTCAAAAGCTTGAAGGGCTTGTTGAAGCATAAAGTTTAATTGGGGATTCATGGCTTAATTTTATCTCCTCTACTTTTAGGACTACGCTAAAAATAGAAAAACCCCTTAAGGCTATATTCCTTAAGGGGTTCATCATTAATGCTAGGTAAGGCTACTACTAATAATGGTGGAGTCGGCGGGAATCGAACCCGCGTCCGCAAATCCTCCACAACAAGTTCTACATACTTAGTCATATCATTTAATTTAATCAGTAAGGCACAGATTGACACGTTCCTGACTAACGATCCACTAAGTTTTCGTACTATTCCTCGTGGCACGAAATAGTCTTATCTCTTGTAAATGACCCTGATGTAGCTTGCGCTACCTGACCCAAGAGAGAATCAGTTCAGGGGCAACCGCAATTAAGCGGCTAGTGCGTAACGTTCGTCGTTAGCAGTTATTACATTCCCATTGATTTACGAGATAACGGGTCCTCGGTATGCCCTTGATGCTTTGTAATCCACGTCGAAACCATGTCGACCCCAGAGTTCATGCATAGGAAGCCATATTTTAAAGCCGCTAGCCTTAAATTGCCCAATATCTTTTAGAAGTGTTGTTATCCCCTATTGGGGAAGATGATTTGTAATAAATCAAGAGGGCTCTGAATGATGTAATCCGCACCCCAGGCCTCGGGAGGCTCTTTGCAGCCACAGTAGCCATATGCAGCAGCAACTGTCAGCATGCCCGCAGCTTTGCCTGCAATCACATCACGAATGTCATCACCTACATAAATTGATTTTGTAGGATCGACATTAGCAATTCTGGCGGCATGCAGAATTGGCTCTGGATGTGGTTTTGGGTGTGGCGTTGTATCACCGGAGACTGTTGAGGCTGCTCTTTGGCGCAAACCCATCAGCTCAGTCAGTGGATGAGTGAAGCGCTCACTTTTGTTGGTCACAATTCCCCAAGGAAGGTTTGCCTGCTCTAGTTGTTCGAGCAAATGATCCATTCCATCAAATAATCTACTGTGGACGAGGAGTGCCTTTTCATAGTTGCTCATGAACTCATCGCGCAAGGTGATGTAATCAGGATGATCTGTGGCAATTCCAAAGGCGCCCTCAAGCAGTCCGCGTGCACCAGCAGATGCATAAGGACGCAGAAATTTATAAGGCTTAGGAGCTAGGTTACGAGCTACTAGCAATTGATTAGTGGCTGCAACTAAATCAGGCGCTGTGTCCGCTAAGGTGCCATCTAGATCAAAAAAGATCCCGTGATAGGGGCTTGATAGATTATTCACACCCTTTATTCCTTGCGAACTGCAATCATATAGTTCACATCCACGTCATCACTAAGGCTATAAACCTGAGTGAGAGGGTTGTAACTTAGTCCTTTGATGCCATTCATCTCTAAGCCTGCATTACGGGTGAAGGCCACCAGCTCTGAGGGCTTAATAAATTTGGCGTATTCGTGTGTACCCTTGGGGAGTAGTTTGAGTATGTACTCAGCACCAATAATGGCAAATAAGTAGGACTTGGGGTTGCGATTCAGAGTGCTAAAAAAGAGCGTACCACCGGGCTTGCAGAGCTTTGCGCAGGCACGAACTACTGAGGCAGGGTCAGGCACGTGCTCAAGCATTTCCATGCAGGTGACTACATCATATTGTTCTGGCTGTTCATCCGCTAGCGCTTCTGCTGAGATCGAGCGGTAAGTGAGCTTTGCACCCACTTCTAAGGCATGAAGTTCAGCAACCTTGAGGGCTTTTTCAGATAAATCAATGCCAGTAGTATCGGCGCCGCATTGTGAGATGGATTCGGCCAAGATGCCACCACCACAACCAATATCAACGACCTTTTTACCTTCTAAATTAACGAAGGACTTGATCCATCCAAGGCGCAGAGGATTAATGGCATGCAGCGGCTTGAATTCACTATTAGGATCCCACCAGCGATGGGCTAGGGCGCTAAATTTGGCAATTTCAGATTGGTCTACGTTCATATGGGTTGTGTTGTGAATACGACTGATAAAGGATTCTACGAATATAGCGGAAATAAAAAAGCCCGCAAGAAGCGGGCTTTTTTACAAGTTAAGTGAATTACTTAGCAGCTGTACCAACAACTTCGATATCGGTACGGCGGTTCTTAGCGCGGCCTTCTTCAGTTGCATTAGTTGCAACTGGATTGCTCTTGCCTTTTGATTCTGTGTAGATACGGCTACCGTCAACACCTTTGCTTGTCAGATAAGCTTTAACTGACTGAGCACGACGCTGACCGAGGGCCATGTTGTACGCATCTGTACCAACGCTGTCAGTGTTACCAACAGCAATGATTACCTCTAACTTGATCTTGCTCAAATCACGAGCGATCTTGTCCAAAGTAGCTTTACCTTGTGGTTTCAAGTCAGACTTGTTGAAGTCGTAAAGTGTGTCAGCTTGCAAAGTGATTTTGCTTTGGCTAACGCCAGAAGCAGCACCAGCAGCTTTAGGGGCTAACGCACCGTCACAACCTTTAGAAGCTGTAGCAGGTGTCCAGTTAGCATCACGCCAGCACAATGTGCCAGATGCATCTTTCCAATTCAGGGTACCGTCAGCATTGACCCAGTTATCAGATGCCATTGCTGCGGTAGCAGAAACGGTAATAACAGAAGCGAGCAACAGTTTTAGGGTTTTGTTCATTTTTAGTCCTCAAAAATCTCTTTTTAATTAAAGTCAAACTTAAATGTAATTCGCCCTACTTTGAAGCAAAAGACCGCAAAGCGACACATCTCAATTTCGTACAAACTGACAGAATCTTAGCATAGGGGCCACCTGTCATCAAAATGATATTATTTATAGATGGAACAAGCCGCTAAAGAAACACTACCAATATCCCTCGAAGACGAAATGCGGCGGTCCTATTTGGACTACGCAATGAGCGTCATAGTCGGCAGAGCCCTGCCAGACGTGCGTGACGGCCTCAAACCGGTTCACCGCCGGGTCTTATTCGCAATGTATGAATTAAACAACGATTGGAACCGAGCTTACAAGAAATCTGCCCGTATAGTTGGCGATGTTATTGGTAAATACCATCCGCACGGTGATTCTGCGGTGTATGACACTATCGTTCGGATGGCTCAGGATTTCTCCCTGCGCTATATGCTGGTTGACGGGCAGGGTAACTTTGGCTCCGTAGACGGCGATAACGCTGCTGCAATGCGGTATACCGAGATCCGGCTGCGCAAGATTGCCCATGAGCTTTTGGCCGATTTGGACAAGGAAACCGTCGATTTTGGGCCAAATTACGATGGTAGCGAGAGAGAGCCCCTCATTCTGCCTGCCAAAGTGCCTAATTTGCTGATTAATGGCAGCTCTGGCATTGCTGTGGGTATGGCGACCAATATCCCCCCTCATAACTTAGATGAGGTCGTTACAGCCTGTTTACACGTCCTCCACAACCCAGAGTGCACGATAGACGAACTGATTGAGATTATTCCAGCCCCAGATTTCCCAACTGCCGGCATTATTTACGGCGTTCAAGGGGTGCGTGAGGGCTATAGAACTGGCCGCGGTCGTGTAGTAATGCGCGCCAAGACTCACTTTGAAGATATCGACAAAGGCGCACGTCAAGCCATCATCGTGGATGAGTTGCCATATCAGGTTAATAAAAAGAACTTACTCGAGCGTATTGCTGAATTAGTCAATGAGAAAAAAGTAGAAGGCATTTCTGATTTACGTGATGAATCAGATAAATCCGGTATGCGCGTTGTGATTGAACTTAAGCGTGGTGAAGTGCCGGAAGTTGTTTTGAATAATTTGTATAAGAGCACTCAGCTACAAGATAACTTCGGCATGAACATGGTGGCCCTGGTAGATAACCAACCGCGCTTGTTGAACTTGAAGCAGATGCTGGAGTACTTCTTGCAGCATCGTCGCGAAGTAGTGACACGTCGCACTATTTTTGAATTGCGTAAAGCACGTGAGCGTGGCCACGTCTTAGAAGGTTTAGCGGTTGCCTTAGCAAACATTGACGAATTTATTGCGATTATTAAAGCTGCTGCAAACCCAGTCATTGCGAAGCAAGAGCTGATGAGCAAAGCGTGGGATTCTTCGATGGTTCGTGAGATGTTGGCGCGGGCTGAGACTGATACCCCGGGCGGCCGCAATGCATACCGTCCTGAAGGCTTGCTGCCTGAGTACGGCATGCAGACTACTGGCTTGTATCGTCTCTCTGATAGTCAAGCGCAAGAAATTTTGCAGATGCGTTTACAACGCTTGACAGGACTTGAGCAAGATAAGATTGTCAATGAGTACAAAGAAGTGATGTCAGAGATTTCTGATTTGTTAGATTTGTTAGCAAAGCCAGAGCGTGTTACTTCAGTAATTGAGAGCGAGCTAAAAGAAGTTCAAGCAGAGTTTGGTAAAGCAGGTGGTGATAGTGGTCGTCGTTCCTTCATTGAAATGAATGCTACTGAACTCTTCACGGAAGATTTGATCACGCCGCAAGATATGGTGGTCACACTTTCGCATACTGGTTATATGAAGAGTCAGCCGCTGAGCGAGTACCGTGCTCAAAAACGCGGTGGTCGCGGCAAGCAAGCCGCAGCTACTAAGGATGAAGATTGGATTGATACTTTGTTCGTAGCCAATACGCATGACGCCATCCTGTGCTTCTCTGATCGCGGACGGATGTATTGGTTGAAAGTGTGGGAAGTGCCGCAAGGCAGCCGTACTTCACGCGGTAAGCCGATCGTCAATATGTTCCCATTGATCGAAGGCGAAAAGATTACTGTGATTCTCCCAATTAAGGGATATCAGGATGATCAGTATGTCTTTATGGCAACGAGCTTAGGTACTGTGAAGAAAACCCGTCTGTCTGATTTCTCTAACCCTCGTAAAGCCGGCATTATTGCTGTCGACTTAAATGAAGGCGACTTCTTAGTTGGTGCAGCCATTACTGATGGCCAGCATGATGTGATGCTCTTCTCGGATGCTGGTAAAGCAGTACGCTTTGATGAGAATGATGTTCGTCCAATGGGCCGTACTGCTCGTGGTGTACGTGGTATGAACTTAGGCGATGGTCATCAAGTGATTGCAATGCTTGTTGCTCCAGCAGAAGCTGAGGGCCAGCAAGCTGCAGTAGTTGATGCAAATGGCATTGCGATGCCAAGTAGCGTATTAACTGCTACAGAGAATGGTTATGGCAAGCGCACTCCGATTGCTGAGTACACGCGTCATGGTCGTGGCACTAAAGGCATGATTGCGATTCAGACATCTGAGCGAAATGGCAAAGTTGTTGCCGCTGCATTGGTATCAACAGAAGATCAAATTATGTTGATTACCACTGGTGGTGTTTTAGTGCGTACTCGTGTTTCTGAAATCCGTGAGATGGGTCGTGCAACACAAGGCGTTACCTTAATTAACGTTGATGAAGGTACCCGTTTATCTGGTTTGCAACGGATTGCTGAAAGCGATTCAGACGATGAGGGTGATGAAGTAGAAGAGGACGATGTATCTGCCGATCCAGCAACTGATGCAGAAGGTGACGCGTAAGGCGTCACCAAAAGATGATCTAAGACGATGAGCTTTGACCACCGCATCTTCAATTTCGCTGCGGGGCCAGCCACTTTGCCTGAGGAGGTGCTCAAGCAGGCTGCTGATGAAATGCTCAATTGGCGTGGACTTGGCACTAGCGTACTAGAGATTAGCCACCGCAGTAAAGAATTCATGGAAGTATATGAAGAGGTGGTGCAGGATCTGCGCTCCTTGATGAATATCCCAAACAACTATGAAATCTTGCTCCTGCAAGGCGGTGGCCTTGGACAAAATGCAGCCATTCCAATGAACCTCATGCCTTTGGCTAAGAATGGCCCCAAGGCAGATTACATTGTGACTGGTATCTGGTCAGAAAAATCGTATAAAGAAGCGCAAAAGTACGGCACAGCAAATTTAGCTGCTTCGTCTGCTGCGGAAAAATTCAATACGATTCCCCCAAGAAATACTTGGAAGCTATCTGATGATGCCGCTTATGTTCTCTACTGCGCCAATGAGACGATTGGCGGCGTCGAGTTCCCGGATGTGCCAGATGTGGGTAAGACTCCTTTAGTTGCAGATATTTCTAGCAACTTCCTGTCTAAAGAGATGGATGTCACGCAGTGTGGCGTCTGGTTCGGTGGGGTGCAGAAAAACATTGGCCCAGCAGGCGTGACGATTGTGATTGTCCGTAAAGACTTAATAGGTCACAGCATGGGGATCACCCCATTGATTTGGGACTGGTCTGTCCAGGCTGGCACCCAATCGATGATCAACACCCCACCCACTTTCTCCGTTTATATGGCTGGCTTAGGATTTAAGTGGCTTCTTAAGCAGGGCGGTGTTAAGGTTATTGAAAAGCGTAATCAAGAAAAAGCCGACTTGCTCTATCAGTTTTTGGATCAAAGTAGCTTGTATGAGAATCGGGTTGAAAAACAGTACCGCTCTCGTATGAACGTGACTTTCTTCCTAAAGGACGAGTCTTTGAATGCACAGTTTTTAGCGCAATCTAGTGCTGCGGGATTAGTTGCTTTGCGCGGTCATAAAGCTGCAGGTGGTATGCGTGCCAGTATTTACAACGCAATGCCTATCGAGGGCGTTAAGGCTTTAATTGAATTTATGCGTGATTTTGAAAGGCGGGCTTAATGAGTACTGAAGAACAGCGCTTAGCTCCCCTGCGAGAAAAAATCGATGCATTGGATGCAGAGATTTTGGATTTACTGACGCAGCGTGCTAAAGCAGCGCAAGAAGTTGGTCATGTTAAAGGTGGCTTCTCATCCCCAGTGTTTCGTCCTGAGCGTGAGCGCCAAGTGATTGCTCGTTTGCAAGAAAGTAATACTGGACCTTTATTGCCTGATGGTATTGCCGCTATATGGCGTGAGGTTATGTCTGCCTGTAGAGCCTTAGAGGCGCGTCAAACTATTGCGTATCTTGGGCCAGCAGGTACCTTCTCAGAACAAGCTGCCCAAACCTATTTTGGTCACTCGATCGCTGGTCTGCCTTGCGCAAGTCTGGATGAAGTCTTTAAATCGGTAGAGAAGGGCGCTGCGCAATTTGGCGTAGTGCCGGTTGAGAACTCTAGCGAAGGTGCCATCTCTCGTACCTTAGATTTACTTTTAGACTCTTCAATGCGCATTAGCGGCGAGGTAGTGCTGCCGATTCATCATCATCTCTTAACTAAGAGTGGAAACTTAGATGGCGTAACAACGGTTTGCGCTCATGCACAAGCATTGGCACAGTGTCAACAATGGTTAAGCCTGCATGCACCAAACTTAAAGCGCCAAGCGGTGAGTAGTAATGCTGAGGCTGCACGTTTAGCGGCAAATGATTCATCTTTAGCTGCCATTGCTGGCGATCCTGCACAAGAGACCTATGGTTTACAAGCTGTCGCTGCACAGATTCAGGACGATCCTCATAACCGCACTCGCTTTGTTGTCGTCGGTGCTTATGAATGCCAGCCAACAGGTAAAGATCAAACCTCTCTAGTCTTGTCGATTGATAACCAGCCGGGCGCGGTGCATCGCCTACTGGCTCCTTTAGCAAAGCACGGAGTGTCGATGAACCGTTTTGAATCTCGACCTGCTCGTAAAGGCACTTGGGAATATCACTTCTATATTGATATTGCTGGTCATGCGGAAGATGCCAAAGTCGTGAAAGCTTTAGAGGAATTAAAAGCTACTGCAGCGTTCTATAAGAACCTGGGTTCTTATCCTCACTCAGCTTGAGTATTTAAAAATAAATTAGTAACTACATTAGTTAGCCTGCGAATGACTTCCAAGATTGGTTTAAAACACATTCACGCGATTGCGCCATATGTTGGTGGTCGTCCCATCAGTGAAGTGGCACGTGAGTATGGCTTAGACGAAAATAAGATTGTGAAACTGGCTTCTAATGAAAATCCATTAGGAATGCCAAAGTCTGCGCTAGATGCCATGCTGAAAGCCGCTAGTGATCTAGGTCGTTACCCAGACTCCAATGGCTTTGAATTAAAAAAAGTTTTATCCAATCGCCTAGGTGTTCCAAGTGATTGGATTACGCTAGGTAATGGTAGTAATGACATCCTAGAGCTTGCTGCCCGTGCAGTTGCGCAAGCAGGCGATGAAGTATTTTTTTCTAGGCATGCATTTGCTGTGTACCCTCTGGCAACTCAGGCTGTGGGCGCTAAAGCAATTGAGGTAGCTCCCACAGATAGTTATGGCCATGACTTGCCAGCAATATTGGCCGCAATCAAAGCTGCTGGTGATAAAGCGAAGTTGGTGTTTGTTGCCAATCCAAATAATCCAACGGGTAGCCATCTCTCAGCAAAAGAGATTGAAGATTTTCTGATAGCGCTGCCTTCACATGTAGTGGTTGTTTTAGATGAGGCGTATAACGAGTACCTCAGTCCAGAGCAACGCTATGACGCCATTGCTTGGGTGAAACGTTTCCCCAACATGATTTTGTCTCGCAGCTTCTCAAAAGCATACGGCTTAGCTGGACTACGAATTGGATATGGAGTTGCACAACCCCATTTAACCGATTTACTGAATCGCATTCGTCAACCGTTCAATGTGAATAGTCTGGCCCAAGCTGCAGCAATTGCCGCGTTTGGAGACACAGCATTTTTGCAAGCAGGTTTTGAGCTCAATCGTGCTGGTTATCAACAACTCACTAAGGCATTTGAGCAATTAGATCTTACTTATTTACCCTCTGCTGGAAACTTTGTGCTGGTAAAGGTAGGTGATGATGATCAAGCAGGTGAGCGTATTAATTTGGAATTACTTAAACGCGGCATTATCGTTCGGCCTGTGGGTAATTACGGTCTACCACAATGGTTGCGTATCTCAATTGGTTTGCCTGAAGAGAATGCCGCTTTTATTGAAGCACTCAAAGCTATTCTGGCGTAACAGTAAGAAGACATTTACCTATGACCACCAAGCATCCTACAAGTAATTACGGCACCGTCTCCATTGTGGGAGTTGGTTTAATTGGCGCATCTTTAGGCTTAGCGCTCAAGCACGCTGGAGTAGTGAATAAAGTCTTAGGTGTTGGTCGAAGTAAAGAAAATCTAGATCAAGCGCAAAAGATGGGTGCGATTGATGGGGTAGTAGATCTAGTTGAGGCAACTAAACAGTCTGATGTCATTGTGCTTTGCATGCCTGTTGCGCAAATGCGCGCTGCCTTTGAAGTGATTGAACCGCATCTTGAGCCCAGAACTATGGTTACCGATGCAGGCAGCACTAAAGGCGATGTGATCTTGGCTGCAAAAGAAGTATTAGGTAAGAAGGCGTGTCAGTTTGTGCCCGCTCATCCGATTGCTGGTGGTGCGCAGCATGGCGCTAGCGCTGCAAAAGTAGATTTATTTCAAGGCAAACAAACTATTGTTTGCCCCTTACAAGAAAACTCTCCCGAAGATATCGCCTTGATCATAGGCTTTTGGGAGTCAGTTGGTTCAGCCGTAAAAAAGATTGGTAGCGTACAACACGATGCTATTTATGCCGCCGTATCCCATCTCCCGCATCTGCTTTCTTATGCCTTAATGGCTAGCGTTCTTAACTCAGAGGATGCCGATCAAAAACTTGGTCATGTAGGCGCAGGGTTTAAGGATTTCACTCGCATTGCTGCTTCTAGCCCAGAAATGTGGCGCGATATTTGTTTAGGTAATCGCACTGCCATTCTGAAAGAGTTGGATCAATACGTATTGATCGTGACCCATCTGCGCAAATTGATTGCTGAGGGTGATGGCGCTGGTTTAGAAAAGTTATTCAATCAGGCAAGTAAAGCGCGTCAAGATTTGGATGAGGCTTAATGGCTCATTCGCCTAGCATTCAGATTGGACCATTCAAACGAGCTCAAGGCTCGATTATTTTGCCTGGTTCTAAAAGTATTTCTAATCGGGCTCTACTTCTAGCGGCGCTTTCTACAGGCACTACCACTTTAAAGAATTTGCTTGACGCAGATGACACACAGGTCATGCGCAATGCTTTGCGTCAGCTTGGATTATCTGTCGATGACCAGGCCAATAACGTTTGTGTAGTCGAAGGTTGTGGTGGCCGCTTTGCGGTGCGCAAAGCAGATTTGTTTATGGGCAATGCAGGTACTGCCATTCGGCCATTGACTGCAGCGCTTGCAATGCAGGGCGGCGACTATCGACTTTCCGGTGTTGCTCGCATGCATGAGAGACCGATTCGGGATTTAGTCGACGGTCTGCGTCAAGTGGGAGCTAAGATTGAATACGAACTACAAGAAGGTTATCCGCCGATTCAGATTTTGGCTGCAGATATTCAAATTAAGGATGTCGTTAAAGTACGCGGTGATGTATCAAGTCAGTTCCTAACCGCATTACTGATGGCTTTACCACTCGTTGCGGTACAGCCTGTTCGCATTGAAGTTGTTGGTGAGCTGATTTCACGTCCATACATTGATATCACCCTAAAACTGATGACGCATTTTGGGGTCAATGTTGCTTGCCCAGATGCACAGTCATTTGTGATCCCCGCCAAAACATCAGATGCTGTTTATAAGAGCCCTGGAGAGTTATCGGTCGAAGGTGATGCCTCCTCTGCCTCCTACTTCCTCGCCCTTGGCGCCATTGGTAGCGGCCCTGTCCGAGTCTTGGGTGTTGGTAAAGATAGCATTCAGGGTGATGTGGCATTTGCTGATGCACTTGCTTTGATGGGCGCCAATATTACTACTGGTGACGAATGGATTGAAGTAGCTGGTGTTAAGAATGCCAATGGCAAGCTTAATGGCATCACGATGGATTGCACCGAGATACCTGATGCAGCAATGACTCTCGCTGTTGCTGCACTATTTGCCGAGGGTCCCACACGCTTAAATCATATTGCGAGCTGGCGCGTTAAAGAAACCGATCGTATTGCAGCCATGGCAACAGAATTAAGAAAGCTTGGCGCAACTATTGAAGAGGGTGCTGACTATATTGTTGTTCAAGCACCATCACAAAAAGATTGGAACTCTCCGAGCGAAGGCATTGATACTTATGATGACCATCGTATGGCCATGTGTTTCTCTCTGGCGGCTTTTGGTCTAAACGCTTTACAAATCAATGATCCCGATTGCGTTGCTAAAACTTTCCCAACTTACTTTGCAGAATTTAAGAAGATAGTTAGCTAATCTCATGAGTACTTACCCAGTTATCGCAATCGATGGGCCTACCGCTTCTGGTAAAGGTACGGTTGCTTCTTTGCTGGCAGAAAAACTGGGCTTTCATTATTTAGATAGCGGTGCGCTCTATCGCTTAGTCGCCTTAGCTAGTGAAAAACGAGGAATTGACCTTAAAAATGGCCCTGAACTCGGTCTTTTAGTTCCTAAATTATTGATTTCATTCAAAAAAAGTCAAATTTTCCTAGATGGCGAGGATGTTACAGAGGCGATTCGCACTGAAAACATTGGCCTCAGAGCCTCTGCTGTAGCGGTTCATCCTGAGGTTCGGTCTGCTTTGGTAGGTCTTCAGCGCAGTTTTCGGCAGTCTCCTGGCTTGGTGGCTGATGGTCGGGATATGGCCAGCATCATCTTCCCAGATGCAGTTTTGAAGGTTTTCTTGACCGCTACAGCGGCTGCCAGAGCAGAACGTCGCCATAAGCAATTGATAGCTAAGGGAATTTCTGCTAAACTTTCCGACTTACTGCAAGATTTGCAGGAGCGCGATGCCAGAGACAGTAGTCGAGGTACCGCACCCTTGTTAGTTGCAGATGGTGCAAAAGTGCTTGAAACATCAGAGTTATCGATAGATCAAGCAGTTAAGACAGTTTTGGATTGGTATCAATCTGCGATTGTTTAGTTTTTTAGTAGCGAGTTGTAAGAAGTAGTTTTGGTGTCTGAAGAAACTCCACAACGCGATCATTTCATTAGCGTGTTTCTTAAGATTTTTTTAACCTAACCCGTTGGGCCTTCTGACGGTAAAAAGTGAATACACATGTCTGAATCATTTGCAGAATTATTTGAAGAATCATTAACCCGATCGAATATGAAGACCGGCCAAGTTATTTCGGCTGAAGTCCTTCGCATCGACCATAACTTCGTCGTTGTTAACGCTGGCTTAAAGTCTGAAGCGTTTATTCCTGTTGAAGAATTCCATAACGACGCTGGCGAGATTGAAGTAGCTCCTGGCGATTTCGTTTCCGTTGCTATCGACGCCCTTGAAAACGGCTATGGCGATACCATCCTCTCCCGTGACAAAGCGAAGCGCTTGGCATCATGGATGAATTTGGAAAAAGCACTCGAGCAAGCTGAGATTGTTACCGGTACTGTTACTGGTAAGGTCAAAGGTGGCTTGACTGTGATGGTGAACGGTATCCGCGCATTCTTGCCTGGCTCACTCGTTGACACACGTCCAATCAAAGACACCAGCCCTTACGAAGGTAAGACGATGGAGTTCAAGGTTATCAAGCTTGACCGTAAGCGTAACAACGTAGTGTTGTCACGTCGTGCAGTGGTTGAAGCCAGCCAAGGTGAAGAGCGTGCTAAGTTGATGTCTAACCTTAAAGAAGGTGCAGTAGTTACCGGCCTGGTTAAGAACATCACTGATTACGGTGCTTTCGTTGACCTCGGTGGTATCGATGGCCTCTTGCACATTACCGATTTGGCATGGCGTCGTGTGCGTCACCCAAGTGAGATGTTGACTGTTGGCCAAGAAGTGACCGCTAAGATTTTGAAGTTCGATCAAGAAAAGAACCGTGTTTCACTCGGCGTGAAGCAACTTGGTGATGATCCATGGGTTGGTATCGCTCGTCGTTACCCACCAAATACCCGTTTATTCGGCAAAGTAACGAACTTGACTGATTACGGCGCATTCGTTGAAATCGAATCTGGCATCGAAGGTTTGGTACACGTTTCTGAGATGGATTGGACTAACAAGAACGTTGCTCCAAGTAAAGCTACTGCACTAGGAACTGAAGTTGAAGTAATGGTTCTGGATATTGATGAAGACAAGCGTCGTATTAGCTTGGGCATCAAGCAGTGCAAAGCAAATCCATGGGAAGAGTTCTCACGTGCTCAGCAAAAAGGCGACAAGCTGACTGGCGCAATCAAGTCTATTACTGACTTTGGTGTGTTCATTGGCTTGCCTGGCGGCATTGATGGCTTAGTGCATCTCTCTGACATCTCTTGGAATGAACCAGGCGAAGAAGCTGTTAAGAAATACAAAAAAGGTGATGAAGTTGAAGCCACTGTATTGGCAATTGATGTTGAGAAAGAGCGTATCTCTCTCGGTATTAAGCAATTGTCTGGCGACCCATTCAATAACTACACATCCGTAAGCGACAAGGGTAGCCTTGTCACCGGTACTGTGAAAGCGGTTGATGCTAAGGGTGCAACGATTCACTTGGCTGATGAAGTTGAAGCTTACTTACGCGCCTCTGAGATCTCAACTGATCGTGTTGAAGATGCACGTAATGTATTGAAAGAAGGCGATAGCGTTACTGCAATGATCATTAATATTGATCGTAAGTCACGCGTCATCAATCTTTCAATTAAAGCAAAAGACAGTTCTGATCAACAAGATGCAATGAGCAAGCTCCAAGGTGATGCGCAGTCTGGCACAACCAATTTGGGCGCTTTGTTAAAAGCAAAAATGGACAATCAGGGTTAAATCAACATCGCCGCTTTCCTCTAGGAGAGCGGCGATTTTTTTTGATAGATCATGACAGATCAAGAGCAACAAGCAATTACTCGCTCCGAACTAGTGGAGAGCCTCGCGGAACAATTTCCGCAGCTTTTACCTAGGGATGTGGAGTTGGCAGTAAAAACTTTGTTAGATACGATGACTCATGCTTTGGCTGAGGGGAAACGCATTGAGTTGCGTGGCGTTGGCAGCTTTGTACTGCATCATCGTCCTGCACGTACTGGCCGCAATCCGAAGTCTGGCGATAAGGTCTTGATTCCAGAAAAACGCGTACCGCATTTCAAGCCCGGCAAAGAGTTGCGCGAGAGAGTAGATTACAAGCCACTGAAACAGGCGGGCCCCAAAGAGGGTTCCGGTGCCTAACATTCAGGCTCATCCTCAGTGGTCCATTCGGGCCATTTTTTTATTTAATTTCTTTCTGCCATGATTCAGATAGCGACATCTTGGCTATTACTCATCCCAGTCATGTTTGGGATTGGCTGGTTGGCGGCACGCTGGGACCTGCGCCTTGAAAATCGCATGGATGAGCGTGAACGCATGCAGCAGCAGCGCTCAACCTTTAAAGGTCTAAGCCTTTTATTAAATGAGCAACCTGATCAGGCGATTGAGACGCTCGTCAAAATTGCGCAGTTAGACCCAGAGACTATCGAGTTACATTTTTCATTAGGTAATTTATTTCGCCGCCGTGGTGAAACTGAGCGTGCTATTAAAGTTCACCAGCACCTCGCTAATCGAGATGACTTAAAACCACGTGATCGTGATCATGCCGCTTATGAGTTAGGCCGTGATTTTCTGCGCGCAGGCCTATTAGATCGTGCTGAAGCTTCATTAAACCGGGTGGGTGAAGGCAAGTTTGCCGTTCCAGCAAAAGAAAGCTTACTAGAGATGTATCAAGTTGAGCGTGACTGGAAAAAAGCCATCATCGCCGCGCATGAGCTTGCAACATTACAAGGAAAATCTCATCAAACTGAGATTGCTCAGTTTCATTGTGAGTTAGGTCAAGAGGCCTTACGTCGTAAAGATTTACAGGAAGCTGAGCAGTCGATACAGCGGGCTTTGCAAGCGATCCCGAACCATTCTCGTACCTTGATTTTGCAGGGTGATTATCTAATGGCGATGGAGCGTCCAGCACAAGCAATTGAGGCTTGGAGTTTAGTGGCTGCATCACATCCCGCTTACATGCACTTATTAGCCGATCGTTGGATGATTGCTCATACGATGATCAATCAGGTCGATGCAGGGTTAGATCGTCTATGCGAGCTGCTCAAGACCCAAGGTTCTGGCGAGTTGTTAGATGTAGTGCATAAGCAGCTCATGGCAATTCGTGGACCTCAAGCAGCTAATGTGATGCTCGCTGATGTGATGCAGCATTCACCTAGTTTGAGTGCTTTATCTAAGCTGGCTGAAACCCGCCTAGCCCTAGAGGAAGGTAGCGCCAATCCTGATAGAGTCTTAGAGTTGCAGTCGATTCTGAATCTCTTGCGTCAGCGAACCACTAGTTTGGCTAGATATACTTGTGGTAATTGTGGTTTTAGGGCGCGTCGATTCTATTGGCAGTGCCCTGGCTGTAATCATTGGGAGGCATACTCCCCAAGACGAACTGAAGGTGCTGCGCCTAGCGGCCCCTCAATGTAAAGAAGAGTGGAGATCCATTGAAAGTCACCATCATTGGCAGCGGTTACGTAGGTTTAGTTACTGGCGCTTGCCTTGCTGAGCAAGGTAATACTGTTTTTTGTCTAGACTTAGATCCTAAGAAGATCGAGATTCTCAATTCTGGCGGCGTTCCTATTTACGAGCCTGGATTAAAAGAAATGATTGAGCGCAATCGCGCAGCTGGTAGATTGCAGTTCTCCACTGATATCGCTGCATCTGTTGCTCATGGTGACATCCAATTTGTTGCAGTGGGCACTCCTCCTGATGAAGATGGCTCTGCTGATCTCCAATATGTAGTTGCAGCAGCTCGCAATATTGGCCGCCATGCAACCACTCCTAAGGTAGTAGTGGATAAATCGACTGTGCCTGTTGGAACTGCAGATAAAGTATCTGCTGCGATCAAAGAAGAATTAGAAAAAAGAGGCCAACCAGCGGACCTATGCTCGGTAGTTTCTAATCCAGAGTTCTTAAAAGAAGGTGCTGCTGTAGAAGACTTTATGCGCCCTGATCGCATTGTGATCGGTACTGAAAATACTCCGGCAGGTCTTAGGGCTAAAGAGCAAATGCGCAAACTCTACGCCCCATTTAACCGCCACCATGAGCGTACCTACTACATGGATGTTAAAAGCGCTGAGCTAACCAAGTATGCAGCGAATGCCATGCTAGCAACTCGGATTTCTTTCATGAATGAGTTGGCAAACTTGGCTGATTTAGTAGGCGCCGATATTGAAGCGGTACGACAAGGAATTGGCTCTGACTCACGTATTGGTTATGGATTTTTATATTCAGGAACTGGTTACGGTGGTTCTTGTTTTCCGAAGGATGTTTCAGCACTTTCAAAGACTGCTAAAGAACATGGTAGGGATTTAAAGATTTTGGATGCTGTAGAAGCGGTTAATGAACAGCAAAAATATATCCTGATTGAGAAGATTGAAAAGCGCTTCGGCAAAGATTTATCCAAGATGAAGTTTGCACTATGGGGTTTGGCATTTAAGCCGAATACTGACGATATGCGTGAAGCACCTAGCCGCGTGATCATCCAGGAATTAGTGAAGCGTGGTGCCTCAGTACTTGCCTATGATCCAGTAGCTATGCCAGAAGCAAAGCATTGTCTGGAGTTGGACTTCAAAGCTAACCCTGAAGGGCTTAAGAAGGTGGCGATGGTAGATAAGCCAATGGATGCTTTAGATGGCTGTGATGCTCTAGTGATTGTGACCGAGTGGAAAGCCTTCCGTAGCCCAGACTTTGACCAAGTGATGCAAAAACTGACTCGACCAATCATTTTTGATGGCCGTAATCTATATGAGCCAAGTGCGATGCAGGAATTAGGTATTGAGTACTATGGCATTGGGCGACATAATTAAGTAAATACAAAAATAGTCCTATGGAAAAAGCGAACCGAGACCAGTTTTCTAAAGCACGCCTACTAGTGGTTGGCGATGTCATGCTCGACCGCTATTGGTTTGGCGATACCAATCGTATTTCTCCTGAGGCGCCTGTCCCTGTAGTGCAGGTTGGCAAGATCGATGAGCGTTTAGGTGGCGCAGCTAACGTTGCTCGTAACGTAGCCGCATTAGGTGCAAAAACAACCATCCTTGGCATTGTTGGTAATGACGAACCTGGTAAGCGCGTAGTTGAATTACTGAAGTCATCCGGTGTTGATAGCCAGTTAGAAGTTGATGTTAAGGTGCCAACGATTGTGAAGTTGCGTGTGATTGCACGCCAACAGCAATTAATTCGTCTTGACTTTGAAGAGACCCCAAGTGAACAAGCCTTAGCCCATAAGTTAGAGCGCTATGAAAAATTGGTTGGCGCTGCCGATGTGGTGATTCTGTCTGATTACGGCAAGGGCGCTTTGGGTCAGGTGGCTCATATGATTGAGCAGGCCAGAGCGCAGAAAAAAGTCATCTTGGTTGACCCTAAGGGCGAAGACTATGAAAAGTATCGTGGTGCTACTGTCTTAACTCCTAACCGTAGTGAATTGCGTCAGGTAGTTGGTAAGTGGGCTAGCGAAGAGGATCTGACTAATAAAGCTCAAGCTCTTAGAAAGTCATTAGATTTAAAGGCGCTATTACTCACCCGCTCAGAAGAAGGAATGAGTTTATATACCGAAGCAGGCGTGAGTCACGTTAAGGCTCAGGCACGCGAGGTATTTGATGTTTCTGGTGCTGGCGATACCGTGATTGCAACTTTAGCAGTTGCTTTAGCAGCCCAGTGGCCATTAGAACAAGCGATGGCTTTAGCAAATCGTGCAGGCGGTATTGTGGTTGGCAAGCTTGGCACAGCAACTGTTACTTCAGAGGAGCTACAGTGACTATTATCGTAACTGGCGCTGCTGGTTTTATCGGCGCAAATATCGTTCAAGCCCTGAATGCGCGTGGTGAAAAAAATATCATTGCCGTGGATGATCTTCGCCCCGCAGATAAGTATCGCAATCTTGCTGATTTAGATATCAGCGACTATCTTGATAAAGATGAGTTCTTAGAGGCTTTTAGAAGCGGTAAGTTTGGCAAAGTAAAAGCAGTATTTCATGAAGGTGCATGCTCTGACACCATGGAGACTGATGGCATTTTCATGATGGCAAATAACTATCGCTACACCATGGACCTGCTAGATATTTGCACTGCTCAAAAAGTGCAGCTCTTATATGCATCATCAGCCGCTATCTATGGTGGTTCTGACGTGTTTGTGGAAAGTCGTGAACATGAGAAGCCACTGAATATCTACGGCTACTCGAAATTTCTATTTGATCAAGTGATGCGTCAGCGTTTTTCTGAGAAAGCCAATACTGCGCAAGTAATTGGCTTCCGCTACTTCAATGTGTATGGCCCTCGTGAATCACATAAAGGCCGCATGGCGTCTGTAGCCTTTCATCAATATCACCAGTACAAGGCTAACGGCCACGTAAAACTCTTTGGTGAATATGGTGGTTATGGTCCGGGCGAGCAAAGCCGTGACTTTGTCTCAGTTCAAGACGTAGTGAAAGTAAATCTCTTCTTCTTAGATCACCCAGAAATCAGCGGCATCTTTAATTTAGGTAGCGGCAAGGCACAACCTTTTAATGATGTTGCATATGCAGTAGTCAATGCCATGCGTAAGCTGGATAAAGCCAAACCAGCGACTCTACAAGAGTTGGTAAAAGAAAAAGCGATTGAGTACATTCCATTTCCAGATGCACTCAGAGGTAAATATCAGTGCTTCACTCAAGCAGACCTCACGAAACTTCGTGCTGCTGGCTATACAGAACCCTTCCTTGATGTTGAGCAAGGCGTCACTCGCTATATTGAGTGGTTAGAGGCGAATTCAGGCTTCCTGGCTAATCCCCTTTAGGCTATAAAAGCATCGTTTATAGGTGCTAATTCGCAGGGGTAACTAGGCATCTCTACTAAGCGCCCGTTTACTAGTTTTGAGCTACCATATTGCTTATAAAAACTAGGGGATTCCTATGCGCAAGATACTTACTGTTATCGCATTCATGCTGTTCTGCAACATAGTTCTCTTTTCATCTCAATCATTCGCAGCGCCGAGCAAAGATGATGCTGATGTAGAAAATATTAAAGCGCCACCAAGGGACGTAAAGGATATTTTACAAATCCTCAGTCAAACTCGCCAGGATCAGTCCCTTATAGATAAAGCGAAAAAGACGCTTGCAAAATCCCCTCCATCGACAAGTGACACTAGCGCTCTTAATCACTACTACTATCAGCGTGCTGTTGCAGAAAATGCATTAGAAAACAGTAAAGAAGCTTTAGAAAATTTTAAAAAAGCTGCGATTGATTATCCTAGTCTCGACATAGCGATGCAACTAGATGAAAGAATGCAGTATGCCCAGCAAGAGCAAAAAAGGGGTAACTTAGTGCTTGCCAAAAAACTAGTAGAAGATACAAAGGCAATGATTCCCAATAATCTGAGTGGATGGAAGATAAGCTCTGGGCAAACTATGGTCGCTATCTGTTTGCAAATGGGAGATTTTGATTGTGCAAATAAAGCGCTTGCTACCCTTGAAGCAGATTACTCTAATCTGATTAGCGTAGCTAGGAATCCGAATTTTATCTACAGGACGAACTGGCAGTTGGGTTATGAGCGGGCTCGTGGCAGAGTTTTCATGTCGGAAGGCAAATTTGTTGAGGCTGAGAGGAGTTTTAGAACTGCTCTAGGTTTAAATAAAACAATTCTTGAGAATGTCAAAGATAGTAATAAGGACGCATTAGATAATGATGTCAGGGTATTACAGGATATTTCTAGCACTCCAAGATACGCTTATGGTCAAAGGGCTTCTCTATATAACCAGTTGGCAAATGCTTTTTTGGGTCAGCGACGCTTGATGGATGCTGAATATTGGGCAAGAGAGTCGGTTGTATTGGCGATTAATCGTGAGGGAGTTAATTCTGCAGGCACCTGTTTTGCACTATTAACACTATCAAAAATTATTAGTGAGCAAGGACGTCAGGCTGAGGCGGTGATGTTATCTCAGGCAGCTCTCAAGGTAGCTATGCAATCGACGAATTATTCTGCGTCTCCCTTGATTGCTACATCAAGGAAAGTTTTGGCGACATCTCTAGCTGCGGATGGTAAGTACGCCCAAGCAGATAAAGTCTTTAGTGAGATGGTTGAAGGTCTTAAGGCCGACCCTGAGATTGCCGCGCGTTATCAATCTGGCGATTTAGATTGGGCGATTGCATTAATTAAAACAGGCAAGGCACCTCAGGCTGTGACAATGACTGCAGATATGTTGTCTAAGGCCGACGCTCGAATGGAAAAAGGCTCCCCCCGATTGGCAACGATCAGAGCATTTAATGCCTCTGCACTCCAAGTGTCTGGGCAGGGATCTCAGGCACTAACACAGTTTAAGCAATCTATTCCGATATTGATTGACCAAGCGCGCAATGATTCAGAAAATGGCTCTTCAACAATACGTCAAACACAAAGAATGACATTTGTTTTAGAGGAGTATTTAGCCTCACTCGCTCAACAAGCGAAATCTGATCCATCGGGTGCTACAGCAGCTGAAGCCTTCCAAATTGCTGACCTGGCTCGTGGCAGCGGTGTGCAGCGTGCCTTAACTTCTAGTGCTGCGCGGGCCAACATCTCTGATCCTCAACTTGCTTCACTTGCTCGTCGTGAGCAAGATTTACAGCAGCGTATCAATACTTTGACAGAGCTCTTAACTGGATTACTCTCTGCACCGCCTGCGCAACAGCTGCCTGCTGCTCAAACCAAAATTCGTTCTGACATCACTACCTTTAAAGCTCAACGCGAAGATCTTAAAAAAGAGATTGAGCGTAAGTATCCTGATTATGCTGAATTGGTTGAGCCTAAACCCGCCTCAGTAGAGCGCACTCAAAAAGCCCTTAAGCCTGATGAAGTGCTGATCTCTTGGTATTTTGGCGATAACGTGGGTTATGTTTGGGCTATTACTAAAGATAAGCCTGCGCAATTTGCCCAGCTTACTATTGGTCGTGCACAAATGGCCAAAGAAGTTGCTCAGTTGCGTAAAGCCTTAGATCCTGGCGTTGCTACTATTGATGAGATTCCCGCTTTTGATGTGGCGCTTGCCAATCAACTCTATCAACAGGTACTCGCTCCAGTACAAAGTGCCTTTGCTGGTAAAAAAGTGATGTTGACTGTGCCTCATGCTGAGTTAGGCCAGCTGCCTTTATCACTGTTGGTAACTAAGCCAACTACTCAACCTGCTAAGGGGGGTGCAACCCCGTTCCTTGGATACAAGACTGTTCCTTGGTTAACGAGAGACATTGCTGTTGCTCAAGTGCCTTCCGTTACTGCCCTGACTGCACTACGCTCCTTGCCAGTAGGCAATCCTAATCGCAAGAACTTTATTGGGTTTGGTGACCCTTACTTTAGTGCCCAGCAAGAGCAGCAAGCTGACAAACAGGTAAAGGCTACTCAGCTAGCAACCCGAGGAGTGCCACTGAACTTACGTAGCGCACCTAAGACCTCCGGTGTGAGTTCTGCTGAGTTAGCACTCTTGCCACGCTTACCTGATACCAGCCTTGAGTTAGAAGAGATTGGTAAAGCGATTGGTGCGGGTGATGGCGATATCTTCTTGCATAAACAAGCTTCAGTAAAGCAAGTGATGTCGACAGACTTATCTAATCGCAAGGTAGTGATGTTCGCTACTCATGGTTTAGTCCCAGGGGAGCTCAACGGTCTGACTCAACCAGCACTAGCACTATCGTCTCCTGATGTCACAGGCGATAAAGATGATGGCCTCTTAACGATGGACAAAGTTCTGACCTTAAAGTTAGACGCTGACTGGGTAGTACTCTCTGCTTGTAATACGGCAGCGGGTGAGGGTGCTGGCTCTGAAGCAGTCTCTGGTCTTGGTAGAGCCTTCTTCTTCGCTGGTGCTAAAGCCCTCTTGGTCTCTAACTGGCCAGTAGACTCGGTTGCCTCTAGAACCATGATGACCGATCTCTTTAAGAATCAGCAAAAGGCCCAAGGTACTAGTAAGGCTGAACTCCTCAGACAAGCCATGCTCAACCAAATTGACCAAGGTGGCATGAAAGAAGGCGCTAATATGAAGTATGCCTATGCCCACCCCTTGTTCTGGGCTCCCTTTGTAGTAGTGGGGGATTGATTTAAGATCTAGTTATCGATCCTATTTAATTATTGAAAGCCTTTATGAAATTGAGTCATATATTACTTGCTGCATCACTGCTCGTTTCTTCCCAGTGGAGTATTGCTGCTGCTTTGATTAGTGCAAAAGAAGCAGCTTTGCCACCGGCAGCAGGCGCACTTGCTACTCGCGGTATTTCTCGTGGGCCAGCGATTAAGTTGACCTCACCAGAAGCCGATACACCAGTAGCTGCTCCATTCGATTTCAAGGTGAGTTTTGAGCCACGCGGTGATGCAAAGATTGATCCAAGTTCTGTCAAAGTGGTTTACATGAAATCACCTTTTGTAGACTTAACTCCCCGCCTGAAGAACGCTATCTCTGCTAATGGTATTGATTTTGCAAAAGCAGATGTACCTCCAGGAACCCATACCATCCGTGTAACGGTTAAAGATACCGAGGGACGCGAAACAAATTCAGTATTGAATTTGGTAGTTAATAAATAATGAATTGCCCATATTGCCTATCTGAGGTTTCAGAAGAGGCTCACGTCTGCAAGACTTGTAGTCGTGACCTGTATCTTTTGAAACCGATGATGACTAAAATTGCTAGCCTAGAAGGTCAATTGGCTAAAGCTCCTAGCCAAGAAGTGAATGAACTCAGAATTGCTGAGCTTGAATACTTGCTGGATGAACAAAATCAGAAACTTGCAAATAGGTCTTTATTCACCTGGATAAAAGATATTGCTCTTTATCTGATCGTGCCATTACTTTTATTGTTGCTAGCACATTGGTTGATTGCGATTGTTTATGACACCAAGATGATTTATCTGCGCATCATTTCCATGATTCTGCCGCTACCCTTTGCCTATTTCTTATTTAAGGCCCATGCGCACAAGCTTTTCCCCTGGTTTATTGGTGTAGTCTTTCTGGCGATTGCTTCCGTGATTGGTATGAGTTGGATTACTAGCTTGGCGGATCATTCGCCTGTTTGGCCACAGAACCTATTTGAATGGAGAGAAGTTTTAGAGTATTCCGCGAGTATTGCTTTCAGTTTCTTAACAGGAATGCTGCTTGGCGGAGTTGCCTATGCAAATAAACAGAGGCGTCGTCAATCTGGCATCATGAGTGCGCTGATTAAAGTAGCATCAACTCAATCTGCAGGTGGTGTTTCTATTCAAGGTATGCATGGTCTTATGAAGGCCCTCCAAGAGTATGGTGGCACAGTGGTTGCATTGGGAACCACAGCTGTATCCATCTACACAGGTCTTAAAGGAATTATTGGTTAAGTAGGTATTAGCTTATTTTTTTGTAATCCCTAAAATATAGTCATCACTATCCATCTTCATTCGTTATAAATGATCCACGTGCACTTTGTGTCCGTGGATTTTTTATTTACTTTTGGAGAACAAATGATGAGACATTTTAATAATTTAATCCGAGCTGCCGCTCTTTCAGCAACTTTAGCATTTGTGTCTTTAGGTGTTACTGCATCTCCGATCAATGTGAATACTGCTTCGCAATCTGAATTAGAGAGTATTAAAGGAATTGGGCCATCTAAGGCAAAAACAATTATTGCTGAGCGCTTGGATGGTGGCCATTTTCAAGATGCAAATGATTTACAGAAGCGGGTACGAGGCATTGGCATGAAATCAGTGGAAAAGATGGTAGATAACGGTTTAACGATTGAGGCTCCTAGCTCCTTTCGAGAGCCCAACGGCAGAACTAAGAAAGAGGGTGGAGCCTCTAGTAGACGCAATTCTCGTACTCAAACTGGTAATCGCCATCAGCCGGAGCGTTCGGGAGCAGGTCGCAGAAATTAAGCCCTTACGCATATAGGTTTGCTTATGGCTAAAATGGCTACATGAGCAAACCTTCTTACCTAACTATTTCACAAACTGTAGGCAATACACCTTTAGTACAGTTACTACGGATTCCAGGGCTCGAGAACTCGACTCGTAATAATGTAATTTTGGGTAAGTTAGAAGGTAATAATCCAGCCGGGTCGGTGAAAGACCGACCTGCGCTGTCGATGATCATGCGTGCACAAGAGCGCGGTGAAATTAAACCTGGTGATACCTTAATTGAAGCAACGAGTGGGAATACTGGTATTGCTTTGGCTATGACAGCCGCGATGTTGGGCTACAAGATGGTATTGGTGATGCCAGAAAATCAAAGTATTGAGCGCCGTCAAAGTATGGCTGCCTATGGAGCTGAACTGATTCTGACTGCTGCCTCTGGTGGTATGGAGTTTGCTCGAGACTATGCACTCCAGCTCCAACGCGAAGGACGCGGTAGATTATTAGATCAGTTTGCCAACCCTGATAATCCGCGAGCCCATATTGAAACTACTGGGCCTGAGATTTGGCGCGATACCGATGGGCAAGTTACCCATTTTATTTCTGCGATGGGTACTACCGGAACAATTACTGGTGTCTCGACTTATCTCAAGTCGATGAATGCCGCTATTCAGATTATTGGTGCGCAGCCTGAAGAGGGTTCACAAATTCCAGGGATCCGCAAATGGGCTCCCGAATATCTCCCCAAGATTTACCAAGGCGATAGAGTAGATCGAATTGAATACGTCACGCAAGCGGACGCTGAAGAGATGGCACGTCGTTTAGCAGCAGAAGAGGGTATCTTCTGCGGCATATCCGCTGGTGGTGCTTTAGTTGTAGCCCTGCGCATTGCGCGTCAGGTTGAGAATGCTACGATTGTCTTTATTGTTTGCGACCGTGGTGACCGCTATTTATCTACCGGGGTATTTCCGGCCTAACTTGCTTTAGGCTTTTTCTTTGTGTGAGATTTCTTGTGCTTAGGTTTTTCACTGGCACTTGTTCTGTTTATTGTTTTGCTAGTGCTGTCTACTGGCACTACGCTTTGATTCTTATATCCCAGAGCCTCTGCAAACTCAGCAACACTTTGTGCATAGAAGTAACTCCGGTTGTATTGCACAATCGAAAGAAAGTTATTTAAGCCTACAAAGTATTGAACTTGGTCTGTGCCATCTTTATCTGGGTAGGGTAGATCCACAATAAAGGCTTTACTGTTAGGTTCAACACCACCACTTTGCAGATCACCTTGTTGTTTAGTCAAAATCCCTTTTTCAATCAGCTCTTGAACTGTATGTTTTAGCTGTGGTTCTCCATCAGCCAGATCATTGGCGGCTAGTATGGCATTGGCTTGCACAGGAAAAGAAATGGGCATGCCAGTCTGCCAACCATGTTTTTTCATGAAGTTGCCAACACTAGCAATGGCATCTTTTGGGCTTTGCTTTAAATCGATTTTGCCGTCGCCATCACCATCGATTGCAAAGCTACGAATACTGCTGGGCATAAACTGCGGAAGACCTATCGCACCCGCATAAGAGCTATTCTGGTTTAAGCAGGCACTAAAGCGAGCACTATTGACGCTTTGGATATTGTTCTTTGCTGGTAACTTGCCGCCAGCTTCGGTCCAACATAAAAGGATGAGTTCTTTGAGTTGGTCTTTAAAAAGTTGCTCACGGGCAGGTTTATTGGGCGTCTCAGGGTAACTAAAGGCTAGGGTAGATAAGACATCCTTTACCCGGAAATTACCAGTCTGGCGTCCATAGATGGTCTCAATGCCAATAATGGCAACAATGATCTCGGCGGGAACCCCAGAATCCTGTTCAACTTGGCTCAAAAAGGCCTGATTTTCTTCCCAAAAGGCCTTTCCAGCCTTCAGGCGGACAGGTTCAATAAAGCGCTTACGGTAGGCCAGCCAATTTTTCTTAAAAGTGCCCGATGGGGGTAATACCAATTTGCGTATTGAAGGAATCGTTTTAGCATCTACAAAGCCCGATTCTAGGCTTTGCAGGGGAATTTCTTGGGCCTGGGAAACTTGGCTGAGTAATTCATTGAGGTTTTGACTGACTCGCACTTCAGTAGCTGCATCATCAGCTTGGTTTACGATGGATTGCTCTGGCTTGGTTGGTGGCGTTGGCATGCTAGAGCAGGCGGCGAGAAGCAAGGCTAGCATTAAGCAGCAAACACGAAGATGCATGCGCGCTGTGATGGATTGTTGAGAAATAAACACGTTTTCTGAGATTATAAAAATAAGAATTTTGCTATTAAGGATTTAGAGTAATGACAACAGGATACATAACTCATCCAGACTTTCTGAAACATGAGATGGGAAGTCATCATCCAGAATGTCCCGAACGAATTCAGGCGATCAATGATCAATTGATCCGTAGTGGCGTAGATCGCTTCCTTCATCATTTGGATGCCCCCTTAGCAACCGAAGATCAATTGGAATTAGTACACAGTCCAGACCATGTTGCATTTGTCAAAGATAGCGCTCCAGAGAGTGGTTACTTCATGCTTGATGGTGACACTATTATGAACCCTCATACCTATAGGGCATCATTGCGTGCAGCAGGCGCTGCAATAGCGGGCGTTGATGCAGTGATGAAAGGTGAAGTCAATAACGTTTTTTGTGCTGTCAGGCCACCTGGACATCATGCTGAGCCAACGCGCTCTATGGGTTTTTGTGTGTTCGATAACGTTGCAGTTGCAGCCCGTTATGCTCAGGAAGCCTATGGCATTAAGCGTGTCGCGATTATTGATTTTGATGTGCATCACGGTAATGGCACCGAGGCTGCGTTTTTCAACGACCCCAGCGTCATGATGTGTAGCTTTTTTCAGCACCCTTTTTATCCATACAGCGGATTAGATCCTTCGGACAATATGGTGAATGTACCTTTGCCTGCATCTACTCGCGGTGATGTAGTTCGCTCGATTGTGGAAGAGCGCTGGTTGCCAGCCTTACGCAACTTTGAGCCAGAGCTCATCATCATTTCTGCAGGATTTGATGCGCATCGTGAAGATGACTTAGGTCAAATGGGTTTAGTGGAAGATGACTATGTTTGGATCACTCAGCGTCTTAAGGAAATTGCAAAAGATTACGCGCAAGGTCGTATTGTGAGCTGCCTAGAAGGAGGCTACAACCTTTCTGCCCTAGGCCGAAGCGTAGTAGCTCATGTCAAGGCGCTAGCAGACATTTAACTTACCCCAATGGAATTAAAGAACGGTTATTGAAAGTGCATGATGGCAAATATTTATGAACAAGGGCTGGATCGCAATTCGGCAAACTTCACCCCGATTACCCCACTGCTATTTTTAGAGCGTTCAGCGCAGACTTACCCCAATAAGACTGCCATCATTCATGGGCAGCTACGACAAACATGGCGGCAAACATATGTGCGTTGCCGTCGTCTTGCGAGTGCTTTGCAAAAGCATGGCATTGGCCTAGGGGATACGGTTGCAGTGATGCTGCCCAATACACCACCGATGGTAGAAGCGCATTTTGGTATTCCGATGTCAGGCGCCGTATTGAATGCCTTGAATACCCGTCTAGATGCAGAGTCGATTGCCTTCATGCTCAATCACGGTGAAGCCAAAGTCGTGATCGTTGATCCAGAGTTTTCAGCGGTGATGAAAAAAGCACTAGAAATCGCTCAAAAAGAAAGTGGCCGCAATATTTTGGTCATCGACGTTGAAGAAACAGAATTTGAGGTAGCGGGTGAGAAGCTCGGCAAACTCACTTATGAAAAACTACTCTCTGAGGGTGACCCAAACTTTGTATGGCAGATGCCTGCAGATGAATGGCAGGCAATTTGCCTGAACTACACCTCTGGTACTACAGGTAATCCTAAAGGGGTTGTCTACCACCATCGTGGTGCTGCAATTAATGCAGTATCCAATATATTGGATTGGGATATTAATAAGCATCCGGTGTATTTGTGGACACTGCCCATGTTTCATTGTAATGGCTGGTGTTTTCCGTGGACTATCGCAGCGCGTGCAGGTGTTAATGTTTGTATGCGCCGCGTGGATGCACCCAATATTTTTGCTGCAATTAAAGAGTATGGGGTAACTCACTACTGCGCCGCACCGATTGTTCATAACCTTTTGGTTAATGCCCCAGATGAACTGAAGGTAGACGTACCTTCAGGCGTGAGGGGCCTCATTGCAGGGGCTGCACCGCCAGCCTCCATCATTGAAGGTATGGAAAAACTGGGCTTTGATTTAACGCATGTCTATGGTTTAACTGAGACTTATGGCCCAGCCGCAATTTGTGTGAGACAAGATGAGTGGGATGATTTAGATATTGGTGAGCGCGCTCGCTTGAACGCACGTCAAGGGATGCGTTATCACCTGCAACAAGCAATTGATGTGCTGAATCCAGAAACCATGCAGCCGGTTCCTGCTGATGGTGAAACGATGGGTGAGATTATGTTCAAAGGGAACATCACTATGAAGGGCTACCTGAAGAATGAGAAAGCCACTCAAGGAGCATTTGAGGGTGGTTGGTTTCATTCGGGTGACCTAGCGGTGATGAACCCGGATGGTTACGTTAAGATTAAAGACCGCAGTAAGGACATCATCATCTCTGGCGGAGAAAATATTTCTTCTATTGAAGTGGAGGATGTTCTGTATCGCCACCCTGCGGTGATGGCTGCCGCAGTAGTTGCCAAACCTGATCCAAAGTGGGGTGAGACCCCATGTGCTTTTTTAGAAATCAAGCCTGGTGTTGAAGTAACTCCAGCGGAGATCATCGCCCACTGTAAAAAGCATTTAGCTGGATTTAAGGTACCCAAGGCCATTGTATTTGGGGAGCTACCGAAGACCTCAACTGGAAAAATCCAGAAGTTTGAACTGCGCAAGCAAGCTGGGTCTGCCACCGCTATTGATGTCTAGTTCTTAAGGCTTGGTGCGGATAAAATAAGAAGTTAAGCAAATGCTTGTAAATTTTTGTCAATATTGAGAATTCCAAATGAAGATCTTAGTTGCAGTAAAACGCGTCGTTGATTACAACGTCAAAATTCGAGTGAAGTCTGATGGTTCTGGCGTAGATCTTGCCAACGTCAAAATGAGTATGAATCCTTTTGATGAAATTGCTGTTGAAGAAGCAGTGCGCTTAAAAGAGGCGGGCATTGCAACTGAAGTAGTGGTGGTTAGTGCGGGCGCGACACAATGCCAAGAAACATTGCGGACTGCTTTAGCGATTGGTGCTGATCGCGCCATCTTGGTAGAGTCTGATGCTGACCTACAGCCACTCGCAGTCGCCAAGATTCTAAAGGCACTCTCTGAAAAAGAAGCTGCTCAAATCATCATCTTGGGTAAGCAAGCGATTGATGATGATAGTAATCAAACAGGCCAAATGCTGGCAAGTCTATTGGATATCCCGCAAGCAACTTTTGCATCTAAAGTGGTGGTAGCTGATGGTAAGGCTACGGTCACTCGCGAAGTTGATGGTGGTTTAGAGACGATTGCTCTCACATTGCCCGCAGTGATTACTACTGACTTACGTCTGAATGAACCTCGTTATGTGACTCTGCCCAATATCATGAAGGCCAAGAAAAAAATTATTGATATTGTGAAGCCTGAGGATCTTGGCGTCGATATTGCTCCACGTCTTAAAACTCTGAAAGTCGAAGAGCCGCCTAAGCGGAGCGCTGGCGTCATGGTAGCTGATGTAGCGGCCTTGGTAGACAAACTTAAAAATGAAGCGAAGGTAATTTAAATGGCTACTCTCGCCTCCCTCGTGATTGCTGAACACGATAATCAATCCTTAAAAGCAGCAACCTTAAATACTGTAGCGGCTGCCTTGCAATGCTCAGCCGATGTGGATGTACTAGTTGCTGGCAGTAATACGGATGCCGTAGCAAGCGCAGCAGCTCAAATTACAGGTGTGCGCAAGGTCATTCAAGTAGATGCCCCCAATCTTGCTGATCAATTGGCTGAGCCTTTAGCAGCGCAGATTCTGTCGATTGCAAATCATTACACTCATATTTTGGCTCCAGCAACTGCCAATGGTAAGAATGTGTTGCCACGGGTTGCTGCTAAGTTAGATGTTGCTCAGTTATCCGATATTACTAAGGTTGTCAGTAGCGATACTTTTGAGCGGCCTATCTACGCTGGTAATGCGATTGCTACTGTGCAAACAAATGATCCAATCAAGGTGATTACAGTCCGCACTACTGGCTTTGATCCTGTGGCCGCTACAGGTGGCTCAGCAGCGATTGAAAAACAAGCTGCCGTGCAAAGTAAATCTTCATCATCCTTTGTGGGTCGTCAACTGACGAAGTCTGATCGTCCAGAACTGACCGCTGCCAAGATTATTGTTTCTGGCGGTCGCGGTTTGGGTTCTGGTGAGAAGTACCAGGAGCTCATTGCTCCATTGGCTGACAAGCTGGGCGCTGCTCTAGGTGCTTCGCGTGCGGCGGTGGATGCAGGTTACGTACCCAACGATTATCAAGTTGGCCAAACTGGCAAGATTGTGGCTCCCGAGCTCTATATCGCGATTGGTATCTCGGGAGCGATTCAGCACTTGGCAGGTATGAAGGACTCTAAAGTGATTGTTGCTATCAACAAGGATCCTGAGGCTCCAATCTTTAGCGTTGCTGATTATGGTTTGGTAGCCGATCTCAATACTGCAGTGCCAGAACTGACTAAAGCGCTTGGCTAAGAGTATTTGCATTATTTGATTTGAATCAAGAGGAGCGGTAATGCCATACGTAGCCCCAGTAAAAGACATGTTGTTTGTGATGAATGAGTTAGCTGGGCTAGCAGATGTGGTGGCTTATCCTTCTTATGCACAAGCAGGCGCTGATGTTGATTTGGCTCCAGCAATTCTGGAAGAGTCTGCAAAGTTCAATCAAGACGTTGTTGCACCACTCAATTGGCCCGGTGATCAAAATCCAAGCTCATGGAAAGATGGTGTTGTTACTACAACGCCTGGTTTTAAAGAAGCGTTTGCGCAATTTGCTGCTGCTGGTTGGCAGGGTGTAGTACATCCAGCTGAGTTTGGTGGCCAAGGATTACCAAAGTTAATTGCCGCTGCTTGTTTTGAAATGGTGCACTCAGCCAGTTTGTCTTTTGCTTTATGTCCCATGTTGACTGATGGCGCAATTGAAGCCTTGTTAACTGCAGCTAGCCCAGAAATTCAAGAGCAATATGTGCCGAATATGATTTCTGGCGAGTGGACTGGCTCCATGTGCTTAACCGAGTCGCAGGCAGGCTCTGATTTATCGATGGTCCGCTCTAAAGCTGTACCTGAAGGTGATGGCACCTACAAAATATTTGGTACCAAAATCTATATCACCTATGGCGAGCACGATATGGCAAAAAATATTGTCCATTTGGTGCTGGCAAGAACTCCAGATGCGCCAGAGGGGGTTAAAGGGATTTCGTTATTTGTAGTGCCCAAATTTTTAGTCAATACTGATGGCTCTTTAGGCGAGCGTAATGATGTTCACTGTGTATCGATTGAGCACAAGCTGGGCATTAAGGCGAGCCCAACTGCTGTTCTGCAGTTCGGCGATCACGGCGGTGCTATCGGCTACCTGGTTGGTGAAGAGAATCGCGGCCTCGAATACATGTTTGTAATGATGAATGCCGCTCGCTTTGCAGTAGGCATGCAAGGCATTGCAGTGGCTGAGCGTGCTTATCAAAAAGCCGTCCAATATGCCAAAGATCGTGTACAAAGTCGTGATCTCTCAGGCTCAGATGGACCGGTAGCAATTATTCATCAACCAGATGTTAAGCGCATGCTGATGACAATGCGTGCTTATACAGAAGCTTCTCGTGCATTGGCTTATTACGCTGCTGCTGCTTATGATGCGCAACATGCAGCACCTGACGAACCCGAGCGCAAAACGAGCCAAGCTATTTATGAATTCTTAGTGCCGATTGTGAAAGGATTCTCAACAGAGATGTCAATCGAGGTCGCTAGCTTAGGAATCCAAGTACATGGTGGCATGGGCTTTATTGAAGAGACGGGCGCTGCTCAACATTATCGCGATGCGCGTATCTTGACGATCTATGAAGGGACTACTGCCATTCAGGCAAATGATTTGCTTGGTAGAAAAACAGTACGAGATGGCGGTGCTACTGCGAAGGTATTTTCACAAAAAATAGCCCAAATAGAAAAAGAGTTAGCAGCGAGTGCTTCAGCAGATGCTCAGGCAGTACTTAAGCAGTTAACTGCAGGACGCAAAGCATTTGAAGAAGCAGTGGCTTATATTGTGGCAAATGCGAAGAGCGATGCCAAAGCAGTGTATGCCGGTAGCTTTGCTTATTTACGTCTGTCTGGCTTGGTATTGGGTGGTTGGCAAATGGCTCGTAGCCTCTTAGCTGCGGAGCGTTTACGCAACAGCGACCCTACTTTTTATGGCGCCAAGATTGCTACGGCGCGTTTCTTTGCGGAGAATTTATTGCCACAAGCTAGTGCCTTAGCCACTTCGATTCTTGAGAGTGGCCACTCTACAAATGCTTTAGAGGTAGAGCAATTCTAAAGTTATTGGGATAGCTTTCTTGCTTCATGAATTTGAGAGATGAAGAATTGCTCAAAAGAGACAGCCAAAAAGGTCATCATCACACCAGCACCCAATATGAGTGAGAAGATCACCGTCAGAATCACTGGCCAGCCAGAGCGGGTACGATGGCGATCTTCAATGCCAGGATTAAATTGTGCATCCCATTTCTCATCAGGGCGAAGACCAAAGGCAATCGTCGTTAACCAACTGGCTTCTATAGCAATAAAACCGAAGGTGACGAGAACCCAACCAGGTGCGGAGTGAAAATGGGCGTTCTTTAAGATGATCCAACCAGCAATGCCGCCAATCAAAGAAAATAATTGTGCCCAGGCCAAAAAGGATTTTAGGCCTTGTAAGTAAAAACAATTGAGTCCGCTACCCGGGAAAAAAAATCCGAGGGCGCAAAAAATCAGTTTGGAGTTTTTCATTAATCTTTTATCTTTTGATTGACTTATTTATTGACATTGGGGCGCTGCGTAAAGCTCAGTACTTCACGATCAGCTCCAATCATCAGCAATTGATCGCCATTTCGGACGATGCTGCGATAGTCATTGAGCTCATACAGAAAATCATTTTCTAATTCATTACGTTGAGGCGTACATGCCATCTTGGTGCTCACAATCTTAGTGAAGGTAAAGCCACGATTATCTTCATCCAACTGTGCAGTAAACCGATTGCAGCCGGTGGAGCCACTCACGCGCTGACCAGCGGCATCAAAACTTATTTGAATGGGATTACTAGTGTCACCTTGTGGAATTTGGCGGGTACGTACCTCACCACTGCTGTTGGGGGATAAGTTCCAGCGGGTGAGCTCCCATTTGGTATTGCGAAGTTCACTGCTAGGGGGACTAGTTTTAGCGTTACAGGGCGGAATGACGTTAGCGCACCCAGTCAAGAGAGCGATACCCAGAGACGAAAACACCACAAATAGGCTTCTTGAAAAGCTCTTAGAGAGCTCTTTTGGGAGGGTATGGGTCACTATATTTGCATGCATATTTATCTAAGTTATTGTTTTATATGTATTTTTTATTCACTGGAGGCTTCTATTCTACTGTCTTAGGCGCTTAAAAAGGTGGAAGAAGTAGGGGTTTTCGTCTAGAATATGAGGTTTTCCGCTCTACCGTGCGTTACTTTGGTGGGCCGGAGCCCAAGATTTTTTCATTTTAGATTTTTTAAGGAATAAGTATGGTCGTCATTCGACTGGCACGCGGCGGTTCTAAGAAGCGCCCTTTTTACAGCATCGTTGCTACTGATAAGCGCAACCGTCGTGACTCGAACTTTATCGAGCGCATTGGCTATTTCAATCCACAAGCAGTTGCAACTGAGCAAGCTATGCGCATCGCTCAAGATCGTTTGACTTATTGGACTGGTGTTGGCGCGCAAATATCTCCAACCGTTGTTCGTTTGATCAAAAATAATCCTGCTGTTTAAATCACTTTGCTAAAGACTTCATCTATGTGGTGGAGTTTTTGGCAGCAGGATTTCAGTAGTTTTATTTCGGGAAAATAGGGTGTCTTTCAAATGAGTTCACCTTCCCTAAATGATTTGATTGAACTTGGCGCCGTTTCTGAGGCCCAAGGGTTACAGGGTCAAGTGAAGGTTAGACCTCACTCATCAGAGCCAGTAGCGCTTCTATCTTCTAAAGCTGTTTGGTTATCTCTGATCCCGCGTAGGGATGCAGGTGTCTCTGCGTCTGTTGAGCAGGCTTCGTTAACTCAATTTAAAGTGAAGAGCGCCAAAATGCATAGCGGCAATGTCGTCATGGCCCTAGAGGGCGTGAGCAATCGTGATCAAGCACTGGCATTAAAAGGCGCCAGAATATTAGTAGCGCGTGATGCGTTTCCGATACCAGATGATGATTCTTATTATTGGATTGATCTGATTGGATGCATTGCAGTGAATCTGCAAAATGAAGCACTTGGTGAGGTGATTGATGTCACTGAGAATGGTGCGCATGGTGTGATCGCCATTGGCGATGTATCAAACAAAACGATTAAACAATTAATCCCATTTGTAAAAGAAGTGGTGAAAAACGTAGACTTGGCTAATAAAACAATTACTCTTGATTGGCAGAGTGATTGGTGATGAACGAATAAAAAATAAACCGACGAATATAGATATGCGCTTTGATGTTGTGACTTTATTCCCAGAAATGTTCTCCGCTTTAACGCAGTGGGGTGTGACTGGTCGCGCATGTGAGCAATCACTAGCTAGTGTTCATCTGTGGAATCCGAGAGATTTTTGTACCGATCCTCGTAAGACGGTAGATGATCGCGCCTATGGCGGCGGTCCAGGAATGGTCATGATGGCCAAACCCCTGGAAGATACCGTTGCCAGTATTAAAGCGGCCCATCAGGCCGCCAATATCAAAACAGGCCCTATTTGCCTATTAGCGCCTCAAGGTGAGCGGTTTTCTCAGAAAATAGCCGCTGACATTCTCCAATATGGCAATTTGAGCTTCATTTGCGGTCGGTATGAGGCAGTCGACCAACGTTTTGTTGATCGAAATGTCGATTTGCAGCTCTCTATTGGCGATTTTGTCCTTTCTGGGGGTGAAATCCCCGCTATGGCGATGATGGACGCGGTGATTAGGCTGATCCCAGGAGCTCTTGGAGATGGCGAATCTGCGGCCCAGGATAGCTTTATGAACGGTCTTTTGGACTATCCACACTACACCCGCCCCGAAATATATGAAAATTTGTCAGTGCCGGACGTGCTTTTAGGTGGACATCACGCTAAAATAGCGGATTGGCGTCGGCAGAAGTCTTTAGAGCTGACGTTCAGGTTCCGGCCGGATTTAATTGAATCTGCTAGAGCCAATGGGTTGCTAACCCGAGAAGATGAACAATTTCTTCGCTCGCTGTGAATACTCTCAGTAGTGATTTAAAGGTTATGTTTTTGGTTTAGTGAAATTGTTTTAACTGCATCCTCTGTTAAGTCCGTTGATAAATATCTCGGGATTAAACGTTAACAAGATGTTTAAGGATTGAAAATGAATTTAATTGAAAAAATTGAGCAAGAAGAAATTGCTCGCTTAACTGCTAACAAAGTATTGCCAAGTTTTGCGCCTGGCGACACAGTGGTTGTTAGCGTAAACGTTGTTGAAGGTACACGTAAGCGTGCCCAGGCCTTTGAAGGCGTTGTGATTGCGAAGCGTAATCGCGGACTCAATTCTAACTTTATCGTGCGTAAGATTTCTTCTGGTGAAGGCGTTGAGCGTACTTTCCAAACATACTCACCATTGATTGCTAGCATTGAAGTGAAGCGTCGCGGTGATGTTCGTCGCGCGAAGTTGTACTACTTGCGTGATCGTTCTGGTAAGTCAGCACGTATTAAAGAAAAGCTTCAAGCTCGCACTAAGGCAGTAGCTGCTCCAGCTGCTGAATAATGGCTGCTTTGATGCAAATTAAAAAGGCGGCCTAGGTCGCCTTTTTTGTAGCCTTAAAATATGAATATGCCCAAGATCCCTGAGACCGAAGAAGATGCAATCAATGTGGCTGCACCGCCGGGATTTGATGCGCAAGCTATTCCGATTCATGAGGTTTGTAGTAATCAGAGAAAAGTACCTATAGAGCATCTTGAGCCAGCAAGCTTAAGGGCCCGTTTTGAGTCTCCTCCAGTATGGCAGCCAGAAATTACTGATGAGAATCGTCATGTGATTGCATCTGACATCATTGCTAAACGCAATGCTGCCGGCAAGGTGACTAAAGCAGCGGTACTGATTCCTTTGGTGTTGAAGGAAGATGGCTTATGGGTTTTATTGACACAGCGTACTAATCATTTACGTGATCATGCTGGGCAAATTAGCTTTCCTGGAGGTCGGATGGACTCGGAAGATCAGAGCCCTCACGAGACTGCGCTTCGGGAGAGCGAAGAAGAGATTGGTTTGGACCGCAAGCAGGTTGAGATTATTGGGCATTTACCGCAATATTTAACCGTTTCTGGCTATAGCGTTACGCCGGTAGTGGGGTTAGTACAAGCTCAGGCAGAATACGTCTTAGATGAATTTGAAGTGGCAGATGTATTTGAAGTGCCCTTACGTTTTTTGTTAGATCCAGCAAACCATCAGGTTAGGGTGTGGCAAAGTGAGCAGGGTGGCCGTCGTTTTTATTCAATGCCTTATGAGAACCGCTTTATTTGGGGTGCCACTGCGGGAATGTTGCGTAACCTATATCATTTATTAAAAGTATGACTTTCTTTTCTATTCTCTTCGCCCTCATTGCTGAGCAATATCGCCCAGTAACTGCTAGCCATTGGATTGTGCGTACTAGCACCCGTTGGCTAGATTGGGTCGCTGGAGAATTCGGTGGCAAGACTGAAGAAGGTGCAAGCCCAGTTGGCGCACGCTTGGCCTGCTTAGTAGCCTTTATTCTGCCAACCTTTTTAGTGTTCTTGGTTTATGTCACCTGTATGGTGACCTACCCAATCTTGGGTTTCTTGTGGAACATCGTGATTGCCTATTTGTTTTTCGGCTTTCGTCAGTTCAGCCATTCCTTTACTCTGGTCCATCAAGCCATTGAGGCTCATGATTTGCCAGCAGCACGCGCTGCATTAGGTGATTGGTATGGCCCAGACTTGGATACTTCCAATTTGACAGAAACTCAAGTCATCTCTTTAGCGCTTGAGCGTGCCATCATTGGCTCACATCGCCACGTGTTTGGTGTACTGTTCTGGTTCATGATGCCAATGGGCCCCGCAGGTGTTGTGCTCTATCGTTTGGCTGATATTGCTGCTCAGCGTTGGTCTGAGCGCGGTGACTTTAATTTGAGCGAAGCCGCACGTCATTTCTTCTTCGTGCTCGATTGGATTCCATCGCGTATCACTGCAATGGGCTTTGCAATTGTTGGTAATTTTGAAGGTGCTGTTTATGCATGGCGCTACCTCACTCAAAAATGGACTGACTCTTTGTCAGCAGTCATATTGGCTGCAGGTGGTGGCGCCTTGGGTGTGCGTTTAGGTGAGCCCTTAAGCGAGCCCGACAGCGATGAAGCATTAAGGATGGCAGAGGCTGGTGAGCCGCTAATCTATGAAGTAGGTCTTGAGCCTACCGAACGCACAATGCGCTCCGCAGTAGGCTTGGTATGGCGCCTAGTTATCGCTTGGATGGCTTTATTGCTAATGCTGACCATCGCTCTTTGGCTTGGCTAATTCCCTGAATTTGCGTATCTGCAGTTTTTGAGTCCGAGTGCAGCTGTCTAAATAGCGCCAGTCTTTCTGGCGCTATTTCATTTCTATCGACTGCATCTCTTACGGCGCAATCTGGCTCTGATTCATGTGCGCAATTATGAAAGCGACACTTTCCCAGTAAGTCTTTAAATTCTCTAAAGGCGTGTTGTAATTCACTTACGGACATGTGGGCCAAACCAAACTCCTGAAATCCTGGAGAATCAATGAGTGCCCCAAGCTTACCGGATGGATCTCTACCCCAAGCCTGCGGTAATTCAAAATAACGACAAGCGGTCGTAGTGTGCTTCCCAGTGTCTAAACGCACTGAATATTCTTGGGTAAGGGCAGCAGCATTAGGAACCCAGGCGTTTAAGAGGCTCGACTTACCCATACCTGATTGACCTACAAAGACGGAGACCTTGCCACAGAGAGTTGATTGGAGTGCATCAATCGATGCAGAATCAAACTTAGCGGATACCTCGCTTACTGAATAGCCCATGCGTGCATACGGCGCAATGATTTTGCGAGCGTGCTCTAGATTGTCTTTGAGGTCACATTTATTTAAGAGAATATGTAAGCCAATTTGATTAGCTTCTGCAGCTACTACAGCTCTACCCAAAAGATCGGGTGAGAACGCAGGTTGCGTTGCGAGTACTACCAAAATTTGATCGACATTAGAGGCAATGATCTTGCTCTTAAATGCATCTGATCGATAGAGAATATTCTCGCGGGGCTCAATTTGAATAATGCGCGCTTGATCTGCCGATGTCATCTCAAGAAGCATGCGATCGCCAACTGCACCAACGTGCTGCTTAGCAGGCGTGCTCACTTGTATTAATGAGCCCTGAGGCGATTCATTTCCTTGTGTGTCTAATACCAAACGCTGCGCTAGATAGTGCCTTCCATAAGAAGCAGTAAGTAGCGCGTGAAACTGTTCCATTGAAGATGAGTTTTAGCTTAGACGCTGTAAGTTAGCAATCCGCAGTGGAGCCGGTGGATGTGAGCTATAGAAGGCGGTATAAATCGGATCCGGAGTGAGCGTTGAAGCATTGTCTTGGTATAGCTTGACTAAAGCAGAGATCAAATCTTGAGCAGAAGATTTTTCGGCAGCAAAGCCATCGGCCTCGTATTCATGTTTACGTGAAGCTAGACTGGCAAGTGGTGTAAAGAAAAAGCTAAATACTGGAGATACCAGCATAAAGAGGGCTAGTGCTAAGCCGCCGTTATAGCCATTGAGGTTGGGCATCACGCCAAGGTCGGTGTAGAACCAGACTTTGGTGCTAATCCATCCCAGTAGAGCAAACATAGCAAAGCTCAAGGCAAAAGAAACGAAGAGGCGCTTACGAATATGCTTGCATTTAAAGTGGCCTAACTCATGAGCAAGCACCGCTTCCACTTCACCCGGGTTCAGTTTTTCAATCAAGGTATCAAAGAAGACAATGCGTTTTGCCTTGCCCATGCCAGCAAAGAACGCATTGCCATGCGCACTACGCTTACTGCCATCCATTACAAATAAACCTTGACTAGCAAAGTCACAGCGTTTCAGTAGGGCTTCGATTTGGGTTTTTAAAGGACCATCTTCTAGAGCTTGAAACTTGTTAAAGAGCGGGGCAATGAAGGTAGGAAAGATCCACTGCATCAGCAAGCTAAATGCAGTCAACACTCCCCATGCCCATAGCCACCAAAGATCACCAGCTTGAGCCATGAGAGTGAGAATCACCCAAAGCAGTGGGATACCAATTGCACCACCCACCCCTAAACCCTTCATCATGTCGCTGAAGAATAATTTTTTACCCATGCGGTTAAAACCAAAGCGCTCCTCCAGATGAAACTGTTTGTACCAGGAGAAGGGGATATCGATAATTCCGGAGATGATCACGATAGAGACTAGGAGGGCAATTTGTTGGGCAATTCCTTCGCCTAATAATTGCAGAAGAGCCATATTGAGAATTTGCAAGCCACCCAATAAAGTGAAGGTAATTAAAATAATGGCGCTGACCCCATTTTCTAAAATACCGAGGCGGAGTTTGGCGATAGTGTAGTCAGCTGCTTTTTGATGTTCGGCTAAGGTCACTTTTTCAGCAAATTCTGCAGGAACCCGATCGCGGTGCTGGGCTACATAGCGGATTTGACGTTGGGACAGCCAGTGGCGTAGGCCAAAACTGGCAATGAAGGCGATTAGAAAAACAATTGTGAATGTCATGAGATCATTATAGATATGAGCGAACAAACAAACATGGCCGAGAAAAAGGCGCCCCCCGCTAATGAGCACCTCATTTGGGTGGATATGGAAATGTCGGGTTTAAACCCCGAAACCGAGCGCATTCTAGAAATCGCCATCATTGTCACGGATGCCCACCTCAATACCATTGCAACTGCCCCGGTCTGGGTCGTTCATCAAGATGACACCATTTTAGGTGCAATGGATGCTTGGAATACAGGTACTCATGGCCGTTCTGGTCTGATCGATAAAGTCAAAGCATCTACATTGGATGAGGCAACTGTCGAAGCAGAGTGCATTGCTTTTTTACAGAAATATATTAAGGCTGGTATTGCACCGATGTGTGGCAATACGATTGGTCAAGATCGTCGCTTCATGGCTAAGTACATGCCGAAGTTAGAAGCTTATTTTCATTATCGAAGTATTGATGTGTCGACTCTCAAGGAGTTGTGTAAGCGTTGGCATCCAGAGTTGGTGAAGGGTTTTACTAAAAATCAGGCCCATACCGCCTTGGCAGATATTGAAGAATCTATTGAAGAGCTAAAGTACTACCGCGATAAATTTATCGTACCGCTGCCTTAATTTTGAGGTTTAGAAAGATGGGTATAGGTAATAAAGAAAAAGGTCTGCCGCAGCAGACCTTTTTGTATTTAAAGCGAGTTTAATTACTTGGCGTTAGCAACTGCATTTTCAGCTTTATCTACCAATGCAGCACCAATTTGATTTTTCCACTTGTTATATACGTCACGAGTGGCGGCAACAAAGAGTTTGCGATCTTCAGGCGTGAGGTAAGTTACTTTAACGCCATATTGCTCCACATCTTTCCAAGCCGGTTGATTTGGCTCTACTAGACCTTTGCGAGCAATAGCTACCTCTTGTTTACCAGCATCAATTGCTGCCTGCTGCACGATCTCGCGATCTTGAGGAGTCCAACTTTCCCAGACTTGTTTATTTACAACAAAGATCAATGGGTCAGCAACATAGCGCCATACCGTAACGTACTTTTGCCCCACTGTGTAGAGTTTTGCTGAGGCATAAACAGACTCAGGATTTTCTTGACCATCTACTGCGCCAGAAGCCAATGCAGCTTGAGTATCGGCCCAGCTCATCTGAGTTGGGTTTGCGCCTAGTGCTGAAAAAGTTTCGTTGTAAATCGGTGATCCCACCACGCGGAACTTCATGCCTTTAAGATCTTCTGGTTTCTTAATTTCTTTTTTAGAGTTAGAGATCTCTCTAAAACCATTTTCACCCCAAGCAAGTGGAACAACGCCTTGCTTCTCGATGATGTCTAGCAAATCTTTGCCTACAGGGCCTTTCACTAGAGCATCAATCGACTGATAGTTGGTCATCAAGAAAGGCAGCGAGAATAAATTAAGCTCTTTGACCTGTGGCGACCAGTTAATAGTGGAGCCAATTGACATATCAATCACGCCTTGACGGATCGCCGTGAACTCACGGGTCTGATCACCACCAACTAAAGAGGCACCAGGATAAAGTTTGATGTTGATACGCCCATTGGTGCGCTCACGTACGAGATCGGCCCAAATTTCTCCACCTTTCCCCCAAGGGAAGGCGGTGCCAAGTACCAGTGACATTTTGTACTCTGATTTATATTCCGCAGCGATTGCTAGATTCGAGTGCAATGACGCTGTGAGACCCACTACTGCAAGCAATGAAGCTAGTGTGCTTGTCAGGAAAGAGCGCTTATTCATTTGAAACCCCTTTTTTGCTTTTGATAAAGTTTTTTGATTCTATATGAGAACTCAAGGCACGCTCTTCTGGTGCGATGCACAAATTTTTAGTAGCCTAAATAACGTGGCAACCAAGTGGCAATTGGCGGGAATATCAAGACTAGAACCATCGCCATGAAGAACGCCCCAAGCAGCCAAATAACCCAAGGGATGGTTTCTTCCATTTTGACGCCAGCGATCTTGCAGGCCACCATCAGATTGACCGCGAGTGGTGGCGTAAATTGTCCCAGGGCAACCTTCAGTGTGAGGATGACACCAAACCACACTAGGTCCCATTGATAGGCTTGGGCAATTGGTAAAAGTAATGGCACAAAGATTAGGAATATCGAAATACCATCTAGAAACATTCCCAAGGTCATTAGTAGTAGGACGATGAGAGCCAAGACTCCTGCCTCACCAATGCCTGAGTGCGCAATCGCATGAGCCATTGGATCGATGACACCTAAGGTTGAGAGTGCATAGGCAAAGATGCCAGCCAAGGCGATGACCATTAAGATTACCGATGAGGTTTCTCCAGCCTCGAGAAGGATTACATAAAGGTCACGAATTTTGATGGTGCGATAAATCACCATACCTACAAACAGGCCATAAAACACTGCAACGACAGCGGCTTCCGTTGGCGTGAACCAGCCCGCGCGCATTCCACCCAAAATAATAAAGGGCGCACTTAAGCCCCAGAGTGCCTCTTTGCAACTTTTCCAAAAAGGTGGACGCGGTAAGTCCGCCTCTAGGGCACCCATCTTATGTTTGCGTGCCAGCCACACTGCAGGAACAATAAGGGCGATGCCAGCAAGTAGACCCGGAAACATTCCCGCAGCAAAGAGTGCTGGTACTGATGCACCTGGCACGAGAACGCTATAGACAACAAAGGCAACAGATGGGGGAATCAAAATATCGGTTGCGGCAGCTGCACCAACAATACTGGCTGCAAAAGCGCGAGGATAGCCAGCGTTTGCCATTGCTGCAATCATGACACCACCCACTGCTGCGGCATTTGCTGGGCCAGAGCCAGAGATACCTCCCAGAAACATGGCTACCAAGATTGCTACTAAGGGCAGCATGCCAGGGCCACGACCCACAATCGCTACTGCAAAATTCACCAAACGCTCTGCAACGCCGGAACGATCAAAAATAGAGCCTACCAATACAAACATCGGAATGGCTAGCAGCGGGTACTTAGCAATACCCGCATAAAAATTTTGTGGAACAGCTAGTAATCCATAGTTTGCTGTATCGAGGTTTGATAGGGTGATAGCAACAATGCCTCCAATGCCAAGAGCAGCACCAATTGGTACGCCAATGAGCATTAGCGTAATAAAAATCACAAAAAGAATGATGGCGATCGTAATCATTTAGTTCGCCATTGTTTGATCAGCAAGATTCCGGAGCGAACCGCAATTAGGATGGAGAGTAGCGGCAGCCAGATGGTGTACCACCATTTAGGAACTCCGATACCAGGAGATGTTTCTCCAAAGCGGTATTCATCCCAGGCTAGTAATGAGCCGAGATAGGCTAGCAGCAGGTAAAGTAAAAACGTTGCAGAGCCAGAAGCAATCGCGAGATTACGACGGCGCTGTGGTGAGCCCTTATCAGAAAAAATTTCAATCCGAATATTGCGATCTCTTGCAGCAGCAGCGCTGCCGGCAATTAAGGTCAAAGCCATCATTAAGAAGATTGAAAACTCTTCGGTCCAGGCAAATGATTGATTCGTGAAATAGCGAGCAAGTACATTGCCAAAAGTAATTAACGCTAAAAAGCCCATTACTGTGACAGTGATCCAATCTTCAATCCGTAAGCCTGGCTGCTCTAAAGACTCTGTCTGCTGATTTTCAACTTCTGTGATATTGAATTTGTCGCTCATAGGAAGTGCATCCCAATGACTCGCATCGGGAGAAAAGGGTAAAGTTATTTTTTGAGAGCGCTTTTGGGTCTAAAGACTTTGATGATCTCTTCATTGGTCTCGATATAAGGCCCACCGATTAAATCAATGCAGTAAGGAACTGCGGCAAAGATACCTGGAACGAGGACTTTCCCATTATCATCTTTGAGGCCTTCAAGTGTTTCGGCGATCGCTTTGGGTTGACCGGGCAAATTAATAACAAGCGCGGCATGTTCTTCAATTTCTCTTAGCACGGCAACTTGCCTTGACAATATTGCAGTTGGAACAAACTTCAGGCTAATTTGACGCATTTGTTCACCAAAGCCGGGCATTTCACGTGTTCCAGCATCCAAGGTAGCCTCAGGGGTGACATCTCTGCGAGATGGCCCTGTGCCTCCTGTAGTGAGGACTAGATCACACCTCATGTCATCTACCAATTCTACAATGGCTTCTGTGATGATTTCAGAGTCGTCTGAAATGAGGCGCTCATGAAAGTCGCAAGGATTTTTAATGGCTTTCATGAGCCAAGTCTGCAGGGCAGGGATGCCCTCATCTTGATATACCCCTTTACTGGCTCGATCAGAGATCGAGATCAGGCCAATTCTGACTTCATTTGGGGTGCTGCGCTTTTGGTCTTCGGTATGCTTCATGTTTCTATTCTAGCTATTATTAGGGCATGTTTACATATACATCCAGTCAGTTTCAAGAAATCGTCGATTTCTTGCTTAAAGAAGCCAAAAGAAGGGGGGCTTCGGACGCTGTTGCCGAGGTTTCTGAGGGTCAGGGCCTATCTGTAACGGTCCGTAAAGGCGAGGTTGAAACGATTGAGCAAAGCTTAGACAAGCAGGTCGGAGTCACGGTATTTTTAGGACATCACCGTGGCAATGCCAGCACAAGCGATTTTTCCAAAGCGTCATTGAAGGCAACTGTTGATGCCGCATATCATATTGCCGAGCACACTGCTGAAGATGCTTGTGCTGGACCGGCTGAACGTGAGCTCTTAGAAAAAAATCCTCGTGATTTGGATTTGTTTCATCCATGGAATATTGATGCAGCACATGCAGTGGAAATTGCCCGCATTGCAGAAGGCGCTGCATTTTCAGTGAGCAAGCAAATTCAGAATAGCGATGGCGCATCTGTATCTGCACACCATGCGCATTTCATGATGGGCACAAGTCATGGCTTTATGGGCGGCTATCCATTTTCTCGCCATTATATTTCTTGCGCACCTATTGCAAGTGAGGGCGGTAAGCAGCCAAATATGCAACGTGATGATTGGTACTCTACTTCGCGCATACCAGAAGAATTGGCTGACCCTGCCTTAATCGGTCAGTACGCAGCACAGCGTGCGCTATCCCGTTTAAAGGCGCGCTCATTGACAACGCGTCGTTGCCCTGTCATTTTTGAGGCGCCATTGGCTGCAGGGCTCTTGGGCGGATTAGTACAAGCTGTGTCAGGTGGAGCGCTCTATCGACGCTCAAGTTTTTTATTAGACAGCCTAGGCAAGCAAGTGCTTCCAAAACATATCAGCCTTTTTGAAAATCCCCATCTAAAGTCGATGACAGGTAGTGCGCCTTTTGATGAAGAGGGCGTGAAAACTGCTGCACGTACTGTTGTGGATAAAGGGATCTTAGAAGGATATTTTTTATCTACTTACTCAGCCCGTAAATTAGGAATGAAGACTACCGGTAACGCTGGTGGCGCACATCATTTAAAGCTACAGAGTAAGAAAACGCCCAAAGGTGGATTACCCGCTTTACTAAAAGAGATGGGTACAGGCCTCCTAGTTACTGAATTAATGGGGCAGGGCGTGAACTATGTCACTGGGGATTATTCACGAGGTGCCTTTGGCTATTGGATTGAAAATGGTGAAATCCAATATCCAGTTGAAGAGCTAACGATCGCAGGTAATCTACGCGATATGCTGTTAGATATTGCTATGATTGGTAGTGACACTTTGATACGGGGAACTAAAGAAACCGGCTCAATTTTGATTGGTTCGATGACTGTTGGCGGAAAATAAATACTGAAAGGGGATGGAAATGCAAAGACGTTCATTTTTAAAGAAAGCGACCATTGGAGCTGGAGTCGCCGCTATCGGCGCACCTGCGCTTGCGCAAAGCTTACCAACTCTCAATTGGCGTTTAGTATCTAGTTTTCCTAAATCCTTGGATAGCTTGTTCGGTGCACCCGAGGTATTTGCTAATTCATTACGCAAAGCTACTGATGGAAAATTTAATGTCAAAGTATTCGCTGCTGGCGAAGTTGTTCCTGCTTTGCAAGTATTAGATGCCGTTCAGAACGGCACTGTTGAATGCGGTCATACAGCGAGCTATTACTACTTAGGCAAGAACAGTGCATTTATATTTGATACTGCAGCGCCTTTTGGCATGACTGCAAGGCAACAATCAGCATGGATGCTTCATGGTAATGGTATGAAGTTGATGCGCGAGCTCTATGCAAGTTACAACATTGTTAATTTCCTGGGTGGACAAACTGGCACTCAGATGGGTGGCTGGTTCCGTAAAGAAATTAAGTCCCCTGAAGATCTCAAAGGATTGAAGTTCCGTATCGCAGGTTTTGCAGGGCAGGTATTGGCAAAGTTGGGAGTAGTTCCACAGCAATTACCTGCTGGTGAAATCTATTCAGCTCTTGAAAAGGGCACGATTGATGCTGCTGAATTTGTTGGGCCTTACGATGATGAAAAGCTGGGCTTAGCAAAGGTAGCTAAGAATTATTACTATCCTGCATTCTGGGAAGGTGCCGCTGGCCTTTCTTTCTTAGTCAATAAGAAGCAGTGGGACTCTTTACCACCTGCCTATCAAGCAGCCTGGGAGGCTGCTTGCTTTGAGGCCCATGTGGATATGTGCGCTAAGTATGATGCGTTAAACCCACCCGCACTGCAGCGCTTACTCGAGAGTGGCGCAGTCTTGCGCAAGTTCAATACTTCAGTAATGGACGCTTGTTTCAAGGCTAGTCAAGAAACCTATGCAGAGGAATCTGCCAAGAATCCTCAGTTCAAAAAGATTTTTGACGACTATCGCATCTTCAGAAACATGGAAGCGCAATGGTTTAATGTGGCAGAGCAAGCCTTTGCGCAATATAGCTTCAATAAGAAACTCTAAGTTAATTAATCACTCAAGAGAGGGGCTGCAAAGCCCTTTTCTTTTTTTACTCAATCTCACAGGGCTTATTAGTATTGCATCATGCTTGAAACCCTCATCAACCCAGTGACAGAATCCTTTCACGCACACTCGCTCGCATTTTTCATTTGCGCCATTTTGAGCGTCATCGTCGTGGGGATTTCGAAAAGTGGCTTTGGGGCTGGCTTAGGAGTGCTTTCTTTGCCGCTCATGGCTAGTCAGTCTACTTTAAATGAGGCATTAGCGATTTTATTACCGCTATTAATTGCGATTGATTTGGTAGGGATACGGCGATTCTTGAAGAATGCGAATTGGCGAATTCTGAAACTGATTCTTCCAGCGGCATTTTTTGGCATGTTGTTGGGGATGATTTTCTTTACTGTCATTACACCCAAAGCTTTAACACTTTTTGTGGGCGTATTTATTATGCTGTTTTTAATTCAGATGTTGGTGACATCCCATTTCGATTTGAGAGACGCCAAGCCTTATCCTTGGTTAGGCCGCCTCATGGGGGTCACTTCTGGGTTCACTTCCTTCGTAGCGCACAATGGCGGCCCACCTATCACCATCTTTATGTTGCGCGAGAACTTGTTACCAATGGTTTATACCTCTACTCTGGGAGTGTTCTTCGCTTTTATTAATTTTGGCAAGTTAGGACCTTATGCTTATTTAGATTTACTCCATTTCAAGCAATTGGCCACTTCAGCCATTCTTTTACCTTGTGTACCAGTAGGCGTTTATCTCGGTTTTTATTTAGCCGAAAAAATTTCAGTGAAGTGGTATTACCGTATCGTGCAGTTTTTCTTGCTAGTAGCCAGCGTCAAGCTCATTGCTGACGGCTTGATGTAACTCCTTATTGAGAGCTAAGAACCTGCTGTAAGAAGCGCGAGATATCAATGAGCTCTTCGCGGTTAACAGAGTGCTCCATTGGATACTCATTCCATTCGACCGAATACCCCATATTTTCAAGCAAAGCATATGAGGCTTGGGCGCGGTCTAGTGCAACTACTGGATCGTATTCTCCGTGAGCCATGAAGATAGGGGTATTTTGGTTTGCTGAGTGCTTTTCAGTGGGAGCAGTCGTTGCTAATGGTAAATATCCTGAGAGCGCCATCATGCCAGCGAGCTTGTGTGGAAAGCGTAGGCCGACATGTAAAACCATTGCGCAGCCTTGTGAGAAACCAGCCAATACGATGTTTTCATAAGCAATGCCACGACTTGCCTCACGCTCGATTAATTGAACAATAGATACAGCTGATTTCGAAATACCTGAAGCATCTTCTTGATCCACTAAGCTACGCCCAACAATGTCATACCAAGCAGGCATGACATAACCACCATTTAAAGTGACCGGCATACTTGGTGCGCTTGGAAAAACAAAGCGAATCCCTTGGCAGCCAGCCAGATTGAGTTCGGGGATGATAGGGGCGAAGTCGTTGCCATCAGCTCCAAGGCCATGCAGCCAAATAACAGCGGCTGTTGGGTTTGGGGTAGTTTCCAGTTCAATGCAAGGCAGTAATTCCATGGAGTATCCAGTAAGTATTGGGATGTTTTTAATGTGTCATTTTAATAGAGTATCTCAAAAGAGCGCCAGGGTAGTCAGTCAATACTATTGGGGTGTAAGATGTTTTCATCAGCAGCAAGTACCTTGGAGATTGCGGATGAAACCCTTCTATATTGACTATCCTCAGGAAAAAATTGAGGAACATCAACATGCTTATCGCTGCCAGTATTGCAAGATAGCGACAACGGTCATCTTTGGCTTACTGGAAAACCATGCAGAAGATTGCCAATATAGAAAACAGCAAAGTAAGTGGGTGCAGTTAGAAGTAAAGCTCAAGCCCCATAAACAACATTTTGATGAACCCCATGCCGACGAGGTGGATTAAATGAAAAGCTATCCCATTGCTCTTGAGTTAACTGTTTGGTTTGATCTTGGATTAAACCAATATGAGGTAGTGATTGATGGGGCCTCGAAGATTTCGATTAAAAGAACAGATGATGTATTGCATAGTAGGGAGCTTAGTGCCTCTGAGGTAGCAATTCTGATTGACGCGATTGAGGCAGTCAAAGTGCCCATCACTGAGGAGCTGCAGGCTAAGTCAAATAATAAAGCCACTTCAAGCTACGAACTGATTATTGAGTCGGCTCATTTTTCCTTGGAATTTAATTGGGAAAATTTAGATGTAGAGGCGAGTAGCTCTAATGCCTTTGAGTCTGTTGTTAAGCTTGCCAGCTTGGTTCAGAGCCTGGACTTAGAGCACTAACCGGTCTAACTTTCTACGACAACGAATTCACCCAGAGAGATTTTTTCTCTGAATTGAGAAAAAGAAAATCGGGCCTTAATTTTCTTGGTATTTATTACTTCAATCTTTCCTTCAGAGGTGAGATTGGCAAGATACTCGCCTTCCGGAAAGAGGGCTTCAGGAACAGTTTCAGTCTCTTGCATTTGAGCAGCGACTACGAGGCTTTTGGTAATTTTGATACGCATACCGTATCTTAGGTTATAGAAATTAGTAGTAATTTGAGGGCTGCACAATTTTGAAAATCAGATGCACCAATTCTGGGTTTTTAAAATGAATGCAAATAAAAGCATTGCAAATAGGGCTTTTCTAGGTTTTGCGCTTACATTCAATTTCATCTCGCACTCTAGTAGTGCAAGCCACCTTGCCTGGAGAGATTGAGACAAATCCATACCTGCTATCAATCGGAACCATGAATTGGGAAGTGCAAGCCCGTATTTTGTGGGTCTCTAGGCAGTCTAGAGGGATGCCACCAGGGGGTAATCAGAAAGGATTAAAATCAATAATTCTTTAGCTATCAAAAGCCTTAACTTTCAATAAATGATTGAGCGTAAACAATATGAGTAATTTAACCTTCCAGTTTGAAAAAGCCTACATTAATGGCCAATGGGTTGAGGCTGATAACAAAGCCACTATTTCTGTTAATAATCCCGCTACAGGTCAATTGATTGGCACGGTTCCCAATATGGGCGCAGCTGAAACGCGCAGAGCAATTGATTTTGCCAATCAAGCTTTACCGGCTTGGCGTTCCAAAACCGCTAAAGAACGTGCCAAAATCTTGCGCAAGTGGTTTGATCTCATCATGCAAAATCAAGAGGCACTCGCGCAACTGATGACAGCTGAACAGGGCAAGCCCCTAGATGAAAGTAGGGGTGAAGTTGCTTACGGCGCCTCCTTTATAGAATGGTTTGGCGAAGAGGCGAAACGCTTGTACGGCGAGACTATTCCTGGACACGCTCCTGATAAAAGATTAATTGTAATTAAGCAAGCTATCGGTGTGTGTGCTGCTATCACTCCTTGGAACTTTCCATCGGCCATGATTACCCGCAAAGTTGGCCCTGCCTTAGCAGCTGGTTGCACGATTGTTTTAAAGCCTGCAAGTCAAACGCCATTTAGCGCCTTAGCTCTATGCCAATTAGCTGAAGAGGCAGGCATTCCTCCTGGAGTGTTTTCTTGTGTAACAGGGTCTGCAATCGCAATCGGTGGTGAGCTTTCTTCAAATCCCATTGTCAAAAAACTCAGTTTTACTGGATCAACTGAAATTGGTAAGTTGTTATTAGCCCAATGCGCAACGACAGTGAAGAAGGTGTCCATGGAGTTGGGTGGAAATGCGCCATTTATTGTCTTTGATGATGCTGATATTGACGCAGCCGTTAAAGGGGCAATTATTTCTAAATATAGAAATGCTGGCCAAACTTGTGTTTGTGCTAACCGCATCATGGTGCAAGATTCGATATATGACGTATTCGTTGAAAAATTTACCAAAGCAGTTGGCGCCCTTAAAGTTGGCAATGGCTCTGAAGTCGGTACTGTTGTTGGACCCTTGATTGACGATAAAGCCCTTGCTAAGGTTGAAGAGCAAGTAAACGATGCCGTGAAAAAAGGCGGAAAAATTGTGATCGGCGGTAAGCGCCATGCATTGGGCGGTTCTTTCTATGAGCCTACTGTAGTTTCTGGCGCTACTAAAGATATGCTTGCATTTCGAGAAGAAACATTTGGACCTTTAGCCCCGATATTCAAATTTTCAAGCGAAGCAGAGGCCATAGTGATGGCTAACGATACACAATTTGGTTTGGCTTCTTACTTCTACAGTCAGAACATTGGCCGTATCTGGCGCGTAGCAGAGGCATTGGAATACGGTATGGTCGGCATTAATGAGGGCATTATTTCTAATGAAGTTGCTCCTTTTGGTGGAGTCAAGGAAAGCGGTCTAGGTCGCGAAGGCTCACAGCACGGCATCGAAGACTATTTAGAGCTCAAGTATCTTTGTATGGGCGGTATTAAGGCGGCAGAATAAAAAATAAATAGAAGAGCTCAAAAATGGGGTCCATCACTGTAGAAGATGCCATCACTTCCCGGAAATCCGTGCGGGCATTTACAAAAGATCCTGTACCAAAGGAGACCATCACTAAGCTCTTGAATATTTCTGCGAGAGCACCCTCTGGCACCAATACCCAGCCTTGGAAAGTCTACGTATTAGAAGGTAAAGCGCTGCAAGATCTTTGTGCCAAGGTATGCGCCGCTTATGACAGCATCGCTGCTAATCCAGAGTTAGAAAAAGAATATCAGGCAAGCTATGACTATTACCCAAACAAATGGTTTAGTCCATACATTGATAGACGTCGCGAAAATGGCTGGAGCTTGTATGGCCTTCTAGGTATTACTAGGGCCGATAAAGATAAAATGCATGCGCAGCAGCGCAAGAATTTTGAGGCTTTTGGCGCGCCGGTCTGTATTTTCTACACAATCGATAAAGAGTTAGGTAAGGGTTCTATGCTTGACTATGGCATGTTCTTGCAAAGCTTCATGATTGCAGCCAAAGGTGAAGGTTTAGATACTTGTCCGCAAGCTGCTTGGAATCATTACTCTAAAATTATCTTGCCCTTCATTGGCGCAAAAGATAATGAGATGCTGGTGTGTGGTATGTCGCTAGGCTATGTCGACAAGGCTGACATTGTGAACACCTTTCACACTCCCAGGGTAAGCGCAGAAGAATTTACTACTTGGCTTAGTTAAGGCCTGCTCTCATTTCAGCGGAGCGATCCCAAAGATTGGGAACTTGCTTAGAGGAATAACCAGAAACAAAGTTCTTCATACTGCCGGTCACGGGATCATAGGTATGCCGTTGAACTGCACCAATATTTGCGCCATACACATGAATGCTAATCGAAGTTTTATCAGGGATGGCATTGCTTACTACATGAATGTCACCAATAGCAGGACTCACTGCCTCAATATCGCCTTGGCGCAAAACAGTTTCAGGGCCATCCACAACTAGCCCTCCAGAGGGTAGTTGCTTATAGTGTTGCCCCTTTTCCATACCCCTAAGCATACCAATCAAACCCCAGATACAGTGATCATGGATTGGTGTTTTTTGACCTGGGCCCCAGACAAAACTCACTACCGAAAATCTTCCTAAGGGGTCTGCATGAAGTAAGAACTGCTGATAAAACTCAGAATGTGGAACTGTGCAAAATTCTGGGAGCCAGGCATCTGACTGAATCAAGGTTTTGAGTAATGTAGATCCCTTGCTAATGAGATTTTGTTCTACTGACTCTTGAGAAACCAGATTCGTCATTCCAATGACGAACTCACGCAAGGGGGCGATAGTGTCTGATGAATTATGCATATATTCAATTGCCTCGGATCTTCTGGAGCATTAGGCTGCCTTATGTCTTGATTATGATGCTGATCATAAAGCAAGCTCTTGCTTAATAGTAGCTCTATAAAAAATGGAGCGTATTTGATAGTGTTAAAGGCTTTATCAGTGGTACAAGGTGTGTGCAAGTAAAGCCCCTTAATAAATTAGGGCTTGACTATTGTATTCGATCGATTACAATAGTCCGAATACAATCTTGTAATGATTAGAGTTCTTGAAACAGAAGTATTTCGTAAGTGGCTAGATGGAATTCAAGATATATCAATTCGCATCCGCTTAGTAAGGCGCCTAGAAAAGGCTCAGCGCGGTAATTTCGGAGATGTAAAGCAACTAACAGAAGATATTTATGAGATGCGAGAATTTTTTGGTTGTGGTTGGCGCATGTATTACTTGAGAGAAGATAGCACTATCATCCTAATGTTAGGTGGTGGTAGTAAGAAGACTCAGTCATCTGATATCAAGCGTGCCAAGCAGTTAGCAAATGAATTGAGGAGTTAAATGAAAAAAATACAAAAAACTAAAATTTCATCATTACCTGAATTTGATATCGTACGTCATTTAAAAAGTAAAAAAGCGATGTCCGAGTACTTGAATCAGGTTATTGCAGAAGGTGATGATGCGGAGTTAGCAGCAGCCTTAGGCCATATAGCAAGAGCCAAGGGGATGGCTCAGATTTCTGAGCTCACTGGCATCACAAGAGAAGCTCTTTATAAGGCACTTAAACCGAATACCAAGCCACGTTTTGACACGGTATCCAAAGTAATTCAAGCTTTAGGAATGCGTATTGCCGTTCACGCTTAAGCAGCTAAGGCTTTTTCTGGCTCTACTACTGATGAGCGGATCAGGTAATCAAATGCTGCCAAGGAAACTTTTGCCCCATCACCCATGGCAATAATGATTTGCTTGTATGGCACAGTAGTGCAGTCACCTGCTGCAAATACACCAGGCATTGAGGTTGCGCCTTTATGGTCAACCATAATTTCACCATACTTTGAGAGCTCAACCGTACCCTTTAACCAATCAGTATTTGGTAACAAGCCAATTTGTACAAAGATGCCTTCAAGCTCAACAGTATGTTCAGTATTATTTTCGCGATCTTGGTAGCGCAATCCATGAACCTTAGCCCCATCTCCTAACACCTCTTTGGTGAGGGCGCTCTTAATGACTGTAATGTTTGAAAGGCTATTAAGCTTGGTCTGCAAAACAGCATCTGCGCGTAATTTGCTATCAAACTCGATCAAGGTCACATGACTGACGATCCCTGCCAAGTCAATCGCTGCTTCAACGCCAGAGTTGCCGCCGCCAATAACAGCGACACGCTTACCTTTAAACAATGGGCCATCGCAATGCGGGCAGTAGGCTACGCCTTTATTGCGATATTCCTGTTCACCAGGTACATTCATTTCTCTCCAGCGCGCTCCAGTACTCAGAATGATCGATTTACTCTTTAGTATTGCACCATTAACTAAGTCAACTTCAAAGCCATCATCGGTTTTACGCAATCCATTGGCGCGCTGTAAATTCATAATGTCTACTTCATAGCTTTTCACATGCTGTTCAAGGGCTTGAACTAATTTAGGCCCTTGAGTTTCTTGTACGGAGATAAAGTTCTCGATACCCATAGTGTCCATGACTTGACCGCCAAAACGTTCTGCAACAATGCCCGTCCGAATACCTTTACGGGCGGCGTAGATCGATGCAGCTGCGCCAGCAGGGCCGCCACCAATGATCAACATATCAAAACCATCCTTAGCATTGAGTTTCGCAGCATCTTTCTGTGGACTATTAGTGTCAAGTTTAGTAACGATCTCTTCAACCGTCATTCGCCCTTGTCCAAAGACTGCGCCATTCATAATGACTGTAGGTACTGCCATGATTTCATGTTGGTCTACTAGACCTTGGAAGAGGGCGCCATCAATCATCTCGTGCTCGATGTTTGGATTGAGCACGGCCATGAGGTTTAATGCCTGGACTACGTCTGGGCAGTTATGGCATGACAAAGAAATGAAAGTCTGAAAATGCAGTTTTCCTTCGATGCCGCGGATGCGCTCAATGATGTCTTGCTCAACTTTAGGTGGGTAGCCACTAGATTGCAAAATTGCCAAGATAAAAGAAGTCATCTCATGACCCATTGGTAAGCCAGAGAATGCAATACGTGAAACCTCACCAACTTTACTAACAGTAAAGCTTGGGATGTTCGTAGATTGCCCATTAGTAGACACAGTAATTTTGTCAGATAGCTCAGCTACTTCATTTAAGAGCTCGAGCATTTGTGCCGAGTTTTCACTAGTATCTACAGTTGCTGTTAAAACGATTGGGCTAACAATTTTCTCAAAGTAGGCCTGCAGTTGAGTTTTGATATTGTTATCTAACATGATGATTCCTTAATATAAATTAGGTGAGTCTATTGGGCAGGATCTAGTCCTCTCCAATAGACTCTCCGAAGAGAGTCTGTTTGGTTAAAGCGTATCGCTGATTTAGATCTTACCTACGAGGTCTAAAGATGGAGTCAAAGTTGCTGCGCCTTCTTTCCATTTAGCTGGGCAAACTTCACCTGGGTGAGCAGCTGTGTACTGAGCAGCTTTCAGCTTGCGTAAGGTCTCGCTAACGTCACGAGCGATTTCATTGGAATGAATTTCTGCAGTCTTGATGATGCCTTCTGGATTGATGATGAAGGTACCACGCAACGCTAAGCCTGCTTCTGGAATATGGACACCAAATGCATTTGTCAAGGTATGGGTTGGGTCTCCAACCAATGGAAACTTTGCTTTACCTACAGCTGGTGAAGTCTCATGCCAAACTTTGTGGGAGAAATGCGTATCGGTTGTGACGATGTACACCTCAGCACCAATTTTTTGAAATTCAGCATAGTTATTCGCTGCATCTTCAATTTCGGTAGGGCAGTTAAAGGTAAAAGCTGCTGGCATAAAAATAAGCACAGACCATTTACCTTTGAGGGTCTCGTCAGTAACAGTCACAAACTTACCATTGTGGAATGCTTCGGTTTTAAATGGCTGTACTGCTGTATTAATAATAGACATCATGTTCCTTTCAGGGGTTGAAAAATTTAACAACTGGATGAATTATGGCCCTATTGCTTATATCGTTCAAATGAATTAATATGATCTTATCAATCTATTTATTAGATAACAGAAAGGGCTCAATATGGCTGCATTACCCACTATTAAGCAATTGCGCTATTTAATTGCGCTTAGTGAAACCTTGAGCTTTACTAAAGCCGCCCAAATCTGCTTTGTTGGCCAGTCTACTTTGAGCGCTGGTCTAAAGGAATTAGAAGACAGTTTAGGTGTTCAATTGGTAGAGCGTGATAAACATTCAGTTTCTGTCACTCCAATTGGGCGTGGCGTGGTTGAGCGGGCGCAACGCTTAATTGTGCAGGCAGATGATTTAGTGGACTTTGTGGAGGGCTCTGCTGGGTCAATGGTGGGTGTGATTAAGTTAGGCGTAATACCAACGATAGCTCCTTTTCTCCTGCCAACTCTATTGCCTCAGATGCGAGAGCAGTTTCCAAAACTGAAGGTTGTATTGAGGGAGGACTTATCAGCCAATCTGATTGATAAGTTAAATCGCCACGAATTGGACTTTGCTTTAATCGCGCTACCTTACGATACCGAGGGCTTTCTCATTAAAGAATTATTTGATGATGAGTTTTGGGTAGTGGGTAGCCAAAATGACCCAGCTCTTAAAGGTAAAGAGGTGCAGTTAAACAATAAATTGACTGACCGCATTTTGTTATTAGAGGAAGGCAATTGCTTGCGTGACCACACTGTGAAGGCATGTAAGAGAAGTGCAGTTGCCAATCACTATGGAATTGAGGCAACAAGCTTACTTACCTTGCTGCAAATGGTCGAATCTGATTTGGGTATCGCGCTATTGCCCGCAATGGCAGTGAAGTCTGGGCTATTAAAGCAAACGAAGTTAATAGCGAAGCCTTTAACTGCACCAGCCCCTAAGAGAAGAATTGCTTTAATTGCAAGACCATCAACCGCTAGGATTGAAGAATTTAATGCCCTAGTCAAGGTGATGAAGAGTTAAAGAATATTTTGCAATCAAACGCACATTAGCTTTATTTATGGCGACACTTAAGGCACCAGATCCATGCCGCTTCTTTTAATGGGGCCAGCGGACTCTTGAGATCTTAAGTATTCGATTAGTTTTTTCGCATTCTCTGGATGTGCAGAGTTGACTACTATTGCTGCTGCAAAGGTTTGAATCAGTTGTACGTCATTGGGTATTGGGCCAATGTAATCAATTCCCGGCACATTAACTAATTCGCTACTGGGTTGAATTGCTATATTTGCACCTCTTGCTGCTAAAAGGTCGGTTGCTTGAGAGCCACGCTCAGTGACTTGCACCGTAATTTGATCTTCAATCTTGAGTCGTGGAAAAACTTCGGTAGTTAAATAAATACCGCTTGTACTGCCAGGAACTACAATTTTTTGGGCCTTAACTAGCGCCTCCCTGAAGGATTTCAGGTTGCTGATATCTGGCTTTTGCCCGCCTACTGGCACTGCTAACCCTAAGGGCGCACGTGCTAGATCGGCATCTGATTTAGGAAGAATTTTATCCATGGCAATTAATTCAGCAAGTCCTTCACGGGAAAGAATTACTACATCTGCGCTTGTGCCAGCGAGAAGTTGGGCTTTAATTGTCTTGGGCCCAGAACCTTGAGATGCCCCCGATTTTGTGATGACTTTAATGCCAGTCATTCTTTCAAAGGAAGGAAGCATTTGATTGTAGGGCCCCTGAAAACCGCCCGAGATTATGACTTCAAGTTGGGCCATTGCAGGAGCGCTTAGTATGAAAAAGAGTGCATATGCAAAAAAATATTTCAAGTAACAGCCTATTTATTTTGATTTAATAAATTTTTGAGCTCGTTTTCCAGTGTCGACTTCTGTGGTGTAGACGCTGCCTTCAGAATCAACTGCAATATTGTGGACCCAGTGAAAGTCACCTGCATTTCTGCCGCTTCTGCCAAAGGATCCTACTTTTTGTCCAGTATCACGTACTAGTACAGTAACTTCATTATTGGTGCCATCAGCAATCAAAATATACTTTTGACTTGCATCTGAAGGAATCAAATCCCATACCGATCCGGAGCCCCGAGTATCAGTTTCATATGCCATTTCACGTATAAATTTCCCATTTTTTTCGAATACTTGAATTCGATTATTTGCTCTATCGCAAACATATAGGCTGTTGTCTTTCATAAGGCGAACACAATGCACTGGATTGGCAAATTGCGTTGATGCCGGATTAAAATTCGGCATCTTTTCGTCACTAGGAGTATTTCCGTAGGCACCCCAATGGCGTTTGTATGTTCCAGTATTCGAATCAAACACAATTACGCGTTTATTCAAATAGCCATCGGCAATATAGACTTCATTTGCAATTGGATCGACATTCATGTGGGCAGGACGACCAAGCTGAGTAGTGTCATTACTACCGAGGCTTGCACCAGGAGAACCAATCTGCAGAAGAAACTTTCCTTGTTTAGTAAATTTTAGAATCATGTGATCAGTTTGATCGTTGCCACCAATCCAAACATTATCATTTGGGTCGATATAAATCCCATGTTCGTTTTTGGGCCAGTTGTAACCGTTGCCTGCACCACCCCATGCCTGTAATAGATTTCCGTTTTTATCGAACTCAAGAACAGGTGGAGCAGGGATACAGCATTTTGATCTTTTAGGGTTTAGCGTGGCACCCTTCTCATCGTCTGTGACAGTGAGTGGTCGATGAATAATCCATACATGATCATTTTTATCGGTAGCTACTCCTGCTACTTGCCCCAATATCCAATTATTAGGTAATGCCTTTGGCCAATAAGGGTCAACTTTGTATTGTGGCGCCTTTGTGCTCGATTGGTTCTGGGAAAATGCGCTGCAACTTACAGCTACCAATAGGATGAGAAGACCACGTTGAATCATTTTTTTCATAGAATTCTCCTTAGCGACTTGCTGGTTTTGATAAATAATTTAATGACTGAGCTTCGCTCTTTAGCGGCGTCACCTTATCTGGATCAAACCGTATCATGAGGTAATTAATGTGGTCTGGGATCTCAGTAAACCAATGTCCTGTTCCTGCCGGGATTACTACGACGTCTCCTGGCTGTAGATTGCGCGAAATACCATTCAGAATTTCGCTGCCATTATTTCCTGGGCCATTAAATTCAACTACCGTTTTTTGTGTTGCTGGTCTGCGTTGGCGTTTGGTGATATCAGGCCCAAGTACCAATGTTCCAGAGCCAGAAATGATGTGATAGACCTCACTAATTTGATCATGTTCTGCTACTGAGTCTGGATTTGGAGCATCAAGCTTGCCGCGGTAGACCATACCGATACCCACTCTTGCTTTGCCAATATCAATATCTCGCACCTGTTGGTCAATGTGACCTTCTTGAATCGCTTTTTTGGTATAGGCATTTAGTTCATCTATGGGTATAAATGTTCCTGGACACATATAGCAAGTTGGCTGAGGGTCGGTAGGGTTTACTTTTGGCTGGGCTGCCAGCGAAGCACAAATAAAAAATGAGGCAATGCCATATAGATATCTCATTCTATTTCCTTTTCGGTTACTCTTTGTAAAGAGCTTACTCTCAAATACCCTCTCAGATATTCAATTGTCGGGTTATCCCTTAGGGTTGTTTACTAGGTAGCATGTTAGATTTTCTCTTAGAAAGATAAGTGAAAAAATCATACTTGGAGGCAGTTATGAAATTATGTGGCATAACAAAACTATGCATCGTTATTGCATCAGTCATCGTATTTTCTTCGCAGGCGCAAGCTCAAGCAACGGCAAAAGATTTTGTAGTCATTAAGCCAGATCAAGTAGTCTGGGGGGATGCTCCTGCTGGTGTTAAAACAGCAGTTCTTTATGGGGATCCAAATAAACCTGGCATGTATGTTGTCAGAAATATATTTCCAGAGGGCGTTATGAGTACCCCACATTCTCACTCTCAAGATCGTTTTGTAACCGTAATTAAGGGCACTTGGTATGCAGGTACTGATGCAAGTTGGGACCCTGCTACAACCGTAGGTTTACCTGCGGGTAGCATGATGTTTCATCCTGCTGGCGTAGTTCATTTTGATGGCGCCTTGAAAGGTGCAACAGAAATACAAATTATTGGTATGGGCCCCGTCTCTACTACCAGCGTTTACCCTAAAGAAGGGCGGTTCGGAGCTCCTCGTAAGCTCAATTAAATAGCGACCCCCATATAACAGTAATGAATAGGATCGATTTTTGGAAATCAATCCAATGTGGGCTCAGTATTCAGTTATTCTGATTGCTTAATCTTTCCTAGGGTAGATGCGCATGACGAGTCGACGTCAGTTCATTGGGGCCACGGCCTCTTTACTGCTTCCTTTGCCTTCATGGGCACAGTCATTCCCCACAAAACCAATTCGCTACATTGTCCCAGTAGCTGCTGGGGGCGGTAATGACATGATTGCGCGGGTAGTCACCGAAAAGTGGGGCCGCATCCTTGGTCAAACTTTCGTGGTTGAAAACCAGAGTGGCGGTGGCGGAGTGATCGCTTGCCAAACAACGATGCGCGCAGCGCCAGATGGATACACTCTAATGCAGGGGTATGTCGCTACGCATGGTACAAATCCAGCAACCAGAAAAGTACCCTATGATGCTATTAAGGATTTCACTCCCATCGGAATGATTGGCGCAACACCCAATGTACTCATTGTGAATAGTCAAGTGCCTGTAAAAAACATGAGGGAGTTCATTGACTACGCCCGTAAGAATCCTGGAAAGTTAAGTTACGGTACTGCTGGTCAAGGTTCACTCACTCATATGACAATGGAGTTGTTTAAACAGGAAACTGGCCTCTTTATTCTTCATATTCCTTATCGAGGGATTGCTCCTGCATTTAATGATTTGCTTGGGGGGCAGACGCAAACTATGTTTCCTGGTTTAGCAGCTGCACTGCAGTACATTCAGTCTGGTAGGGTGCGTGCATTAGCAGTGACTGGACCTAAACGTAGCCCTGTATTGAAAGATGTGCCAACAATGGAGGAGCTGGGGTTCAAGGGCTTTGATGCTATGCAATGGTACGGCACTGTTGGACCGCTTGGCATTCCTGCTGATATTGTGAAGCGTTTGAATGAAACACAAGTAGCTACTTTAAAGTTACCAGAAATGCGTGAGAAATTGGCGATTGAAGCAGTTGAACCAATGCCAATGTCTCCCGAACAATTTAGCCAATTTATTAAGAATGAAGTGAAGCGGTGGAGTGCATTAGCTAAAGCAAGAAATATACAACTGGAAGAATAGGGTATGGCAAAAAAATTACGCGTAGGAATTTTGGAGGGTGATGATATTGGGCATGAGATTGTGCCGGTTGCCGTCGAGGTTGCTAAAGCAGCTGCTCTCCTTTATGGAGTTGAGATTGAATGGGTTCCATTGCCAATTGGTCGTCGCGCTCTCGATACGCGCGGACATACCCTTCCACCAGAGACCCTAGAGTCTCTTCATACTTTAGATGGCTGGATTTTGGGGCCTATTGGTCATCGAGCCTACCCAAAGCAGCCTAATGCCATTAATCCACATCCAATTTTGCGTAAGCAATTTAATCTATTTGCCAATGTTCGGCCAACCCGCTCTTATCCTGATATTGGCTGTATTCGAGATGATATTGATTTAGTCATCGTTCGTGAAAACAATGAAGGCTTTCAGCCTGACCGAAATATGCTGGTCGGAAGTGGGGAGTTTCGCCCAAGCGATGAAATCACTTTATCTGTCCGTGTGATTACTAGAACGGGCAGTCGTCGTGTTGCTCAAGCTGCTTTTGAGTTAGCTCGTCAGCGTCGCAATCATCTAACATATGTGCATAAGGATACTGTCTTTAAGTTAGGATGCGGCATGTTTGTAGAGGAGTGTAAAAAACTTGCTTCTGAATATCCTGATGTTTTAGTTGATGATGTCATCGTCGATACTTTTGCAATGCGCTTGGTTCGAGACCCACAAAACTTTGATGTGGTGGTGACAACGAATATGTTTGGCGATATTTTGTCAGATGAAGCTGCTGGCTTGGTGGGTGGCTTAGGTATGGCGCCGGGACTATGTATTGGGGATGGAGACGTAGTAATGGCTCAAGCCACTCACGGTTCTGCTCCAGATATTGCTGGCAAGGGGATTGCAAATCCTTATTCAATGATAGAGTCAACCCGTATGCTATTTGATTGGTTAGGACATAGTCGCAAGATTCCAGAGGCAGTAGCCATGGCTAAGGCGATGTCAGACGCTACGACTTTAGCCTTGCTAGATCCAAATGCAAGAACGGGCGATATTAATGGAAGGGGTAACACTGCTTCGATGACTAAAGCAGTATTGCAGGCTTTGAAATAAAACTGTGGTGATGTTTTTTTTGGTATGAGTTATTAGAATATAAAAAAGGAGTAGATATGAGTGAACATAACCATCAGGATGAACAACGTCGCCAATTATTGACATGGCTTGCAGCAAGTCCCCTGTTTGCACTCGCTGGAAATCAAAGCGTGATGGCTGATGAAGCAAAGGAACTCACCAGAAACTTTACAAAACGTCCTGACCCGATGGTTTGGGCACCAAACACGCCATTAGATTTGATTGCTAGTCCAAAAGACGCAATTAATGTTTTTGATTTTGAGCCTGTAGCCTTTACTAAGGTTCCCCCAGCCCATTTTGCTTATATGGCCTCTGGTATAGATGACGAAGTTACCTTGAGGGCCAATCGCAGTTCTTTCTTAAAATATCAACTACGCCCAAGGCGCTTGCGCGATGTTAGTCAAATAGATACATCAGTCACTTTATTTGGATCTCGCTGGAAGTCTCCTATTATTATTGCGCCAACAGGAGGTAATAAAGCCTATGATCCTGAGGGTGAAATTGCGGTAGCTAGGGCTGCACGAGCAGGTGGGTTTCTGAATGTTCTTTCAAATGCTGGCGGCTCTACTATCGAAGAGGTGATAGCAGCACGCCAAGGCGAGGTGTGGTTTCAGTTGTATGCAACCTCAAGTCCAGAAGTTGCAAAACAGGTTATCCGCCGCGTAGAAAAGGCGGGGGCTCCTGTTTTAGAAATTACAGTAGATCGAAATGGCGGAAGAAATCAAGAAACTTTTGCTCGATTAAAAAAATTAGATCCCAGAAACTGCGCTGGTTGCCATATTCATGGATTTGGGAGTGCGCAAGAGCGGCCTAATTATGATGGCATTGATATGACAGGTGTCAAATTGTCATCAAACAATATGACTTGGGACTTTATTAAGCAAGTTCGCGATACCACGAAAATGAAAATTATTATCAAAGGCATTTTGACTGAAGAAGATGCCAAACTCTGTCTTAAGTACGGGGTTGATGGCATTCATGTATCTAATCATGGCGGTAGAAGTGAAGATGGCGGGCGAGGATCAATAGAATGCCTGCCAGAGGTTGCAAGGGTTGCAAAAGGTAAGGTGCCTATCCTCTTTGACAGTGGTATTCGGAGAGGTAGTGATGTTTTTAAGGCAATGGCACTAGGTGCTAATGCGGTATGTGTTGGTCGGCCTTACTTATGGGGCTTAGGTGCTTTTGGACAACCAGGTGTTGAGCGTGTAATGGAAATTTTGCAAACAGAATTTAAATCAACCATGCAGCAGATGGGAGCTGCGAATATTGCAGCTATTCAGGAGTCAATGATTTACAAGGGGTGAGGCTAAGTCGGGCTAACTCAAAATATTGCTTCAATAACATTCTTTTTTGGTAAATCATGAATAAAACAATCTTAACTTGTGCAGTAACAGGCAATCTCACCAAACCCGAGATGACTCCTTACCTGCCAATTACCCCAGCTCAAATTGCAGAGTCATGCTTAGGTGCTGCTGATGCAGGAGCCGCAGTAGTGCATATTCATGTGCGCGATCCTGATACCGGTAAGCCATCCATGGATTTAAACCATTACGCCGAAGTGATGCGTTTAATCAAGGCAAAAAATCAAGAGCTGATTATTAATTTGACTACAGGCCCTGGCGGCAGGTATGTTCCAAACGAAGATGATCCTAAGGTGTTTGCACCAGGAACTACTTTATGTAATCCACTCAAAAGAGTAGAGCATGTTGCGCAGCTAAAGCCAGATATTTGCTCTTTGGATTTAAACACTATGAACTCAGGTGGGGATGTTGTAATGAATACGCCATCTAACGTGCGCAAGATGGCTAAAGTGATTCGGGATTCAGGAGTCATGCCTGAACTCGAGATCTTCGATACCGGCGATCTGAATCTGGCTAAAGATTTATTGCAGGACGGAACGATTGATGGCCCAGGGCTATTTACTTTTGTGATGGGCGTGAAGTACGGCTTAAATACCGACCCAGCTACTTTGTTATACATGCGAGATCAACTCCCTCAGGGTGCGAATTGGGCTGCTTTTGGCATTAGTCGTGCTGAGTATCCAATCGTTGCTCAAGCTTGGTTATATGGCGGTCACGTGCGCGTTGGCATGGAAGACAATATCTACCTTAGTAAGGGCGTGCTCTGCAAAACCAATGCTGAGTTGGTCCTTAAAGCAAAGGCCTTAATCGAAAGCATGGGTGGCGAGCTAGCCTCTGCAAGTGAAGCGCGTAAGATGCTGGGCTTACAGTCTTCGCAGTAAATGAATCTGTGATTTACTCGCGTGGGATCTTTGCCTGAACAGCAACGTCTTCCCATTTTTTCTTTTCGGCCGCTACAAATAGATCGGTGTTAGCAGGGGTATCACCAATTCCCCATCCACCTAAATCTTTCCACTTCGCTTTCGTTTCAGGTGAATTCAATACTTTTTTCAGTGCAGCATAAATCTTGTCTACTACAGGCTGAGGCGTTTTAGCTGGCACAAATAGACCAAACCAAGCAATCACTTCAAAGTTAGGGTAGCCCGCTTCTTGCATAGTGGGTACATCTGGTAGATCAGGGTTACGGGTTTTGCTAGTAACTGCCAAGGCGCGCAGTTTTCCACTGCGAATGTGTTCCATGGAGCTCGGTAAGTTATCAATCATCATCGTTACTTGCCCTGCTAATAAGTCAATCAGAGCAGGGCCTGCGCCTTTATAAGGCACATGAACAATATCAATCCCAGACATATTTTTAAACAATTCACCTGACATGTGAATTGACTGTCCTCTGCCCGAGGAGGCAAATGAATATTTGCCGGGATTTGCTTTAGCCAGCGCCACAAACTCAGCGACGGTCTTAGCGGGGAAGGCAGAGTTCACTACCATCACATTAGGAGTGGCCAAAACTACGCTAATAGCCCTCATATCCTCTGATTTATATGGCAAGCTTTTATATAAAGCATAGTTAATAGCATTGGTACCAATATTACCCATCGCCATTGTGTAGCCATCTGCTGGACTAGCAATTAATGCTTGCAGGGCAATAATTCCGGCAGCACCTGCTTTATTTTCAACTAATACTGATTGTCCTAGCTCTCTTCCGAGTTGATCTGCAAGCGCTCGAGATGCAATATCGGTAGTCCCTCCAGGAGCAGCTGTAACAATAATTTTGAGGGGCTTAGATGGAAATACATCAGCTGCTTGGCAAAATGTTGTCAAGGCCGAAAAGCTAATGAGAATACTGGCGAATGTTTTTAAACTAGCTTGATAGCACACGATAGTCCCCTTGATGGTGGATATGAATTTATCAAATCATTATAGGGTTGGCAGGATTGCTTTGATAGAGGATGCTTCATTGGTAAAAGCCCTAGGTTTTGAGCATAAATCGGCTTAAAAGAGCCTCATATAACAAGGCATTACAAATCTTGGAAATTCATACCAGAGTGGCGCTCTGAACTTGAAGGATCAAGGCCTACAAAAGATCGCGTGGGTTATGATTTCTGTAGTCGCTCAGGTAAGATGTTTTTAAAATCAGCCAAGCTTGATTTCTATAGGGCAATGAAATGCAATTTGACTTTCACTCAACACACTCCATCATCGTAGAGCGGGGCGGGTCTGCTAATTTAGCCAAACGTATTGTTGAGCGTGGCGGTAAATCCGTACTCATTGTGACTGATCCCGGTGTTTTATCAGCCGGATTATTAAATAAGGCACTTCCTCAATTTAAGGAGCTCGGACTTTCTCTGCAAGTTTTTTCAGATGTAGAGGCTGATCCACCAGTTTCTGTGATTGAGAGCGCTGTAAAGCTTGCTCAGAAATGTTCAGCAGATTTCATTGTTGGATTTGGCGGCGGTAGCTCAATGGATGTTGCCAAGTTGGTAGCGCTCCTAGCGCCCGGGAAAGAAAAGTTGGGCGATGTATATGGTATCGGTATGGCTAAAGGCCCACGACTATCACTCATATTAGTTCCCACGACCGCAGGAACAGGTTCTGAGGTCACTACTATTTCCATCGTCACAGTCAGTGAGAGTGAGAAGAAAGGCGTGGTATCTCCAAAGCTCTTGCCCGATGTTGCCTTGCTAGATGCTGAACTGACCTTGGGATTGCCACCACACGTTACAGCAGCAACTGGCATTGATGCAATGGTTCACGCGATTGAAGCATTTACTACTAAGCGCTTAAAAAACCCAGTCTCTGATTGTTTGGCAAAAGAAGCACTCAGATTATTAGCTGGTAATCTTCATGCGGCAGTAAACAAGGGTAATGACATCGTGGTCCGTGAGAACATGCTCTTAGGCGCTTGCCTAGCCGGTATGGCATTTACGAATGCGCCAGTTGCGGGGGTACATGCATTGGCATATCCAATTGGAGCTAGATTTCATGTATCACATGGCTTATCTAATTCTTTAATGTTAGGTCCTGTGATGCGCTTTAATATTGAACAAGCGCATGGTATGTACGCGCAACTTGGACAAATCATCAAGCCAGGCTTGCAAGGCTCCACCACAGAGCAAGCAGCCCAGCTAGCAGATTATTTGGGTGGCCTTGCTGGTGACTTGGGGTTAGCAAAGGGATTGCTAGAAGTCGGCATTACCTCAGATGATGTTGACCAGTTAGCAAGAGATGCCATGCTCCAAACTCGCTTACTACAAAATAGTCCCCGTGAAATTACTTTAGCCGATGCTACTGCTCTTTATAAAGAGGCCTTATGAGTAATCAAAAATCTTCACCACCCACTCGCGCAGATTTTGTAGCGTTTGAAGAAGTCCATTCAAGATGGAATGACAATGATGTGTATGGGCATATTAATAATGCGGTGTACTACTCATTTTTTGATACAGCAGTCAATCGCTATTTGATTGAGCACAATGTATTAGATATCCATCATGATCAAGAAATAGGCTTTGTAGTTGAAACCCAATGCCAATATTTTGCGCCAATTGTGTACCCTGATTTAATTCATGTGGGATTAAAAATTGTTCACTTAGGAAAGAGCAGTATTCGTTATGAGGTTGCGATCTTCAAAAATAATGAGGATATTGCGTGTGCACTAGGGTACTTTGTGCATGTGTACGTAAACCGCTTGAGTAATAAATCTACGCCGATTCCACAAAACGTCCGGACAGCATTACAAGAGCTTGTTAAAGTCAGTTGAATTTGCTGCCAATTTTGTATTCTTATCGAAGATGCCCCTATGCGATGAGGGCGCGGATGGCACTTCAATATGCTGGTGTTCAAGTTGAGCACAGAGAGATTGAACTCAGAAATAAGCCCCAGTCTATGTTGCGCCTATCACCCAAAGGCACGGTTCCTGTTTTATGTATAGATGGACTCGTCCTAGATCAAAGCATCGATATCATGCAATGGGCGTTAAAGGCATCCGATCCAGATGGTTGGAGTGACCTTGATGAAAGTATTGCTCAGGCTTGGATTAAAAAAAATGATGAGCTATTCAAGAGCTTATTAGATCAATACAAATACCCCAATCGACATTCCGAATTAGATCAAGCAGTAGTTCTTGCTGATGCCATGGAGTTGCTGTTAAAGCCGATGGAAGTCGCGCTGGGGGCTAGTAAATATTTACTGGGCAACAAGATGACATGGGTAGATGTGGCCATTTTTCCATTTATTCGACAGTTCATGATGGTCGATCAGCAAAGGTTTGCGAAATTACCATTGCCTCATGTTCAAAGATGGTTGCGCCAACATATGGAGTCTGAGCTATTTATTTCAGTGATGGATAAACATCCCGCCTGGAGGGATTGAGCACATGAGGTTTTTTGCATCTTTAGCCCACTAAATACTTAGGATGTAGATAAGTTTTAAAAAAAGCAGGCAGCTATACAATCAAGTGATTGGCAATCTCAAAGATAGTTCTGTAGCATTTTTAATCCAGTACACCGAGTTTTTTGCCCGGATGGAAGAGTTTGCTGCTACTAATTTCCAGTTTTTTTAAAGCCTATCTTCTCGCCGCTTTGGTATATTTAGCGCTAGTTTCGGTGATTGTATTGCTTGCCAGAAGTATTGAAAAACGACTGCTCATACCAAGCACCTGAACCTATATTCTTATTTATCATTACTACTTTTGGTAAGCGACGCCGATGGATACTAAAACAGAATTACACCGTGGCTTAGGCCGCCGTCATATTGAAATGATTGCCATTGGCGGTTGTATTGGTACCGGCTTATTCATGGGCTCAGGCAAAACGATTTCATTAGCAGGGCCTGGGATCATTCTGATTTACGCTCTTACGGGTTTTATTCTCTACTTTGTGATGCGAGCCATGGGCGAGTTATTGCTCTACAACCTCAACTACAAATCCTTTGTTGATTTTTCAGAAGATATTTTGGGGCCTGCTGCAGGCTTTTTTGTAGGCTGGTCTTATTGGTTTGCTTGGATTGTGGCTGCCATCGCTGAAATTATTGCGATTACAGGCTATGTCTCTTTTTGGTTGCCAGACTTACCTGGTTGGGTTTCAGCGCTGGGCTTCATTCTCTTATTGCTGACTTTAAATCTCCTTACCGTGAAAGCATTTGGCGAGCTTGAATTTTGGATGGCCATCATTAAAGTAGTCGCCATTATTATTTTGATCGCTTTAGGTATTTATTTGTGCTTTATCGGTTTTGTGTCTTCCAGTGGAGTAGAGGCTAAGGTGAGTAATTTGTGGTCCTATGGGGGCTTTTTCCCTCATGGAGTATTTGGCTTGCTTGCGGGTTTACAGTCGACAATTTTTGCGTTTGCTGGTATAGAAATTGTCGGCACCATGATGGCGGAGTCAAAAAATCCCAAGGTCTTATTACCAGATGCTATTCATAAACTGCCGGTGCGCATCATGATCTTTTATATTGGTACAGTGGTTGTCTTGATGATGGTTACACCTTGGATCGACATATCGCCCGATGAAAGCCCTTTTGTGAGAATGTTTTCTTTAGTGGGTATGGTCAGCGCTGCATCCATCATTAACTTAGTAGTCATCAGCTCAGCAACTTCATCTAGTAATAGTGGGGTCTATGCCACTTCACGCATGTTATATGGCTTAGCAAAACAGCATCATGCACCCGCAGTCTTTGGTAAGCTGTCTGCTTACAAGATTCCCACAGGCGGAATCTTTTTGGCTACAGGCCTCATGCTCTCGGCTGCTTTAATTCTGACGACGACTAAATCAGTGATGTCCGCATTTGAACTCGTAGGTAGCGTAGCGGCCATCATCTTTATTTATATTTGGTCCATGATCTTGATTGCGTATTTAACTTACTGCAAACGACTCCCACAGGCTCATGATGAATCTGAGTTCAAAATGCCACTCAGCAAAGTGATGCCTTATGTTGCTTTTACTTTCTTTGCCATTGTCTTGTACGCACTGACTCTGAGTGATGAAACCCGCATTGCACTTTATTTCTTGCCGGTCTGGTTTATTGTTCTCGGTATTTTTTATCGCATCAAAACAAGGGGGAATGAACAACATCAAGTACTCTTAGCCAATTTCCGAGAAAAAGTGAATGCTCAGGAAGCAGCGGCTAAACTCTATCTATCGGGGGAAAAATGAAAAAATACATCTTAGTTTTTTGCGCTGTAATGGGTATTTCAGCAGTGGGCATCGCCGCCCCGCAAGAGCCTATTTTTTCAGTAGTTGAAAAAGAGCAAAAACTCTATTTAAATACTTTAAAAGAATTGGTATCGATTGAGTCTGGAAGTAGAGACCGCGAAGGCCTAGATAAGATATCGCAACTCATTTTTAATCGACTTAAAGCGCTTGGTGGCCAAGTCGAGTTTATCGAGCCAGATGCAAGCATGTATCGAATGCACGACACACCTGAAAAGCCTGGCCGCATGGTGAAAGCCGAATTCAAAGGTGCTGGAACCAAGAAAATACTCTTGATTGCGCATATGGATACCGTATATCTAAAAGGGATGTTGGCTAAGCAGCCATTTAGGGTTGATGGAGACCGTGCTTATGGCCTTGGGATTTCTGACGATAAGCAAGGAATAGCATTGATTTTGCACACCGTCGATAGTTTAAAAAAGTTGAAATTTAATGAGTATGGAAAAATTACGGTACTCATCAATGGCGATGAAGAAATCAGTTCACCGGCAGCACGAGCTTATTTCTCTAAGCTCGGTGCGGAGCATGACGCTACTTTTTCCTGTGAGGCATCACAAGCAAACTCAGATCGTATCGCCCTTACTACGGCAGGGATAGCGGCAGTTAATTTAAATATTACCGGGAAGGCCTCACATGCTGGCTCTGCTCCAGAGTTAGGGCGTAATGCCTTAGACGAACTTTCATTTCAGATTCAGCAGATGCGTGATTTATCTGATCCCAAAGAAGGAATCAAAATGAATTGGACCTTAGCAAATGCGGGCACTAATCGAAATGTTATACCTTCAGTTGCGTTTGCTACCGCTGATGTGCGGGTGATGAAGAAGGAAGATTTCGATGTGGTGGAGAAAAAGGTGAGAGAGCGTGTAAAAACGCAGCAAATACCGGATACTAAAATTGATCTTGGTTTTGAGCGCCGCCGCCCACCCTTGATTACCAGTCCACAGTCTTTACAAATGGCCGAATATGCAAAAAAAGTGTATGCAGAGATTGGCCGAGACTTAATTTTAGGAACAGTTGCTGCTGGTGGTGGAACAGATGCTGCCTTTGCAGCGCTTGACACTCAAAATCCAGTGATTGAAAGTATGGGCGTCCAAGGTTTTGGTGCGCACTCTAATGACGATGAATATATTTTAGTGAGCTCGATTACCCCAAGAATGTATTTACTTTCCCGCCTCATTATGGATATTTCTAAAGGTAAAGTTGGGAATAAGAATTAATTTCTCCATATATTAAAGAGTAATAAAACGATGAAGAATTTATCAGTTCGGCTAGGTTTATTAATGCTGCTTTGCTCTTTTATGGGAGTGCTGCCTTCGCTTGCACAAGCAGAGACATCTGCAGAGGCTGGGCAATATTTGGCCACTGCCGGCGATTGCACTTCTTGTCATACTGCACCTAGTGGGAAACCCTTTGCTGGCGGACTCAAAATGGCCAATCAGTTTGGGTATTTGCTAACGCCCAACATTACTCCAGACATCGCAACAGGTATTGGTTCCTATAGCAAAGATGATTTTTTTCGTGTTCTACATAACGGGGTAAATAAAAAAGACCAAGATCTCTATCCTTTTATGCCCTATGTTGCCTATACCAAAGTGACTAAAGAGGATTCAGATAAGATTTATGATTATTTGAGAACAGTTCCAGCCGTTTCTAACCCGATTGAAGTCAATCATTTAGATTTCCCTTTCAATATTCGTACCAGCATGATTGTCTGGCGAGAATTATTCTTCAAAGTGGGCTCCTATAAACCAGATCCCGCTCAATCTGATGTTTGGAATCGCGGCGCTTATTTGGTAGAGGGTCTGGGCCACTGTAGCGCTTGTCATTCCCCCCGAAACTTAATGGGGGCAATTGAAAATTCCAAGGCATACACAGGCTCTGTAATTGATGGCTGGTACGCTCTGAATCTCACCTCAAATCCGCTGACAGGTCTTGGAAAGTGGTCAGCTGAAGATATTGCAACTTATCTTAAAACGGGTTCTTATAAGGGTAAGACAACTGTATTAGGCCCGATGGAAGAGGTCGTACACAACAGTACTGGAAAATTGACTGATGCCGATTTATTGGCAATGGCTACTTATCTCAAATCCATACCCGCTAACTCAAGCTTATCGAATGATCGTAAAAAAGTGGATGCAAGCTATCTTGCCGGCACCAAACTGTATGTTGATAACTGTAGTGGCTGTCATCAGTCTTCTGGTAGAGGTATTACAGGTGTTATTCCACCTTTAGCAGGTAACCCTGTAGTCATTGCTGCTCAACCTAACAATATTATTAAGGTAATGATCCGTGGCATCCAGCGACGAGATGGTTATATTGCGATGCCATCATTTGCCTCTAGATTGAATGATCAAGAGATTTTGGATATTGCTAATTACGTCAGATCGAGCTGGGGAAATAGCTCCAATCCCAACGCCACCCGATCTTTAGTGAAAAATATTCGGGCTAATCCAGGAATTTAAGTAAGCTTTTGCTGCCAGAAGCAGGCATTCAGACGTCAATGTAGTTAAAAACGACAATCTGAATGATTTTTAGTACTATCTAGATTATGGAAGTCGCCAACCAAATCTTTTTTATTGTTTTCGGTCTAATTACCTTAGCCATTGTGCTTAGTGCAATTCCGCAATTTCAGTCTTCGAGGGTAGACTGGCCTAGCATCTATTGGCCATTAAGCACCGGCTTTTATGCTTTGAGTGCCTTAAGTTTTGGTCTTGCCTTATGGGTCAATAAGTTTCTCCTAACGATAGCCAATACTTCATTATTGATGTCGTCTATAGCCCTTATTTGTTTGTATCGGTCTTGGAACGGAAAACCATTTAATAAAATACAGACTCTATTGATTTGGCTCCTACCCCTGGGGATTGCCATTCTTTATGAACCACTAAGAACGGCGCCAAATACATTCCACCAACGCGTTGCTTTGATCACTCTTACTCTAGAAGCATTAATCGTCTGGCAATTATTGGAATTAATAAAATTTTATAAAAAAGAGGGCTCAAAGATTGTTGGTTGGCTTGCCGTGATAACTTTATTCACGCTGATGGGAAATGTTGTTAGGACCTATCAGATTTTGAGTGGAGACGGACCAACAAATATTTTCCTTTACACCGAAGAACCTTTTGGTTTAGCTCTGCGATGGCTTACTTATGCCAATAACATTATTGCCTTTGTCGGATTGGGTGTCTTTTATCTACAAAAACAGATCAGCAAGGAAAATAAAGGTGCCAATGATTTAGCAAATTCTAAAGATGAAAATCAAAAAATTACCGATCTCCTCAAAGAAAAAGAGCGTCTGATCTATGGTCTGATGAAGGCCAATAAAACAGCAGCTACTGGTGCCTTATCAGTATCGATTGCTCACGAACTCAATCAACCTCTTGGAGCATCAAACCTTAATATCCAGTTTCTTAAAATGAAATTGGAAAAAGGTGTCATCAATCCTGAGCTTGGTAAAGAGATTTTGAATTCCTTAGAAGAAGACAATAAGAGAGCAGCTACGATTGTGAGGTCTTTAAGGTCAATCTTCACTGATGGTGAGGCCAATGCCCAAGAAGCTCAATTGGGTGATTTGATATCAAAAGTTCTAGATATTGTTAAGCCAGAGCTTAAGAGTAAGAATATTCAAATCCAGCTAAGAGTTGATGAGGACTTGGTAATTAAGGTCAATTCAGCAGAAATTGAACAAGTCATATTAAATCTGCTAAATAACGCGATTCAGGCTTTGGCTAACTCCGGTACGCTACAGCGTCGTATTGCTATAGAGGCGTATAAAGCTGGCAACTCAGTTCAATTGAGTATTTCTGACAATGGCACAGGTGTTGCCCCTGAGTTCAAGCCCCAGCTTTTTGAGCTATTGAGTACCACCAAGCAGGCTGGTATGGGACTAGGCCTCTGGCTTTGTAAGCATATCGTCACTAGATATAGCGGCTCGATCCATTACGAAGATATGATTGGTGGCGGCGCTAGGTTTGTTTTGGAATTTCCCCCCCCCCCGCTAATTGGCCTTAGGGCTAATTGACTAGGGCTCTTGCGGGGGCGACTATAGCACCCTAGATGTATTTAGGGTCTTATGAACTTAGCAGAAATTCAATCTTTTAGGCAGATCGGTAGACGTCTTCGCAATAAGCGTGAGGCGCGTGGATTGACTTTGCCTGCGATTGCGGGATCTTGTGGAATGACCATTTCTGAATTAGTTCACATTGAAAATGGCGAATTGCTGGGATTTAAACAAGCCCTAAAAGATGCTTTAAGTAATGCCGAGGCCTATGCCAAGGCTTTGGATGTTGAGTTGGATGATGTGGGGGGGCAGCATTCTGGGATAACAACAATAAATGCTAAAAATGATGAGGCCTTTATTCCAGTGTTTTTAAGAAAAAAATAATTAGTTCGGCTTACCCGCTCCTTACGGGTTTAACCACTTTGAGTGAAAACTGAAAGTGGTTTTTTATTGCCCAAATTCTGATACTTACTATTTTCTAGAAGATCTTGACTGGTAGCGTCCTAGTGCCAGAAGGGCGGTTCTAGAGCTCAATTGGCTTAATTTTTAATATTAAGCTTGGCAGGCTTAGCTGGACTGATGTCAGCATGAGAAATAATCTGCCAACCTGAAGCGTTCTTTTGCCAGACGTCAAGGCGTCCGGGCGGCTTATTAGACTGCTCAACCCCATAAACAGCTTCATTTGCTATGGTGGTTATATAGGAAATTACTAAAACATTGTCGGACTGAAGCACTTTGAAGTCGCTCAAAGCATATTTACCCAAGGTCAAGTTTTTAACTATGGAAATGAATTTTTCACGACCCACTATTCCCGAGCTTCCAATGCTTTGAAAGCTTGGTGAAATAGCCTTTTCGACTGCGCTAATATTTTTGGATTGCATATTCTCCCACCATAAACGGGTGAGATTTTCTCCCTGCATTTGAGGGCTTTCTTTTTGCTGGGCCAAGACTAAAGTTGAGGTCGATAATCCAATCACAACAATGAAGCAACTAAATAAAATCTTAAGAAAAGTATTTTGCATGATTGCTGCTCCTCGTATATCTCAATAAGAGATTGATCAGAAAGAATAGTCTTTCAACTCAAATCTTACTCTCTTACCTAGGGTTTTAAACCGCAATATCGTTTTATATCTATCAATCTAAATTCAGTAGCTCACATCCTCATTTCAAGCGCCCAGTAAGCTCTTTATAGTTTTAAATGATCAGAGGATTTCATAGTCCTAGAAAGACAAAACTCCTGCTATCGCCAGTGAAGGTTTTTATTGCTAAAGGATTGGGTAAAGTCAGCTGGATTTAAATAGAAAATAGAAGCTAGCTGGAGAGATTTTTGTCTTCAAATTGACCTAATAAAAATCAAAATTTTCGAGAAAAATTTTATAAAAAAAGTAATTTTTAGACTGAAATTGAAATGCAAAATCATCACATGCGATTGATCAAAGAGGTACGTTCATTAGTCAAAAATTTACTTTATTTTTTTAGGGCTTTTATAGTATTTATAAAGTTCATGCTTTTTAGAGGGGAAAGCGCTTAATTTTGCATCTTCCAAGATGTTAGCCCTACGGCTAATACTAATAAGTATAAGGGTTTGGGAAAATTCAGCTTCCGGAAACATCTAGAGTCTGAAGTGAATAAAAGCCTTAATGGGAGCTCGCTACTCTCGTTAAAAACATCGATGAAAAATTTCATTGCGAATGTCCATTTCGCAGGGATAATTTCGCACGCTTTTTTCTCCATTCTGATTCTGACATCGACAGCAGTCTTTGCAAATCCTGCAGTTCCTAATTTGCCAAAATTAGCACTACCAACCAATGGTCAAGTTGTCGCTGGAAATGCATCGATTTCACAATCGCAAACTGCAACTACTGCAACTATGAATGTGAATCAAACTTCACAACGAGCAGTGATCAATTGGGATAGCTTTAACGTCGGTAAAAATGCGACAGTAAACTTTAATCAACCAAATACGAATGCAGTAACACTCAATCGCGTCACTGGTGCAACACAATCGATGATCGATGGTGCAGTAAATGCCAATGGTCAAGTGATCTTCGTAAATCCAAATGGAGTCACCTTTGGTAAGGGTGCAGAAATTAATGCTGCTGGTGTAGTTGCTAGCACCATGAACATCGCTGATAAAGATTTCATGGAAGGTAAATCGACATACAAAGGTAACGGCACTGGTGCGGTAATCAATGAAGGCAAGATTAAGACCAATGCAGACGGTGGTTATATCGCCTTATTGGCCCCTGAAGTCCGTAATGATGGCTTTTTGATCGCCAAAAAGGGGTCTGGAACGGTAGCTATGGCCTCTGGAGAGCAAATTACCCTTGATTTTCAGGGTAATTCCTTGATGAGCCTCAAAGTCGACAAAGCAACCTATCAAGGTTTAATCGAAAACAAGCGGGTTGTTGAGGTCAATGGCGGTTTAGTGGTGATTGCCGCCGGCTCAGCTAACCAACTGATGGCTACGGTCATTAAAAATACCGGCAGGATTTCTGCTAGTAGCTTGGTGAACAATGGCGGCACGATTGAGTTAGTCGCCAATACCGTCACCCAGGCCGGCAAGGTAACAGCCAGCAGCAAAACTGGCCAAGGCGGCCAAGTCAACCTGATCGGTACTGACATTACCTTGGCAAGTAACTCCACAACCAGCGCCACCGGAGCAAGTGGCGGTGGACAAGTCAATGTAGGTCTTGCAAGCACTGCAGTCTCTGGCGGCACGCAAGTAAACAGTTCAACGCAAGCTGGTATTAAAGCCAATGCTGATGCAGCCGCTAATAGCAAACAACTGGCGAAGACTGTCACGATTAAGCAAGGTGCTCTAGTCGATACCTCTGCCGTCCAGTCTGGTAATGGCGGAGCGATTGCCATTTGGTCTGAAGTCAAAACCACTGTGGCAGGCATTTTGAAGTCAGTTGGTGGGGCGATAAGGGGTAACGGCGGCTTTATTGAGACCAGTTCTAAAGGAACTGTGGCGCTAGCTCCCCAAGCTCAAATCAATACCTCAGCATCCAATGGCAAGTCTGGCACTTGGCTTTTAGACCCCATTGATCTGACGATTGATGCCTCTACTGCAAACTTGATCTCAGCAGTACTAGCCAATAGCAATGTGACCATTGCCGTAACAGCCAGCACCACCACTTGCCCGATTGGTTCTTGCACCCAAAACGGTACTGGTAGTCTGACCATTGCTAGTGGGGCAGATATTCTTAAAGCGGGAGCCAACTACACCACTCTGACCTTAAGCTCAGCAGGCATCTTTAATCTGAATGCCAATATCAGTGGTCAGAACTTAGACGTGATCATTAGCTCTTCGATTGCTTACCTCAATGTAGGTACAACTATCACAGCGAGCAAAGTCACTGTACAAGCACAAACTATTTACGCTCAAGGAAACATCAATACTAATAACTACAGCATCGCTGGTAATGCAGGCTTCTTAGGAAACGCGATCCAATTATTGGCACAAGCCATTTATGTCTCTGGTGGTCTGAGCCTAAGCACCAGCTTGCCTGTCAATAATGCAACCATCGTCACAGTGAACGGCACAGCTAAACGCCCAGAAGAATTACCAACATACCTCATCGCTCACAACGCTGATCAAAATCTCAATCAGGTTTACTCAAGCGCAGCAGCCAATGATGAGAGTGCATTACAGACCGCCGTAGCTACTCAAGCAAACAGCAATGTGATTTACCTCACCGGCAGCAACTTATTGACCTTGCAAGCGACGGCACAGGTAAAAGCAAATGGCACAACGGGTGGATCCATTTATGTATCGGCTCCAATCATCAATACCCAAGCAGGTAGTGTGGTGCAAGCCAATGGCAACAACGGTCCCGGTGGATTGATTGCATTATCAGGAGATCAAATTACAGTAGCAGGCAACATTGCAGCAAATGGCACAACAGATGGCGGCACTATCTCGCTCATCGCTAATAACGGCGATCTCAATATTCAAACTAGCACGATTCAAACGAACGGCTCTACAGGTCGTGGCGGAAGCGTTGGCTTATCCGCAAACAATAACGTCACCATCACCGGCAGTGCAATCTCTGCAACAGGCTATACCCAGGGTGGACAAATCAAGATAGGCAATGATGCAAGCAAAGGCACATTGCCTTTTGCTTTATCTGCAAGCCTAGATCAGTATTCAAACATCAATGTAGCTCAGCTAGATCAAGATCTAAGTAATCAAAATGGGGGTTTCATCGAAACCTCTGGCCAAACTCTCAGCATGATGGCGAGCATTAATGCGGGTAGGGGTGGAATGTGGTTATTAGATCCGACTAACGTAACAATCAGTACCACTGCAGGAACGTCAACCGGAACCAATCCGCTTACATTTACTAATCAAACAAACGTTAGTGCAACACAAATCCAAACTGCAATCAATGCAGGAACCAGCATCCAAATTATTGCTGATGGCACGATCACTCAAACAGCTAACTTAACATTTGCCCCAGCCTCAGGTGTGAACGTCGGCCTTACCTACGACACCAGAACTGGTACAGCACAGTCAATCACCCTAACGGGCACCACTACCAACACGGGTGCCGGTAATCTAACCCTAAATTACTTATCTAGCGGCCAAATCATCATCAATGGCGCAATTAACTCAACAAGCACCGGAAAAATTAACGTTGTAGCGCAATCTTTTTATGCCACAAATACATTAACAACCTGTTCAGCTGGAACATGTGCAAGTATTTATAACGGCTCTTCAGGAAGCATCACCACCAAAGGTGGTTATGTTGTGATGGATGCCACTGGAGGCACGCTCAGCGGCTCAACGATTACCGCTGGCGCAATTCTGAATGGACCCATTTGGCTCAACGCCGGCATTAATACCACTACCTCTGGTGGGGTAGGTAGCAGTGCTGGCGGAGATTTCTCGGTAGCAGGCTCTAATAATTTAGCGAGTAATACTGGTTCATTTGAGCCCAATGTAAGTGTTCTCAATATTGGAGGCAATGCCAGCTTTCAACTAAAGAGTAATGCCACTGCTAACTATGGCTTTGTAGTAGCAAGTTATGCGACTACTTCGCCAATTACTGCTTACGGCAATATCGATATCACTAGCAATGGAATTACTAGTTCTGGCAATGGTTTGATCTATATCTCATCTGCATTAACTTCTACAACTGGTAATGTCACCTTAAATGCAACATCTATTAGCGCGACTTCCACTACAAATCCAGGCATTAGTTCAATTGCAGCGGGAACAATAACGGCTAACGCTGGAACAATTTCGATTAACGGCACTTCTAATGCAAGCTCTGCTGTTGTTTTGGCAGGGGGCTTGTCTGCAAAAAGTATTGCGATCACCGGCACCGCAACTACTGCGACAACAATTGTTTCTTTGGGGGCAATGACTATTGTTGCTGGCGGCTCTAACTTAACCGTAACAGCCAACAATACAGCTGCGGGAGCGAATACTGGAATCACTCAATCTGGCACCATTAATGATAATGCAAGCGGCGGCAACATCAGCTTCATTTCAAATAATGTGATTAACCAGACTGGTGCAATCACTCTGGCAGCTAACGCGGCTGGTGCATCTACTATTTTGTATGACACACGAACTGGCAATAAGTTATCCACTATTACAGCGGGATCTCTAACATTGGCTACTGGCAGCACTAAGGCGGTGAATTACTCGATTCTTGCAGCCGGTGCGGCGCTATCAACTGGTGCAGTTAATGTTAGCGGCACAATTACTATTAATAACACCTATGGCTGTGCATCCGCTCCGTGTACTACCCTTAGCGCAGTAGATAACTACATCACGTTAAGTAATTTCTCAACGTTAGCTACTACCTCAACAGGCGTGACCATTGGAGGTGCGTTAACTGGTGGAACCGGCATTTATCTTGATGGTGTTACCTACAGCGGAAATCATGGCGTCTATTCCACGGTAGCAATAACGGCTACTACAGGTAATATTGATATCTTAGGTATTACCAATGGCGGAGCAAGTGCAAGCGGGATTTTTGCAAGCGGTGCTGGCGCTACATTGACCGCAAGCACTGGCAATATTATTCTCAACGGCTATCAGCTTGCTGGTAATGCCGCAGTTAATTTGAATGGCGTGATTACTGCAACAGCAGGATCAGTAACTATTACAGGATCCAATACCACTGGTAATTTTGCATTCTGGGATAACTCCCTTATTACGGCTGCAACCGGAATTTCTATCACCGGTACATCTGCCCCTGGAAATGGTAATGCCGCAGTGAGTATGAGCGGTGCTTTGACGGTTACTGGAGTAGGGGCACCAATTACTTTAATTGGTAACAACACTGCAAACCCTGGCGTATCTGGTATTGCTGAAACAGGCATCATTACTGGTGCCAGCGGAAGCAATATCACATTCATCAGTAATGGCATCATTAATCAAACTGGTGCAATTAACTTAGCAGCAAATACTAGTGGCAATGCAAGCGCCGTTACTTATGACACTACAAGCGGCAATAAAGCGGCCAATATCACTGGCGGCAATTTAACAATTGCAGCTGGCTCCACCAGTGATATTAATTACGTTGTTAAATCTGCTGGCTCTGGAATTAATCCGGGCAGTATTGGTTCTGCTACCGTTGCTTTGCCTGGTTATCTGCTGTTAGATAACACTTACGGCGCTGCGAGTGGAACACCTGTATCTGGCTATATTACGAATGCAAATTCGGGCACATTAACGGGTGCAATTATCGGTGTGAATGTGAATTCAGCTATCACTGCAACCAAGAGCATTACCTTAATGGGTGCCTCGCAGACGGGTTATTACTCAGTCAGTATGACCGCTGCAATTGCTGCATCGCAGGGCTCCATTACCATTACAGGCTCAGGTATTAATTACTCCATTTATAGTTCCGCCGCAGGAACATTAACTGCATCAACAGGCTCCTTAACAATTAACGGCACGTCGACTACGGGTCAGGCAGTTCAATTAGCGGGTGCCATCACAACCCAAACGGGCATCACGATTAATGGCACAGGTACTACCGCAACTACCATTGTGACTGCAGGCGCAATGACGCTTGGTATAGGATATGCAGCCGGAACTTCATCAAGTCCAACAGTTATTTCTAACGCAGCAGGTACCTCAGGTAGCTTAATTGGTTTAGTAAGCGGCGCAACAATGCCAACTGTTAGCTCTGCAGCAATAAGTATTTTGGTGGCAGGAACTAATGTTGCCTATGGTAATCCAGCTACGGCAATTGCTTTACTCAGCTCAACCTCTAATACCGCTACTTATATTATTGGATATGCTGATGCAACTTATTCCAAGATGGTTCAAGTCGTTTTAACGTCTAGTAGTGGTTCTGTTTACGCAACAGAGAGTTCTGCCAAGTACAACACAACTCTTCTTTCCACAGGTGGAGCATCTAATCTATTGGGCGGCTCTACTAATATTTTATCGCTTTGGAATGGTTCTGCTGCAGGGGGTCTTGGAACTTCAACGGCGATGACTCTTGCAACATCGTCAACCACTGGTGGTTATGGCGCTGCTAATTTAGTTTTAAGTGGGGTCGGATACGTTCGTAATAACCCCTCTGGAAATATCACCATTACTGCAAATAACACCGCTGCAGGTGGTAATATCGGTATTTCCCAATCTGGGGCCATTATTAATAATGCTAATGGCAGCAATATTTCATTCATCTCTAATAACTTAATTTCTCAAGCTGGCACTATTACTCTGCCGGCCAACACCAGCGGTACAGCATCCAATATTACTTATGACACTACTGGCGGCGCTGCCACCACAACAAACAGTAAGTTAGCAACGGTCACTACTGGTGCCTTGAGCATTGGAGCCAACTCTACCAGTGCGATTAATTACTCTGTGTTGACGGCAGGGGCAAGGATTGATATCGCCGGCGTAGTATCAGTACCAGGCACCATTACTTTAGATAACACTTATGGTTGTACTGGTGTAAGTTGTGCACCGGCAACTGGTTATCTCAATACCGCTCTGGCAAGTTGGGCCACCTACGTCACTACGAGTTATGGCGTTCAGGTTGAGAGCGCTCTCACTGGTACTGCTATTACGATTAAAGGCATTAACAACGCCGCCAGCACTGGCGCAGTCTTGTTGCAGGCAGCCTTGGTAAGTACTACGGGTGATATCAATATCACGGGCACTACGACTAGTGGCTGGGCTATTACCAACTGCGTTAATGGAGTAGGGGCCTATAACAACACCAATACCGCTAATAGTGGTGCGATTAATTTAACGGCTACTGCCACCACAGGATATGGTGTGGGTGTGTACTTTGTAAGCTATGGCGCCATGAGCGCTAAATCGATCACCGTCATTGGCAATAGCGCTGGTAACTACGCTGCCTACTTAGGTGCTATGACGATCGTGTCTGGGGGTGGCAATATTAATGTGACCGGTACTGTCACTACCAGTAGCAATACTGCTATTTATCAAGCTGGTGCTATTGCTGATAATGCCGCCGGATCAAATATTAGCTTTATTGCCAACGGCATCATTAATCAAACCGGCACCATTGCTCTGGTGGCTAACACCACAGGAACAGCGGCGAGTATTACTTACAACACCACTAGCGATGGCATCGCTTCGACCATTGCTACGGGTGCTTTAACAGTAGCAGCGGGTACGAATAACTCTGCGATTAACTTCATTGCTAAATCTGCTGGAGCAGCAATTAACCCAGGCGTGATCGGTAGCACAACAGTGGCGCTGCCTGGCTACGTCTTACTCGACAACACCTATGGTTGCTCTGGAACAGGCTGCACCCCCATTACAGGGTTTATTAATACGACTAGCGCTAACCTGAGCTTGGCGACAACTTCTGTTGGTTTAACCATCAACAATGCAATTTACGCTTCCGGCTCAATCACGCTAAATGGTATTGCTAGCGGATCACAAGGCATTAACTACTCGGCAGTGATGACCTCTACTGCCAATAATGTGACCTTAAATGGTGGCACTACTAATAACTATGCTGTATACAACGGCGGTCAAGCTACTCTCATTACTGCTAATAACATTAATATCACCGGAACTTCAACCTTAGCGGCAGGTTGGGATGTATACATAGGACCATTAACCATTAATAGCGCCGCTACTGGTGGCAGCATTACTGTAACTGGCAATGTGATTAATACCCCAGGGGCAAATGGCGGCATCAATCAGTCCGGGGCAATTACGGGTACCAATGGCTCAAACATCAGCTTCATCTCAAACAACAATATTAGTCAGGCTGGCACTATTACTCTGCCGGCCAACACCAGCGGTACAGCATCCAATATTACTTATGACACTACTGGCGGCGCTGCCACCACAACAAACAGTAAGTTAGCAACGGTCACTACTGGCGCCTTGAGTATTGGAGCCAACTCTACCAGTGCGATTAATTACTCTGTGTTGACGGCAGGGGCAAGGATTGATATCGCCGGCGTAGTATCAGTACCAGGCACCATTACTTTAGATAACACTTATGGTTGTACTGGTGTAAGTTGTGCACCGGCAACTGGTTATCTCAATACCGCTCTGGCAAGTTGGGCCACCTACGTCACTACGAGTTATGGCGTTCAGGTTGAGAGCGCTCTCACTGGTACTGCTATTACGATTAAAGGCATTAACAACGCCGCCAGCACTGGCGCAGTCTTGTTGCAGGCAGCCTTGGTAAGTACTACGGGTGATATCAATATCACGGGCACTACGACTAGTGGCTGGGCTATTACCAACTGCGTTAATGGAGTAGGGGCCTATAACAACACCAATACCGCTAATAGTGGTGCGATTAATTTAACGGCTACTGCCACCACAGGATATGGTGTGGGTGTGTACTTTGTAAGCTATGGCGCCATGAGCGCTAAATCGATCACCGTCATTGGCAATAGCGCTGGTAACTACGCTGCCTACTTAGGTGCTATGACGATCGTGTCTGGGGGTGGCAATATTAATGTGACCGGTACTGTCACTACCAGTAGCAATACTGCTATTTATCAAGCTGGTGCTATTGCTGATAATGCCGCCGGATCAAATATTAGCTTTATTGCCAACGGCATCATTAATCAAACCGGCACCATTGCTCTGGTGGCTAACACCACAGGAACAGCGGCGAGTATTACTTACAACACCACTAGCGATGGCATCGCTTCGACCATTGCTACGGGTGCTTTAACAGTAGCAGCGGGTACGAATAACTCTGCAATTAACTTCATCGCCAAGTCGGCAGGTTCTGCGATTAATCCAGGCACTATTGGCACCTCTACAGTGGCCTTACCTGGCTATGTACTCATTGATAACACTTATGGCTGTACAGGAACCAACTGCACACCCGCTACTGGCTTTATTAATACAACGACGAATAACTTAGCTTCCTTAGCTACGACTTCAATCGGCTTGACGGTCAATAATGCCATTTATGCAGTAGGCGCCGTCACTGAAAATGGAGTCTCAAGTGGTTCACAAGGTATTGGTTACACAGCAGCAATGACTTCTACGGGTAGTAATGTCATCTTGACTGGAGGCACGACGACTAGTTATGGCGTATATGGCACTACTTTAATTACTGCCAATAACATCACGATTACTGGCACCTCATCTGGCGCACCTTCTTATGATGCCTATGTAAATGCTCTGACTATTAATACTGGCGCTACGGGTGGCAGCATCACGATTACCGGTAATGTGATCGGTACCCCTGGCGCTGCTGGTGGTATCTATCAGTCTGGTGCGATCACTGGGGTCAGTGGTACCAACATTAGCTTTATCTCAAACAATAATATTAGCCAGAACGGTGCAATTAGCTTAGCAGCAAACACCAGCGGTACGGCATCCAATATTACTTATGACACGACTACCGGTAATAAGACTTCGACTATTAGTAGCGCTGCCTTAACAATTACTACTGGATCCACGTCAGCTATTAACTACATCATCAAGACTAATGGCGGCACGATCTCTCCACCAGCGATTACCGTTCCTGGTTACATCCTGTTAGATAATACCTGCCTAGGCTGCGCAACAGCGACAACGCCAGCTAATGCTGCAGTCAACGGTAATGCAATTACTTTAGGCGGCGCATTATCTGCTGGTACTTTAGCGGGCACAACCGGTGTAACGATTAATGCAGTAGCCAATGGTACAGGCGTAGGTTTTGTGCAAGGCGCCAATGCCATCGCCTCTAGTGCTGGTGGCGTTACTATTGCTGTGAATGGTCAAACGGGTACTGGATATACCAGCTCAGGCGCTATTGCCGCCACTGGCCAAGCGGTCACGATCAATGCAACTATCACCACCGGTTCAGCTATCAATGACACCGGTGCGATCACTGGTGGAGTAGTGATCATTACTGGCTCACAAACAACCTCTACAGCAACCGCAACCGTAGTAACGGCTACTGGCCTCATCACAGCCAACAACGTCACGATCACCGGTAACGGCGGCGCAGCATCAACTATCGTCTCGCTTGGTGCAGTAACGATTAATGCCGGTGGTAGTAACCTCACAGTGACGGCTAATAACGTCGCAGCAGGGGGTGCTAATGGTATTACTCAAACCGGTGCCATTACAGATAACGCAGTCGGTAGCAATATCACCTTCACCTCAAATAACATCATCAACCAAACTGGTGCCATTGCTTTAGTAGCGAATACGGGTGGCACTGCAGCTAATATCACCTACGATACGACCTCTGGTACTAAGGCTTCCAACATCACCACTGGCGCTTTAACAGTTGCCGCTGGCACCAACAACTCTGGTATTAACTTCATCGCCAAGTCGGCAGGTTCTGCGATTAATCCAGGCACTATTGGCACCTCTACAGTGGCCTTACCTGGCTATGTACTCATTGATAACACTTATGGCTGTACAGGAACCAACTGCACACCCGCTACTGGCTTTATTAATACAACGACGAATAACTTAGCTTCCTTAGCTACGACTTCAATCGGCTTGACGGTCAATAATGCCATTTATGCAGTAGGCGCCGTCACTGAAAATGGAGTCTCAAGTGGTTCACAAGGTATTGGTTACACAGCAGCAATGACTTCTACGGGTAGTAATGTCATCTTGACTGGAGGCACGACGACTAGTTATGGCGTATATGGCACTACTTTAATTACTGCCAATAACATCACGATTACTGGCACCTCATCTGGCGCACCTTCTTATGATGCCTATGTAAATGCTCTGACTATTAATACTGGCGCTACGGGTGGCAGCATCACGATTACCGGTAATGTGATCGGTACCCCTGGCGCTGCTGGTGGTATCTATCAGTCTGGTGCGATCACTGGGGTCAGTGGTACCAACATTAGCTTTATCTCAAACAATAATATTAGCCAGAACGGTGCAATTAGCTTAGCAGCAAACACCAGCGGTACGGCATCCAATATTACTTATGACACGACTACCGGTAATAAGACTTCGACTATTAGTAGCGCTGCCTTAACAATTACTACTGGATCCACGTCAGCTATTAACTACATCATCAAGACTAATGGCGGCACGATCTCTCCACCAGCGATTACCGTTCCTGGTTACATCCTGTTAGATAATACCTGCCTAGGCTGCGCAACAGCGACAACGCCAGCTAATGCTGCAGTCAACGGTAATGCAATTACTTTAGGCGGCGCATTATCTGCTGGTACTTTAGCGGGCACAACCGGTGTAACGATTAATGCAGTAGCCAATGGTACAGGCGTAGGTTTTGTGCAAGGCGCCAATGCCATCGCCTCTAGTGCTGGTGGCGTTACTATTGCTGTGAATGGTCAAACGGGTACTGGATATACCAGCTCAGGCGCTATTGCCGCCACTGGCCAAGCGGTCACGATCAATGCAACTATCACCACCGGTTCAGCTATCAATGACACCGGTGCGATCACTGGTGGAGTAGTGATCATTACTGGCTCACAAACAACCTCTACAGCAACCGCAACCGTAGTAACGGCTACTGGCCTCATCACAGCCAACAACGTCACGATCACCGGTAACGGCGGCGCAGCATCAACTATCGTCTCGCTTGGTGCAGTAACGATTAATGCCGGTGGTAGTAACCTCACAGTGACGGCTAATAACGTCGCAGCAGGGGGTGCTAATGGTATTACTCAAACCGGTGCCATTACAGATAACGCAGTCGGTAGCAATATCACCTTCACCTCAAATAACATCATCAACCAAACTGGTGCCATTGCTTTAGTAGCGAATACGGGCGTACCAATAGCCAACGTGATTTATGACGCTACCAGAGGTAACAAAGCTTCTAACATCACTGGCGGCGCCATAACATTTACAACCGGTGCAAGCTCGGTTATTAATTACATCGCTAAATCAGCGGGATCTGCGATAAATCCAGGCGCAATCGGAACGTCCACAGCATCTTTGCCTGGCTATGTTCTCATTGATAACACTTATGGTTGTACTGGCACTGGCTGCACACCAGTTACTGGCTTTATTACAGCGAATAATATTTCCGGTACCTTGGCAACAGCCTCTGCCGGTTTATCAATCAATGGCGCCATCTATAACGCTGGAAACATTACCTTAAATGGTGTCTCAAGTGGTACACATGCTATTAACTACTCGGTAGCTATTAATACTACTGGTGGCGCCATTACGATGAATGGTATATCGAGTACTAATTACGCTATTTATGGCAGCGCTGCTGCCGGGATTGTGAGCGCATCTAGCGCAACACTTGGCGTTGTCACGATGACGGGTTCTGCTGCCACTAGCAATCAATATGCAATTAATACTGTCGCTTCAGCAACGATCACTGGCAAAGCAGGTGTTTACTTAAGTGGCTTAGGTGTAGGTGGCAATATCACCATGGGTGCACTCATTCAGGACTCGGGAACTGGTGGCGGCGTCATTGTTAATGCCGTGGGCAACGTCAGTCTTGCAGGCGTAACTAATTCTGGTGTAAATGGTATTCGGATTACGGGTGGTGATGGTATAGCTGCGGGTACAACTACCGGCGGTAACGTTACTGCCGTTGGCACCATCACAAATACTGGAGGGGTAGTGGGCATTTCTATGGCTGCTCCCGAAAATGCAGCCTGTACTACTGGTTGCACGATTGCCAATGCCATCAGCATTACCACTACCAATGCTGATGCCACTAAGAATATCTCCTACGGTATTCTCGGCGGCGCACTTCTTAAGCCGTCTGCATATTCAGTAACGTATACCAGCGGTAACTTCATAAACTACCGCCAAAAACTTACCAATACTTTAGCTATTTCAGTAACACTGACTGGTGATTACTCGGCGGTCTATGGCACTGCCTATAACTCTGCTTCAGCAAATGCTTGGTTACAGGCTAACTCTACTGTCAACTATACAGGCTCTATTACTGCTAGCTTTGGTGTCACAACTACCTCATTGGCATACGTAAAATCAGTCTTGATGTTTAGTCCAACAGTAGGGGGCACTACAGCCTCTAATGGTACCAATGCCAACGCGGTACAGACTAATACAGCTCTTACTACGGCTAGCGTATCAACAACAGATGGATCAGCTGTGACTGTAGTTCCAGCGAATCATACGTACACTATTACTCCCGCGGTCCTGGGTATTGCAATATCTGGCGTTTATAACGGTACAACTTCGTATGCAAATCAAAACGCTACTATTGTCACAACAGGCTTGGCGGCATGGGATACGATTACTAACGTCACAGTGAGTGCTGCAAATGCCAATACTGCTAGTGCCTACGTGACAGCAATCGCCGGTACAGCAACTGGCATTAATAGCTTTTCTTCGCTCAATTACTTAATGAATAGTGCCTACAACGGCACTTTATCTAGCGGCTTACCAGTTAATGCTTCACAAAGCGCGGCAACCAATAAAGTCACCATTACTCCAGCGCCATTGGGTGTGACTATTAATGCTATTTATACCGGCACCACTACAGTGACTCCAACAGCATTTACTGTTACCGGCTTGGTCAATAGCCAAACAATTAGCAGTATTAGTGCTGCAACGATCAATGCAATTAATGTAGCGGCCAATAATAGTAACTACGTCACTGCAATTACTGTTGGCAGTGGTACTGCATCCATCGGTAACTACTTCATCAATCCAGCATACAACACGGTTAGCAGCAATACTCAAAATACCGTCACGCTGACACCAAAAGTATTGACTGTGACTGGCATTACTATCGCCGCTAAGACCTATGATGGTTCGAAGAGTGCTACTGTGAGCGGCGGCTCATTAGTTGGTGTAGCAGCAGGAGATTTGGCTAATGTCACTCTCGCTCAAACTGCTACATTTGTATCTGCTAGTGCAGCCAATAACGTAGCTCTGGTGATGGTGGATAGTATTTCAGGATCGGCAAGCGCTAACTATGTCTTGACCCAGCCTACAGGCATTACTGCCAATATCGCCCAGAAGGTGCTCACGGTAGGAGGTGCAACAGTTGCTGCAAATAAAGTCTATGACGGCAGCACTGTAGCCACGATTACTGGTGGAACCTTAGTTGGCGTAGTTACTGCTGATGTTGCCAATGTGAACTTAATTCAGGCGGGTAGTTTTGCGCAAAGTAACGTGGCTAATGCAATTAGCGTCACAATGAGCAATACCCTGACTGGACCTGCATCAGCAAACTACGTTCTGACTCAACCGGCGAATGTGACTGCTAATATCACACCCAAAGTGCTAACAGTGACTGGTACTACAGTTGCAAATAAGATGTATGACGGATCAACAGCAGCCACCGTTACTGGCGGAACCTTAGTAGGTGTTCTGGGTGCTGATGCAGCCAATGTGACTTTAACAAAGGCTGGTAGCTTTACTACTGCAAATGCTGGAACTGGTACTGCAGTCACCATTACAGATAGCATTAGCGGAAGTGCTAGCGCAAATTATTCATTAACGCAGCCTACAGGCATTACTGCCAATATCACACCAGCACCATTAGGCATCACCTTAGCTACCGTCTATAGTGGCTCAACTACCGTTACGCCAACATCATTCAGTCTGACTGGCTTAGTGAATGGTGAAACTATTAGCGCTATCTCAAGCGCTACTGTGGCTAATATCAATGTCGCTGCTAATAGCAGCAACTTTGTACGTTCGATTGTGATTGGCAGCGGTACAGCATTAGCAAGCAATTACACATTCAATACAGCGACCAGCACAACTGCAGGCACAAGCTTAAATACCGTCACACTATCTACTAAAACATTGACCGTAACTGGCACGCTCGCTGATGCCAAAGTCTATGACGGTACAACTAGCGTTAACGTTTGGGGTGGATCCTTAGTTGGGGTAGTGGGTGGTGATGTGGTGAGTCTTAAGCAGGCTGGTACATTCAATAGTGCCAACGTGGCTTCAGCGGTGACTGTGTTAGTGAGCGATAGTATTTCTGGGGCATCTAGCGGCAACTACACCTTAATTCAACCTACCGGTATAACAGCAGCCATTACGGTTAAGGCATTAACTGTTAGTGATGGCACGGTAGCGCATAAAACCTATGACGGCACTACTAGCGCAACCTTAACTGGGGGCTCATTAATTGGGTTGGTTGCTGGAGATACATCTAAGGTGACCTTAGTGCAGGCCGGAAGCTTCTCATCACCAAACGTCAGTAACGGCATCATCATTATTGTAAATGACTCGATTACTGGCGTCGCGGCAAGTAACTATCGCTTAATTCAGCCAACCGGTATTACTGCCAATATTACGCCAGCGATGTTGGGTATTCAGGTGGTGGGTGTAGCTAACGGTACTAATAACATTACCCCAATTTCTTATACGATTAATGGCTTGATTAACGGTCAAACGATTACTGGTTTAAGTAGTGTGACGGTCAGTAGTTCCAGCATTAGCAGTAACGGCAGCAACTTTGTCACCGGTATTGTGATCTCTGGCGGTACCGCATTAGCAACGAACTATGCGTTTGCACCAAGCTATAGTGCTACATCTGGTATTGGCCAAAATATTGCCACTCTCGTTGCCGCGAGTCAAAAAGTATTAACTGTCATCAACACGGTTGCCGTTACCAAGGTATATGACGGTACAACGACGATCACTATTACTGGCGGCACTCTAGTTGGTTTAACTACTGGCGATGCTGCCAATGTGACTTTGGTTCAATCCGCAGCGCTCACCAGCGCCAATGTGAATAGCGCTGCTTCTGTGATCATTAGTGACAGTATTACTGGTACAGCTGCAGCTAATTACATCTTGGTACAACCATCTGGCATTACTGCGATTGTGACGCCAGCGCCATTGGGCATCACCGTTACCGCTGAATATAACGGCACAACTAGCGTCACCCCATCTGCATTTACGGTAACCGGCTTGGTAGCAGGGCAGACCATTACAGGTCTCTCTAGTGCCACCGTTAACAATGCAAACGTAGCCAATAATGGTAGCAACTATGTCACCTCGATTGTGAGCAGCGGTGGTACTGCATCCCTCAGTAACTACAGCATTAACTCTGCTTACAACGCAACAGCCGGTAACACGAAGAACATGGCTACGATTACTGCAAAAGCATTGACTGTGGGCAGTGGCTCCGTTGTTGCTGATAAGGTCTACGATGGCACGACGGCCGCAGCCATTACTGGTGGTGCATTGGTTGGTGTGATCGGCTCTGATGTGGTTAATCTCACTCAGGCAGGTAGCTTTGCTCAAAGTGCTGTAGGTAGCTCAATTGTGGTTACAGCTGCCGATACATTGAGCGGCACAGCTGCTTCCAACTATTCAATTACCCAACCAACGGGTTTAACTGCCAGCATTACTCCTAAGACATTGACTGTGAGTGGTGTCTCTGTAAGCAATAAAGTGTATGACGGTACAACTACTGCTGTTGCTTCAACTGGTAGTCTGGTTGGATTAGTGAGCGGGGATAACACTAAAGTCACATTAACTCAAAGCGCAAGCTTCTCTAGCGCTAATGTTGGTAACAGTATCCCAGTTACCGTATATGAAAGCATTAGCGGAGCTGCTGCAGCTAACTACACCGTAGTTCAACCTAGCGGCTTAAGCGCCAATATTACTCCTAAGGCCTTGACCATTACCGGCACTACGATTGCTAATAAAGTTTATGACGGCACGACAAGCGCTTCGGTAACTGCAGGTACATTAGTAGGGCTTGTTACTTCAGACCTTGCCAATATTATCTTCACGAAAGCAGCTAGCTTTAGCTCTGCCAATGTGGGCGTAGCAATTTCGATTGTGATGAATGACAGTATCAGTGGCTCTGCTGCAGGCAACTACACCTTAACTCAACCTACCGGAATTACCGCTAGCATTACCCCGAAGCCTTTAACTGTTACTGGTACTAGTATTGCTAATAAGAGCTATGACGGTACTGCAGTAGCAAGTATTTCTGGTGGCAGCTTAATAGGCGTCGTTTCTGGAGATACTGTTGGTTTAAGTCAGTCTGCAAGCTTTAGTCAATCTAATGCAGGTACCGGTCTTGGAGTTACTGTTGCTGACACTCTAACGAATAATGCTGCTGGTAACTACACCCTGACACAACCAACCGGGTTTACGGCCAATATTACGCCAGCGCCAATCACAGTGATGATCGCAAGCCAAACTAAGCAATATGACAGTACTAATTCTGCTAGCTTAGAGGCTGGAACCAGCGGTAATGCTGGTAGTTATACTCTCAGCGGATTTATAAATGGGCAGGGTGCCTATATTACCCAAACGAGCGCTACCTACAACAGTGCTAACGTTGCTAACGCAACAAGCATCTCCGCTTCATTGAGCTCTAGCAACTATGTTGCTGCTGGCAGCACCAATTTATCTAACTACGCATTGCCAACATCCGTTAGTGCAGTTGGCACAATTACTCCAGCACCTTTAACAATGACAGCTAATGCTGCTGCCAAGTTTGTGGGGCAGGCTGATCCAACATTTACCTATACCTTGTCAGGTTTGAAGGGTGCTGATACCTCTAGCGTACTTTCTAATGCAGCTGTGACTCGACCCGCTGGTGAAATCGCAGGCGCTTCTTACGCTTTAACCCCAGGAGCAAGTGCAGCCAACTACACTATCGTGCCAGTCAGTGCTAATTTGACAATTCTGGCTCAAGGTCAGCTCATGATTACCATAGGTAATAGCTCTGTTGCCTATGGCAGTTTGACTAGTAGCAATATCGCCGCATCTGCAACAGTTTCAGCTTCGTACTGCTCTATTGGTAGTGATTGTTCAGCACCTTACATCATTACCCTGAATGTAATGCCTGGTTTATCGGCTAATACCTTTATTGCTACTGATGCAAAGAGTGGAACTGCTCAAGGTAACTACACTCTGACTGTGACGCCACCGACATTTAATGCTTCTAATAGTAGTGCTGGCGGTTTCTTAAATGTAGGTAACTATACCTTCACTCCGTCAAGCTCTGTAGTGACTAATCCAGGATACGCAACCAACTACGCTACTGGTTACCCAATTATTACCGTCGCTGGCACGATTACCATTACTCCGTTGACATTAAGTATCAATAACCCAAGCCCAAGCAAGGTATACGATGCCACTAATGCGATTGTTGCTAAAACTCTGACTGCAAGTAATGCAATCGCTGGTGATCAGTTAATCATTCGCGGTTCAGGCACTTATGCAAGTGCAAACGCAGGAACTGGACTTTCATACACTTTGAATGGCATTTCTATCAGTGGTACTGATGCGGCTAACTATGCATTCATAGGTAATGTGACTGGCACAAATGGCGTGATTACTCAGGCAGTACTAAGTATCTCCGGTGCCACGGTTGCCAATAAGACTTATGACGGCACAAATGCAGCAAGCTTTAGTGGCGGCACATTAAACGGCGTAGTTAGCTCTGATAGTGTTAACTTGACATTGACCCAAGTAGGCACCTTTAGTCAAATTAATGTAGGTGACAATTTGGCAGTGACCGCTGCCAATGTTTTGGGTGGCAGCGCTGCAGGTAACTATAGTCTGACTCAACCTACTGGCTTAACAGCCAATATTACGCCAAGAGCATTGACCGTTACCGGTACAAGCGTAGCGAATAAGACCTATAACGGTAATGATGTAGCCGTAGTTTCTGGTGGCACATTAGTCGGTGTAGTCAATAGCGACAATGTGACCTTGGTGCAGGCTGGTAACTTTCCTTCAGCTAACGTCGGCACAGGGCTCGCAGTTACCATTGCTGATACCTTAACTAATAATGCTGCTGGTAATTACACGCTAGCTCAGCCAACTGGCTTTACTGCCAACATTACCGCCAAGGCATTAACGATTACAGGCGCCACAGTAGCGAATAAGACCTATGACGGTAGCAATGTGGCCAGCATTACTGGCGGAAGCTTAGTTGGTAGAGTTGGTAGTGAAGATGTGACGCTTACTGAAGCTGCTGCTTTCAGTCAGTCTGATGTGGGCAATGGTTTAGCGGTTACAGCCACGAATATTCTCGGCGGTACTGCTGCAGGCAACTACACCTTAACCCAGCAAACTGGTTTGACCGCCAACATTACACCTAAGGCCTTGACCGTTACCGGCACTACTGTAGCGAATAAGATTTATGATCGCACAAACGTAGCGACTATTTCTGGAGGCTCCTTAGTCGGGGTAATTTCAGGCGAGACCATTGGTTTAGTTCAGGTTGGCACTTTTGGACAGATCAATGTGGGCACAGGTCTTGCAGTCACTATCGCGGATACCTTAACTAATAATGCAGCAGGTAATTACACGCTGACCCAGCCAACGGGCTTAACTGCTGACATTACACCAAAGGCTTTGACTGTAACTGGAACCACGGTAGCAAACAAAACCTATAACGGCAACAATGTCGCAGCGATTACCGGCGGTAATTTGGTGGGTGTAGTGAGTAGTGATAATGTGAGCCTCAATCAAGCAGCCACCTTTAGTCAATCTGATGTGGGTACAGCTTTAGTAGTCACAGCAGCTAATACACTCTCAAATAACACTGCAGGTAACTACACACTGGTTCAGCCTGCTGGATTAACTGCAGACATTACTACTAAAGCCTTAACTATTAGTGGCGCTGCAGTTGCAAATAAGGTCTATGACGGCACTGTTGCAGCAATCTTTACTGCAGGCACCTTGAGTGGGAAAGTTGGCTCAGATGATGTAATTTTGACTCAAGCAGGTAGCTTTAGCCAGGCTAGCATCGGTACAGGCTTAACGGTCACAGCGACTAGCATTCTGAGTGGTGCCGCCGCAATGAACTACTCACTCACCCAGCCAACTGGTCTGAGCGCTAATATTACTGCTAAGGCCTTGACTGTCACAGGCGCAGTAATTGCTAATAAAGTCTATGACGGTAGCAATGTGGCAACATTTAGCGCAGGCACCTTAAATGGCGTAGTGAGCTCTGATACTGCTAGCTTGATAGTGACTCGAGGTGCAAGTTTTAGCCAGGTTAATGTAGGTAATAGCTTAACAGTGACTGCTGCATATGCAATTAGCGGTTCTGCAGCTGGTAATTACACCTTATCTCAGCCAACCGGTTTAGCTGCAAATATTACCCCAGCACCATTAGGCATTACAGTAGCTGCGACCTATAGTGGTAGCACTACTATCACTCCAGCAAGTTATACGATTACCGGTCTAGTAAATGGTGAGACTATTACTGGTATCAGCAGTGCTACAGTAAATAATCTCAATATCGCAGCTAATAGTAGTAATTACGTCACTGCAATAACTGCCAGTGGGGGTACTGCATCATTGAGTAATTACGCTATCACTCCAAGTTTTAATAGTGGTGCAGGAGGCACCCAAAATACTGTCACTCTTGCTGCGAAAGCCTTAACAATTACTGCTGATAATGTGACTGCGCCGGTCTACGGTACAGCTTATGCTTTAGGCACAACAGGATTTACAGCTGCTGGTTTGGTAGGTAACGATGCCGTGAGCGCTGCTACTCTGAGCTACGGATCAGCCACCAGCGTTGCCGCGACTACGAATGCTGACACCTATAGTGCAAGCATTATCCCAAGCGCAGCAGTAGGTACCGGGTTGGCTAATTACACCATTTCTTATGTTGCCGGTGATTTAACAGTGGGCAAGGCAGCCCTCACGATTACCCCTAATGCTGTTAATACTGTATTTAATGGCAGCATCTTGGATAAGGCGACTTATTCACAAGCTATTGGCAATTACACACTGACTGGCTATAAAAATACAGATTCAGTAGTAAATGTTCCAGTAACTCTCAGCGGTAGCATGAACTTTAGTGGTGCTAGTAATACCGTCGTTCAAGATGTGGCGAACTACACTTTAGCTGTTGGTAGTTTGACTGGCAGCACAAGCAATACGAACTACACCATTACTTTCTCAAACACTGCTAACAATACCTACAAAATTAACCCTGCAGTGCTGAGTATTGCTGCAAGCAAAGTGTATGACGGAACTACTGCATTTGCTGCCAGTTCTGTAAGCGCCGTCACCACTATTGGTAATCAAGTTGTTTCTTTAGCAGGTTCAGGCACATCTAATAGTGCGGATGTGATTGGTGTCAGCAGCCTCAGTACCACTGGATTGAGTATTGCTAATACTGCTTTTGCGAATAACTATGTACTGCCAGCAAGCACTAGCAACGTATCTATCACCCCAGCGTTAATCACAGTATCTATCGCTACCCAAACCAAGGTATATGACGCTACTAATACTGCTACTCTGAATTCTGGAAGTTATAACTTCAGCGGCTTTGCTGTTGGCCAAGGCGCTTCTATTAATCAAACGAGCGCAACGTTTAACAGTGCTAATGTCGCTAATGCCACGACTGTCTCAACTACTTTAAGTAATGCTAACTATGTTGCTAGTGGCTTAACAAATCTATCAAACTATTCATTACCACTATCGATTAGTGGTAATGGCTCAATTACAAGAGCAACTCTAACAATGACAGCCAACGCGGCTGCTAAGTTTGTAGGCCAGTCTGATCCAACGCTCACTTACACCTTAACTGGCTTGAAGGGTGCTGACACTTCTAGCGTACTCGTCAATCCAGTAGTTAGTCGCCAAGCAGGCGAGACTGCCACCAGCGATGCGCCAAATAATGGCGCTCTTTACACTATTAGCCCTAGTGCCACAGCAGCAAACTACACCATCGTGCCTATCACAGCAGGCTTTACTGTAGTGGCGCAAGGCCAATTACTGCTTACTGTTAGCAATACTTCAGTAGTGTATGGAACATTAAAAGCTAGCAATCTAGGCACATCAGCTGCAGTATCAGCTTCCTATTGCACTATTGGTTCTGATTGCTCTGCGCCATACATTGTTAATTTGAATATTGCAGCAGGATCATCTGCTAATACTTGGACTGCGACTGACGCAAAATCTCCACAAGGTAAATACACCTTAAGCATTAACTTGCCAAGCTTGAGCAGTGCAGATAACAGTACTGGCGGATACCTGAATGTTGGCAGCTATACGCTGACCCCATCGTCTACTGTGACAACCGTTGCTGGTTATGCAACTAACTATGTCACCAGCTATCCAGTATTGACGGTTGCAGGTACTACTTCGATTACCGCCTTGCTACTTAATATCAATACCCCAAGTCCATCCAAGGTATATGACGCTAGCAATACTATTATTGGCAAAGTTTTGACTGCAAGTAACGCTATTGCAGGTGATCAGCTGGTGATGAGCGGCTCGGGTGCTTATGCAAGTATTAATGCAGGTACTGGTTTGGCTTACACCATTAATAGCGTTGCCATTTTTGGAGCTGATGCTGCTAACTATGCCTTCAGTGGCACTGTAGCTGGCACTAATGGGGTAATTACTCCAGCGCCATTAACTGTGAGCGGCATTAGCGCAAACAATAAGATATATGACGCTACTAATGCGGTTACTTTCTCAGGCACACCAGCCTTGATTGGGGTGGTGCAGGGCGATACCGTTATAGCAACTGGTATACCAACAGCAATATTCTCTCAGTCCGATGTTGGCGATAATTTACCGGTTAATTTTGGTAGCAACAGCTTGACGATTAGTAATACAAACTACTTTATCAGCAGATTGACCCTGAGCCAAACTGCCAATATCACTCGAGCACCCATTACGATCACTGCCGCGAAGTTATATGATGGCCTAGTTTCTTTAGTAGGAGCTGATCTCACTATTACTGGTGTCGCTGGTCAAACACTGGCTATATCCTCCGGCGGCGCTATTCTGACTAATGCCGATGTAGGAAGTGCTGCGCTGCAAAGTCTAAATAACCTGGTATTAGCAAATGGCACGGGATCAGCCTCTAACTACACCCTCAGTAGCCCAGTATTTGGTAATGTGATCATTACTCCAGCGCCATTGACAGTAACTGCAACAGCGGCTTCTATGGTTTATGGCTCGGCTGTACCAAATCTGGAATACACCTTCAGTGGTTTAGTGCCTAACGACAGCGCAGCAAACTTTAACGGTAGTCTTGCAACGACTGCTAGCAATACAGCTAATGTGGGCTCAAACTACCTCATTAGCCAAGGAACATTGAGCGCTGGTGGCAACTACACCATTGGAAGTTATGTTCCAGCGAATATTACGATTACTCCAGCGCCATTAATCATTACTGCTAGTGCTGATAGCAAGGTGTATGGCAGCATGAGCACGAATGGTGGCGTCTCATATAGTGCTGGTGTAGCAGTCGGCTCTACCGGATATACCGTATCTGGATTAATTGCTGGCAATAATGACGCAGTGATTGCCGTGAGATTGGCTAGTGCTGGTTCTGCTGCTAACGCAGCAGTGAACAATGGCAGCCCTTATGTAATTTCAGCTAGCGGCGCTAGTGGTGGTGGATTGGCAAACTACACCATCACTTATGTCGACGGCGCATTAACAGTTACTCCAGCACCATTGACAGTAACTGCAGTCGCAAAATCGATGGTCTACGGCGCAGCTGTACCAAATTTAACGTATACCTATACCGGTTTAGTGGCCAATGACACCACCACCACCTTTATTGGTGGCCTCACCACAAGCGCTACTAATATTTCTGGTGTGGGATCAAATTATTTGATCAGCCAAGGGACCTTAGCTGCCAGCGCTAACTACACGATTACTAGCTACGTTTCAGCGAATATCACCATCACTCCAGCTCCTTTGGTTGTCACGGCAAACTCAGCTACTAAGGTCTACGGCTCAGGTCTACCAAGTTTGACTTTTGCCTATACTGGTTTGGTAAGTGGTGATACTAGCGCTAGCTTTACTGGTAGCCTCACAACGACTGCGACTAGCAGCTCTAATGTGGGATCAAATTACCCGATTAACCAAGGTAGCTTGTTAGCCGGCGGTAATTACGTTATTGCAACTTATATTCCTGGAAATCTGACAATTACCCCAGCGCCATTGGCAGTAAGTGCAACAGCGACATCTATGGTTTACGGCTCAGCTGTCCCTAATTTGAGTTACACCTATACTGGTTTAGTAAATGGCGATACTGTTGCTAGCTTTACGGGTGGCCTCGCAACGACTGCCACCAGTAACGCTAGCGTAGGTTCTAACTATTTAATTAGCCAAGCTAGCTTGCTTGCTAATACTAACTACACCATTACTAGCTATATCCCAGCGAATGTCACAATTACCCCGGCACCATTAATCATCACTGCCGATAGCAAGTCGATTGTGTATGGTGATCGGGTATTACCAACGTTAACGTACACCCAAACTGGCCTCATTGGCTCAGATCAAATTACCGGTAGCTTGGCTGCGCCTACAAACTTGAACCTCTTTAATGGTAACGATGGTTCTGCTAGCCCAGTGAGTACGAATTCTATTACCTACCCAATCGGTCAGGGCACTCTCAATGCCAGCACTAACTACGCAATTACTTATGTACCCGCCAATGTCAATGTGACACCTAAGGCACTCATTATTTCTACTGCACCGATTGCATCGATTACCTATGGAACTTCACTGAATTTGAGTTCCGCGGCTGCACTGGCTGATGGTCTCATTAATGGCGATTACGTTACTTCAGTCAGCGCTAAGTTCAGTAATAGCGGAAATATGTTCAGCACTATCGGTTCTGCAACACCTGCAGGTACTTATGCTGGATCGATTCAAGTAGTTCCTGGCAGTGAGCTTGGCCTTGGTTTATCGAACTACAACCCAAGTTATAGAGCAGGGGATTTAACGATTGGTAAAGCCAATTTAACAGTCACTGTAGCCAGTGATGCCAAATTGGTTACAACATCAGATATACCCAATTATGGCGGCATCATCGCCAGCGGCTTTAAGAATGGTGAAACCATCGCCAATCTTAATGGCACAGCAACCGTGATCAGAACAAATTCTACTGTTCAGGCTGCAGGCTCCTATCCAGGCGTGCTGACAGCAAGTGGCTTAGATTCAAATAACTACAATATCAATTATGTTCCTGGAACTTATACGATTCTTCCTGCAAATACCTTGCTGGTGAAGTTAGGCAATACAAACACTAGCTATGGATCAGCCGTCTCATATAGTCCAGTGGCAAGCTACTTAACAGCAGATAACACAGTAATCAGTAGTAGCAATGGATCTGGATTAACTGTGGCTACTAACGGAAATGAAATTACTGTTGCGGACAATGCGGGCGGTCAATATCAGTTCACTGCTACACCTATTGGTGGTCAAGTCAGTAGTTCTGGCAACCTCAATGCGGGCGCTTATCAATTGAGCGCAGGATCACCAAGTATTTCTGGTTCAAACTTCACTAGCGCCTTCGTAGTGGGCGCGGCAACAGTACAACCAAGAGCGCTGACAGTTGGCCAAGACTTTACCCTTGGCGCCGTGAGTAAGGTTTATGACGGCAACACTACTATTAATGCTGTTGGATCAGCGATTACTCCTACAGCAAACAGCAATATCGTTAATGGGGATGTTGTAAAAATTTCTGCTACTGGTAGCTACGGCTCTAAAAATGTTGCTACCAATATTCAATATACGATCGATATCAACTTAGGTGGATCTGATGGAAATAACTACTACATCGCTGGTGGTTCTGCAGTCACTTCCAATAATGGATTAATCACCCAACTGACAACACCAGTGGCCTGGGTTGGTCCAACATCTGGCGGAAACTGGTCTAACCCCAATAACTGGGCAGCAGGGGCAATTCCTGACTTTGCCAACGTGAAGTACGTCAACATTCCAACCGGAACGAGTGTTATTTATGACAGTGGCTTAACTGCGCCAGTTGAAACGATTGCAACGAATAGTGGAAATATCACCTTTAACACTGGTACTGCATCTACTATTCCAATGGTGATTAATGGTAAGGGCACAATTACCGTAGCAGCAAACACTGCAGCTACCTTAATAGGAGATAACGCTTATACCGGCAATGCCATCATTGGCGCTAATGCAACCCTGATTGCTGGATCTAATACGGCCCTAGGCGCAGGAAATATCTTGGGCAATGGCGGATCGTTTGGCACTACAAATAGTGCAATCTTAAGCGCTGTTATGGCGACTGGTTCACTCAACTTAATTAGCAGTATCAGCACAAGTGGCACCCAATCTTATGGCAATCTCACATTGGATACTGGCTCGGTAACTCTCAGTTCGAATAATGCAGCCATATTATTCCTTGGCACAATCGATGCAAGATCTGCCAAAGCACAGTCCTTGGTAGTAAATGCAGGTAGCGGAGTAGTAACCATTGCCGATAGCATTGGATCAACAGCCCGCATTGGCTCCCTGGAAGTCACTGGTGGCTCAATCTATATCTTGGCTGATATTCTAACTGGTACTTTCCAAAAGTACCACGGCAATATCTTTATTGGTGATGCAAGTTATCTCAATAAAACCTCTGCTATTGGTTTCTTATTTAATAGCCGTCGCTCTTACTTTGAATATCAGCGCGGTAGTTTGACTAGCACGATTGATTACCTCAATGCCAATCCTATTTTCATCAGGACCATGATTTCTGAAGATCCTCAGGTGGTTTTTGATGGCACAGTCAACGATACAGTTGCCAATACCCATACCTTATTAGTTGCCGCAATTGCGCCTACTAAAGCATCTGCTGCTGTGGATGCCCCAGTCATTTCCTTTAAACAGACAGTTGGTTTGGATAAGCCTTTGTATAGCTTAAATAGTCAAACTGCGATCAGCCAATCTGATGTAGCAATTACCAGCACAGATCAGTATGTTGGCCAGATTGCCATTGTTGGTGGCGCCGCAACTTATGCAAGTCAGACCTATAGCGCTGCCTCAATGACTGCGAGTGCAGCAAGCACAGGCGGGAAAGTTCAGTTCTCGGTATATGATCCAGCCGCTAAAGTAAGCTTCATGCTGCCAACCCACACAAGCAATGGTGTTGAGCAATTGAATTTATATAACGGCAACTCGGCCACATTAGCAATTTATGGCTCTACCAATTACGCTGCATATGCCAATACGGGTTCTGCAGCTAATCAGTGGTCAGCTCCAACCATCGGAAATGCCTTGGGTTATGTGCCACCAACACCTCCTGCACCAGTTTCAGTTCTGCCAATTGAGCAGACTGTGAGTGCTGCTGTATTAAGAGAGATCTATCAGTACCATCTTGATCAAGTACAGAATGCTATGCCTAGTCTTGCGCAGAAACAGCCTACTGCAGAAGTCGATATTGGTGAGATCACGACAGATGATGCAAAGACTCCTCGTCGCATCAGCTCTACCAGAATTCGGTTAAATCCAGATGGCACCGAGTCTGTATGTAAAACCGATGAATCTGGAAAAACTACTTGCGGCAAAGATTAATACTGCTGCTAGCTAAATAAGCTGGATTAATAAGTGGGCAGTCTTGTGGATCGGGTGAGATGAGCTGCGCCAAAACTTGGGCTAAATTCGTGACCAAGGGATTTAGGGGCTTCAGGATTCTGGTTTTATAGCACCCAATTTATTTACCAGCCCGATCTAGTTAGAAACATCAATTTGCATTAATATAATTTGACTATAGGAGGCTTAACAAATGATGACCCCTGATGAGATCGCAAAACTCATTCCAGCAGAAAAAGCGCAATTTCGTTCACCAATACCTACCCAGGCAATTTCAAGCGATGAGTTTTTTCCTGGGGTGCAGACTGCTAAGCAAAAAGAATTCGAGAACCGCGTCAAAGACATCGGCACAAAGCTTGCTAAGCATCAAGGCATACCTCGCCGCCGGTTTTTTCAAAGCGCTGCTGGAATGGCAGCTGCTTTTCTTGCGATGAATGATACCTTTGGCCCACTCTATGGTGTTAGTCATGCGGAGGCAGCAACACCAGAGTTGGCGAATGAAAGGGCTGCTGCCTTAAAAGATCAGTTCATTATGGATATGCACACCCATTTTCTACGTGACGATACTCGGCTTGAAGGTTTTGTTAGATCCCGCGAAGCCGTAGGTAAGGCCTCATGGAATCCTGCATTAGTCAATAAGCCACAAACCTTGGATGACTTGAAGTTTGCCAATTACTTTAAAGAGGTCTATTTAGATAGCGATACTAAAGTGGCATTGATTTCTGGTTCTGGATCTGAGGATCCTCGAGATTGGTTTTTAACCAATGAAATGAAAGCGCGAGCACGTCAATCAGTAAATCAAGAATCCGGCACCAAAAGAATGTTCTCGCATGCCATTTTTATGCCGGGAACGCTGGGCTGGCTAGAAAAGGCCGAAGCCGATTATGAAAATTTAAAGCCAGATTCGTACAAGGGTTACACCATCGGTGACAACACCAATAAGCAACTATCAAAGCACCCTTGGCGTCTTGATGATGAAAAATTGCTATATCCATTTTATGAGAAGTTGGCTAAATGGAGTAAGACTAAGCCAAGTCTTGCAAATGTGTGTGTGCACAAGGGCCTTTATCCACCGTCCGTCACGCAGCAATATCCTCACTTATTGGCTTATGCAAATGTAGATGACGTTGCTAAGGCTGCTAAAGATTGGCCTCAACTCAATTTTGTGATCTATCATTCCGCTTTTCGATATACAGGCGGAACTTGGGATATAGGTTGGGAGCAATTTAGACAAACTGGCCGCATTGATTGGGTGACGGATTTAGCCCAGATCCCACAAAAAACCGGCGTTAATAATATTTACGGAGATTTAGGACAAATTTTTGCTCAAAGCACAATTTCTGAGCCAAGATTATGTGCCGCAATGTTGGGTCAGCTCATACAAGGTCTAGGGCAAGATCATGTTGTCTGGGGTACCGATGCCATTTGGACGGGTTCTCCCCAGTGGCAAATTGAGGCCTTTCGTAGATTAGAGATTCCTGAGGATATGCAGAAAAAATATGGTTTTAATCCTTTGGGAGCTGCAGATGGACCAGTAAAGCGAGCAATCTTTGGTGAAAATTCTGCGCGGCTTTATAACTTCACTGCTGCACAGCGAGCAGGCTTAGCGAACGATAAGATTACCTTGGCAAAAATTCATTATGACCAGTTTGGGGATGGCAGAACAAACTTAAGATATGGTTATATGCAGGCTTAAGCTTGTTAAAGTGTCGTACTAATGCGATGTGGGTCTGACGCTAAGATAGCTCATAGAAGAAAAAGCCACCCTCGGGTGGCTTTTCTAATGCTGGTGGGTCGGGCGAGATTCGAACTCGCGACCAACGGATTAAAAGACGCAAAATTGTTCTAAAACAGTAATTTAGACATTGGCTTAAACCTGCCTAGATTCAGGTGCGATATAGGCAGCGAGTTTTGTGGGGTCGATTGGGTTGGGGTGGAGGTCGGGTGGCATCGACACCGGTTTGTCGGGTAAACCGACAAATCATCTGCTGAACCTAGATGTTTCTCTAAATAATTAATCCATTAAAAACAATAGCTTGGCCAGTAAAAAATCAATATAAGGGCGGATATTTGATCTTGCTCAATGTATTAACAAAATTGTTGACAATATTGTTATCAAAATATTAAAGTGGCTAAAAGGTAAACAAATGGTCATTTCTAAAGAAAAAAGAACGCAGAGCAATATCAGAGTAGGTAAAGATAAGCCAGCTCTGGGTCTTGTTGTTTCGAATAAAAGAAGTTTGGATATTCAGAATATCTTGCGGGAACGCATCGCTAAGCAAGAGATTGCACCTGGCGCTAAATTAGGAGAGAGTGAGTTAGCCGAAGAGTTTCTAGTGCCCCGTAATATTATTCGCGAGGCTTTTATTGGCTTAGAGCAACGCGGATTAATTGAGCGTATTCCAAACCGTGGCGCAGTTGTAATTCGCCTAGACCTTTCTCAAGTATTCGAAATTTATGACGCCCGAGAGGTTTTAGAGGGATTGTGCGCTCGATTAGCAACCCAAAATACTTCTCCAAATTCATGGCAAGACCTTGTAGATCTGTTTAATGGAAAAATGAAACTCTATATTGAGAATCATGATTACGAATCATTTTTAGCGGGCTATGGACTATTTAGAAGGCGCATGTTGTTGGCCGCAAATAATCCGGTCTTAACCAATATGCTAGATATGGTTTATGAAAAAACCCAAGCAATTATCCGCAGAATTCTAATCTTGCCTGGACGCGCTTCTATAGGCCTGATGGAGCACCAAGCTGTATTAGATGCTATGCGAAGTGGTGATGCTGATCTTGCAGAGCAATTAAGAAGACAAAATATTCGTAGCGCTAAGGATGCATTACGGCGATATGAAAGTTTCGTCTTATAGACTTAAATATGAATAAATTAGATCAAACTTGTGGACCATTATCGGGATACAGAGTCCTTGAAATGGGGTCAACTATTGCTGGCCCTTTTTGCGGAAGATTATTGGCCGATTTTGGGGCTGAGGTAATTAAGGTTGAGCCCTTTGAAGGAGATGCAGTTCGTACGATGGGACATCACGTTAAAGATAAGTCACTATATGCATCTAGTATTTTTAGAAATAAGTCACTGATCTCAGTTGATCTTAGAACATCTGAAGGTCAAGAAGTTATTCGAAAGATGATTCCAAAGATCGATGTGATCGTTGAAAACTTTAGACCTGGCGGTCTGGAGAAGTGGGGTTTAGGCTATGAGGATCTAAAGACTATTAATCCCAGCTTGATCATGGCAAGGATTAGTGGATTTGGTCAAACGGGCCCATATAGCCAGCGGACTGGATACGGTGTGATTGGTGAAGCGCTTAGTGGATTAAGGCAAATCACTGGAGACCCTGATCGCCCTCCTACAAGAGTTGGAGTCTCTTTGACTGATTACATCACCGGGCTTTATGCAGCATTTGGCGTAGTGATGTCACTCTTGGCAAGAACTAAAGACGGGCAAGGGCAGACTATAGATACTGCGTTATATGAGTGCGCCTTTAGTTTTATGGAGCCTCATATTTCAGCATTTGACCAATTAGGTGTTATAGCGAATAGAACAGGCTCTCGTTTGCCAGGCAGTACTCCAAATAATTTATATGAAACAAATGATGGTCACTTTGTACATATCACGGCAATGGGAAATTCTTTATTTAAAAGATTGGCTGAAGATTGCATGAAGCAACCAGAATTAGTTAGTGACCCTCGTTTTTGTAGCGCAATAGAGCGCTCTAAAAATTATGTGGAATTGGATTACCTAATTAATCTATGGACCAGTAGTTTGAGTGTTGACGCTGTTGAAGAAAAACTCAACTCTACAAGTGTCCCAGGAATTCGTATTTTTGATATGGCGGATATCTTCCAAGATCCTCACTACAAGGATAGAGACGCGATATCAAAAGTGAGGGATGATGAGCTAGGAGCGGTTGCTATGGCCTCACCAGTCCCGCGACTTTCAAGAACGCCTGGGGAAATACGGCATACAGGAAAGCGTATTGGTGAAGATACTCTCTCCGTACTTGCTCGAGTTGGTGGTTTTTCAAAAGAGGAATTAAGCCGCCTGCAAGCGAACCGTATTATTTATGCACATGAAAATTTAACGTAGAACAGGATTAAAGTAATGGCATTTGAAAATATCTTACAAGAATATAATGAGAAAAAAATAAAAGCCTTGGCCATGGGGTCTGCTGCAAAGCTTGAGCAAAGAAAAAACGATGGCATCCTAAATGCAAGAGAGAGAATCTCTTATTTGGTAGATCAGGATAGTTTTATAGAGTCCGGACTCTTTGGGACATCATCTGCTGTTGAGTCCGATAGAGAAAAGACCCCAGCAGATGGCAAGATCACTGGATACGCAAAAATTGATGGTCGAGATGTTGCAGTAGTCTCAAATGACTTTACAGTAAAGGGTGCTTCAAGCAGTGCTACAAACGGCAAAAAGATTGGGCAAATGAAGCGAGTGGCAACCCAAAGAGGTTTGCCAATTGTTTTTCTCGGCGAATCCTCGGGTGCAAGGATGCCAGATACGATGGGTTCAAAAGGTATGGGCTCTATGTTGGGTAATGACCCTACACAATACCGAAGAATGCGCGAAACACCTTGGGCAAGTGCTGTGTTGGGATATTGCTACGGATCTTCTACTTGGTATACGGGGTATTCCGACTTTAGTGTGATGCGCAAAGGCGCCATTATGGCCGTATCTAGTCCTCAGCTGGTCTCTTTGGCAATTAAAGAGCAAGTCGATCCAGAGGAGATTGGTGGATGGAAGCTGCATAGCGAAACGACTGGACTCATTGATAGAGTTGTAGAAACAGATGAGGAGGCTTTGGATTCAATCAAGGAATTCTTATCTTATATGCCAGCCCATCATAAACAAGCTCCACCTGTTTGTCCTGTGCCAAAAGATTCTGGTAGTCAAATGACTAATATTTTAGATTTGTTGCCAGAAAAAAGAACTCAGGTATATGACGTTCGCAAAGTAATCCAGGCAATTGTTGATACTGGCAGTTATTTTGAATTGAAACCTCGTTTTGGCAAGGTCTTAGTAACAGCGCTAACACGCTTAAATGGGCATTCAGTTGGGATTATTGCTAATAATCCTTTGGTGAAGGGTGGTGCGATGGATACCGAAGCTTGCGAGAAGGCAACAAATTTTATCGTGATGTGCGATTCCTTCAATATCCCAATTGTTATGCTGGTTGATACGCCTGGATTCATTATTGGATTAGATGCGGAGCGTAAACGCGCGCCAGGAAAAATTATTAATTTTATGAGCGCAGTATCACTCACAACAGTCCCAAAAATCACAGTAGTTTTGCGTAAGAGTTATGGACAGGCTTATCTGAATATGGGTGGCGGGAGAAATTCTGATGAATTTGCAGCCTGGCCAACTGCTGAGATTAGTTTTATGGATCCAAATTTTGCGACTAGCATTGTTCATGGCTTAAATCCAGGAGATGATGGCTATGAAGAAGCTGTTGCTGAGATGGCAAAGGGGAGTAATGTTTGGGATATTGCCTCAATGTATGCAGTTCAATCCGTAGTCTTGCCGAGCGAAACCCGCGATTATCTTATTCGCATGCTTGAAGTGCATCGTATGCGTTTGAGTAATGGCGTAGGTGAGCATTTAATGCGCACATGGCCTACAGCATATTAAATTTATGATATTAAATAAGGTCTTAGTTGCTAATAGAGGTGCTGTTGCCGCTAGGGTATTACGTGCATTAAATGAAATGTCGATTCCCTCAGTTGCCGTCTATTCTGAAGCTGATGCTGGAGCACCCTATTTAGCTTATGCTTCAGAAAGTTATTATATTGGAGCCTCATCAGCAAAAGAGAGTTATCTTAATCAGGACCGGATATTAAAAGTTTTACAAGAATCAAATGCTGATGCGATTCATCCTGGTTATGGATTCTTATCTGAGAATTTTGGGTTTGCCTCAGGTGTAGTTGCCCTAGATAAAGTATTTATAGGGCCTAGTCCAAAATGGATTGAGGCGATGGGGCATAAGACAAAAGCAAGAGAGTTAGCTCGACAATATGGATTACCAGTAGGGCAAGGCTCAGAGGTTCTACCCCCTGACCAGGCGAAAGTTGCAGCAGCAGCGCGCAAGATTGGATATCCTGTTTTAGTTAAGCCAGCTGCTGGCGGCGGTGGCATTGGTATGCTTCCAGCTTATGATGAAGCTCAATTATTTGAGGCAGTAGAGCGAGCAAGATCTATGGCTGAAAGAGGCTTTTCCAACCCCGAAGTGTATTTAGAAAAGCTCCTGCTGCGCCCAAGGCATATAGAAATACAAATATTGGGTGATCAATACGGTTCGGTACGTCACTTATATGAACGCGATTGTTCTATTCAGAGAAGGCATCAAAAGGTAATAGAAGAGGCTGGTGCTCCAGGGATAAATAGGGAAGTAATTGATTCGGTTGCTGATAATGTGACTCAAGTGATGAGCGAGATGCAGTATGACAACATTGGTACCGTGGAAATGCTAATGGGCGAAGATAAATCTTTTGCCTTTCTGGAAATGAATACCCGCCTCCAGGTGGAGCATGGCGTAACAGAGGAGGTTACGGGTGTGGATTTAGTGCAATCACAAATCCTATTGGCTGCAGGCGCAAGATTGGACGAAGTTTTGCCAAAAGATATTTCTATTGAAGGTCATGCAATACAGGCAAGAGTCTATGCGGAAGACCCCAAACGTTTTTTTCCATCGCCTGGTAAATTGACTATTTTTCGTCCCCCGACTAGCAAAAATATCCGCGTAGAGACTGGATATGCGCAAGGCCGAGATGTAACGCCTTTTTATGATCCGATGATTGCCAAGGTCATAGCGCATGAAAATACAAGAGAGCAAGCAATATTGAGTCTAAAAGAAGCTTTAAAGGAATTTGAAATCGAGGGTGTTAAAAATAACATTCCTGCTTTATTGCAGGTCTTAGATTCTGGTGAATTTAAGTGTGGAAAGATTCACACGAACTCGCTATCTGAAATTATGGCTAAAAATAATAATTAAGAGGATATGATGAAAAAAAATGAATTATGCTCTGAGGTAACTGGTTCAGTATGGAAAATAAAAAAACAAGTCGGAGAAGAAATTTTAGAGGGTGACATTGTTATGATTCTTGAGTCTATGAAAATGGAGATTCCAGTGATTGCTGAAGAGCCAGGGACATTAATTGAATTAAAGGTTTCCGAGGAAGATACGGTTGCAGAAGGACAAATTGTGGCGATAGTAGAAAGTAAATAAAATCCTAAAAAGGGGGGCGTAAATGAGGCTAATAAAATCTTTTGTAGTAATCAGCTACATTCTTTTGTTTGGTGGTAATGTTGCCGCGCAGTCGATTGCAAATTATCCTGATAGAACGGTCACTATCATAGTTGGATTTCCCCCGGGTACTGCTACCGATACTGTTGCACGTGTTTTGGCAGAAAGATTTACCAATAAATTTGGTAAGACTTTTATTGTTGACAACAAAGCGGGCCAAGGTGGGAGTATGGGTTCTGCATTTGTTGCCAAAGCAGCGCCAGATGGGTACACCTTGGTATTGAGTGCAACTGCTCCGTTAGCGATTAACCCTAATTTATATACCAATATTACCTATGATCCACGTAAGAACTTTGCTCCTATTGGATTGGTGTCATGGTTACCATATGTATTTGTCACTAACCCTAAAACTGGCATTAATACAATTCAGCAATTAACTGAAAAGGCCAAGGCAAATCCGGGTCAGCTAACCTATGCATCAATTGGTAATGGAAGTACTAGTCACTTATTGATGAGTATGTTGACGCGCCAAGCTGGAATTAATGTGACACATATTCCCTACAAAGGAAGTGCGCAGTCTCAAACGGATGTAATGTCTGGACAGGTCGATATGACCTTTGACACGATGTTAACTCTGATGCCACATATTAAGGCTGGGAAATTAAAGGCTGTAGCAACGGGTGGTCTGACTCGTTCACAGTTTGCGCAAGATGTGCCAACTTTAGATGAGCAGGGCCTTACAGGTTTTAATGCTGGTGCTTGGCTAGGCCTTTTGGCGCCTGCCGGAACCCCTAAGCCCATCATTGATAAGCTACATAAGGAATTAAATGCCATCTTGGATGACCCAGATGTAATTAAGCGATTGAATGAACTCGGATCTGAGTCTCTTAAGAGCAATAGTCCAGCAGAATTTTCAGCATTCATTCAGACGGAGTACACGAAGTGGGGGCAAAGAGTTCGAGACTCAGGCGCCAAAATAGAATAAATATCTGAAAGAATCTTAATGATAAAGATTGCAAACCAAGAGGAGGCTCTTTCATATCATGAGCAACCCAACGGTCTTAAATATTATCGGCAGGATTATTTTGAGAGGGAGATTGACGATAGTCGATCTCCTCAGTCATATTTAATCAAGCAACTGCCTAACATTACTAACCCTCTCCATTTTCATGTGCAGAATCAATTCCAGGTATTTATAGAGGGCTCTGGATATTTTGGTCGACATACTATAGGACCATACATTGTTCATTATGCTGGTGCCTATACTGGATATGGTCCGATAGTTGCTGGCCCATTGGGTCTCGATTATTTAACGTTGAGATCCATGCATGATCCAGGGGCAAAATTCTTACCAGAAAAAAAGAGTCAATTTATTAAAGGGCCAAAACATCATCTTACTAGTAGGCAATTTTTACCATCGACACCCCAATCGATATGGGGTCTGAAGTCCCCCGAATTTTCTTGGGATCATTTTGAGGCTGATGTTGGTCTTGGCATTGGTTTACTAAAGATGCCTAGCTTTACATCTTATTTGGTAAAGCCTGCGGATAATGTAGATGGAATATTTCTAGTTGTAATTGGTGGAGCAGTTTATATTGATGGTGTTGTTATTGGTACCAAGCAAAATATTTTTGCCTCATCCAAAGAAAAACCATTTGAAATTAAAGTATTAGATGGCTACGCTGAATTACTAGTTCTGCAAATGCCTTTAAAAGAAAAAACCTATCAGCGCTAATAGGCTGATTTTTTTATTCTTTATCAATGGTGGGTCGGGCGAGATTCGAACTCGCGACCAACGGATTAAAAGTCCGCTGCTCTACCGACTGAGCTACCGACCCGGTAAAACGGAAATTATAGCAAGAAGTTGCTAGCTGCCCCTTGGTCTGAGGGGGCTGCCCGTAAGTCCTTGTACTTACAAGTACGTTATGAGTTAACTCGTCTTGCCACTGGTGGGTTTTTGGAAAAATACTCCTTAATTCCTCTCAAAATAGCCTCAGCAATCTGGTCCTGATAGCCATCATCATTCAATCTGGCTTCTTCTTGAGGGTTGCTGATAAAAGCAGTTTCTACGAGGATAGAAGGGATGTCTGGAGCCTTTAAAACAGCAAAGCTGGCTTGCTCTACCTTTCCCTTATGCAAAGGTGCAAAGCCACCAATTTGCTTGAGAATGGATTGGCCCACCTGCATGGAGTCTTTAATTTGAGCAGTCGTTGACATATCTAGGAGTAAGTTAGCCACTTGTCGATCTTGCGTCTTGATATTGATGCCGCCAATGAGGTCTGAAGCATTTTCTTTATTAGCCATCCAGCGTGCCATTGAGCTACTTGCACCCATTTGGGAGAGGGCAAATACTGAGGCGCCTTTAGCTCTTGGCTCAATAAACGCATCGGCATGAATCGATACAAATAAATCTGCCTCAACGCGCCTGGCTTTTTGAACCCTGACATGGAGCGGCACAAAGTAATCGCCATCTCTGGTGAGGTAAGGGCGCATATAGGCTTCACCCTCAATTTTGTCCTTGAGTCGTTTGGCAATCGAGAGCACCACGTTCTTTTCTCTCGATCCTGCTGCACCAATAGCGCCAGGATCTTCGCCACCATGACCAGGATCAATCGCAATGGTGATGAGGCGGTTGTATTTGGCTGGTGCAGGAAGTGGTTTATTTTCTGGAATGGCTTGGACCACTGGATTCGCTGGTACTTTTGCCGCTTCTTTTTCTTTCTTAGTCGCAAACTGTGCAATCAAATCAATTTCTTCATTTGATTTGGCAAGAGCACTTTCTTTCCGGGCGCTACTTTTGACTAACTCCATGAGTGGGTCAGGTGGCGTAGTGGGGTATAGATCAAATACCATGCGGTATTTGTATTCACCAACGGGATCAAGCGTGAAGAGTTGTGGCTTGATCGGTTCTTTTAAGTCAAACACCAAACGCACAATCCCTGGCTGAAATTGTCCCACCCGAATTTGCGATATATAAGGATCATTTGGCTTTACTTTGGCGACCAAGTCTTTCAAGGTCGGATTGAGTTCTAGGCCCTGCACATCCACTACTAAGCGATCTGGGTTGGTGAGGATCTGTTGGGTAATAGGTAGTGGCGTATCAGACTCTAAAGTAATGCGGGTGTAATCCTCTGATGGCCAAATACGCACACCCATTATCTTAGCGCCCCAAGCAATATCGATCTCAGTGAGTAGTAGCGCAAAACTCAAGAACTTCGCTGAAGTCTTGAGGTGCTGTCTTCTAGAGAAATTCACTTTTTTACTGCTCATGGATTTACTTGCGTTGCCTGAACATTCTCAAGCACTTTTCTGCCTTGCTCAGAAAATGCATTTAGTTCGAGTGCACGTTCATTTTCTTCTTTGCCTGCTGTTAGCTGAATCTGAATATCAAAATCGGGTAGAGTACCCTCAGCCTTTTCTGGCCACTCGATTAAGCAAAAGCCGGGGACATCAAAGTATTCTGCAAATCCTGCCTCTTGCCACTCTAGAGAATCGCGCATTCTGTACAGATCAAAGTGATGGGCAGTAAAGGCTTGTTGATTGCTTTGGAGTTCGTAGGGTTCACACAGGGTATAGGTTGGGCTCTTCACTTTTCCTTCATAGCCCAAGCCCTGAATCAAATATCTCGCAAAAGTTGTTTTGCCAGATCCTAGGTCACCCTCTAAGGAGATATTGAGGTGAGCTTTGGGGGAATGCTTCATCAACTCTTGAATAGAGGCGGCAAGACGCTGGGCTAGGGATGCAGTTTCTGCTTCCTGCCTACAATATTGCTTGAGCGATGCTGTTGGAGATGCCAAAGGCGTCTGATTTGCGGTCATTGCCCTAGTTTATTCAATTATTGAGCTACATTCTGTATTGCCTATGTCTTTATCTGCCCCTTCACCTAATAGCGCTAGCTCTCTAGATCAGCCAAAGCTTCGAGCTTGGCTGGGGGAGCAGGCTGAGAGCTTGGGTTTCGATGGTTTGCGGATTACCGATACCCATCTCGGCCTTGCCAGTGAGCGCTTACAAGAATGGCTTGCAGAAGGACGCCATGGTCATATGGAGTACATGCAGCGCCATGCAGACTTACGCTCCAATCCTCAGCTATTAGTGCCAGGTACCGTGAGAGTCATTTGTGTATCAATGAATTATCTGCCTCCTGAAAGTAATTTCGATACCGAATGGCAGCGCTTGGAAGACCCCTCACAAGCAGTTATCTCCCTGTATGCCCGTGGGCGCGATTATCACAAAGTACTGCGTAATCGTTTGCAAGAATTTGCCAAGGCGATTGAAGAAAAAATTGGGGCCTTTGGTTATCGGGTATTTACAGATTCAGCGCCCTTAATGGAAGTAGAGCTTGCGCGCAAAGCAGGATTAGGTTGGCGCGGTAAACACACGCTCTTACTGAATCGAGAATCTGGCTCCACTTTTTTCTTAGGGGAGATCTTAGTAGATGTGCCATTGCCGCTGGACGAGGAGCAGGAAGACCATTGTGGTACTTGTCAATCCTGTATTGAGGTATGCCCGACAAAAGCGATCACTGCTCCCTACAAATTAGATGCCCGTCGTTGCATCTCCTATCTCACCATTGAAAATCCCGAAGCAATCCCAGTCGAGTTCAGAAGCGCGATGGGTAATCGGGTATATGGTTGCGATGATTGCCAATTAATCTGTCCTTGGAATAAGTTTGCCAAGCGTACGCAATTACCAGACTTTGCACAGCGTCATGGTTTAGGCCAGGCTAGTCTGCTACATCTTTGGTCGTGGACTGAATCAGAGTTTGAGCAACGCCATGAAGGTAGTGCAATACGTCGCATTGGTTATAGCCGCTGGCGCCGTAATCTGGCAGTAGCGATGGGCAATGCCTTAGCGAGTACTACTGTTTCAAAAACTGATAAGGCGCAGATACATCAAGTCTTAAGCAAAAGTTTGCCCGCCGCTGACTCTTTAGTAGCTGAACATATTGAATGGGCTCTAAGGGTTTACAATTGATGCATGTCATCAGGAAATCAACCCTACATTGATCCTAGCGAAATCGCGCTAGAGGGTTCAGCGGCCGAGCGATTCAAAAGTCCTAACAATGCCTTTTGGGCCGGTATGCGAGATGCAGCTGGCGCCCCAGCAATGGTTCTATTTGCTGGTATGGTGGGTTTTGGAGCGATGGGTAAGACTAATGGCTTTGATGTTTGGTTTACTACCTTTACTTCATTTTTCATGTTCGCTTTACCAGGACAGGTGGTCTTACTTGAGATGGCTATTACTGGTTCATCAGCTATCGCAATTGCTTTAGCAGTGACATTAACATCGACCCGTTTTGTCACAATGACGGTGACACTCTTTCCGCAGTTTCATCAAAAAGATCGCAATCGGAGTTTGTATGCCTCAGTCCATTTGTTGGCCATGACTGCATGGGCAATTTCGATGAGGGAGTTTCATGCGATCGAGACCAAGCATCGCTTAGCGTATTTTGTTGGCTTAGGACTACTCTGTTGGCTGATTTCTATACCTGGCACGATCTTAGGTTATTACTTAGCCGGCATGGTGCCACCAGCCATCACCTTGGGTCTCGTATTTATTAATCCACTATTCTTCTTGCTAACTTTTACGGAAGTAAAGCCTTGGATTAACCGAATTGCACTGATGTTGGGTTGTATCTTTGGCCCCATTTTCTTCTTCATCGATCGCGACACTAGCTTACTCACATCCGGTCTTGTGGCTGGAACGTTGGCTTACTTTATTGATCGTCAGTACTTGCGTAAGAAACCCGGAGTTATCAGGTGATGGATACCATGGCTAATGCACTCTCCGGTTGGGGGTTATGGATTGCCTTAGTGGGCGCCTGCCTTGGCACTTACTTCTGTCGTGCAATTGGCGTGCTTCTCTCCAATAGTATTAATCAAGATAGCGAGATCTTCCGCTGGTTAGCTGCGGTCACTTATGCGATGGTTGCTGCGTTAACAATTCGCCTCATCGTAATGCCTATCGGCTTGATGGCAACGGTGCCTTTATGGATGCGCATTCTGATTTGCGCATTAGCGATTGGCGTAATGATTTCAAAACCCACTAAGCGATTGGTTCCAGCCTTGCTAACTGGAACCTTGCTAATGGTAGGTTACGGTATCGTTCGCTAGCTCAGATTTATAGATGTGCCGCCAAAATTCTGGCGATATGTACGGCTTCCCTTTGTGTGCCATCAGCAATTTGATGACGGCAACTAGTGCCATCGGCCACTACCCAGCTATCGGGTGATTTGCGAATGCTCGGCAAGAGACTAAGTTCAGCCATTTGTTTAGATACTTCAATGTGCTCTGCTTCATAACCAAAACTACCCGCCATGCCGCAGCAAGAAGATTCAATCAACTGAGGATCTGCTTTAGGAATGAGTTTAAGTAACTCCATCGCAGGCGCTACTGCTGCAAAAGCCTTCTGATGACAGTGACCATGAAAGAGTACTGGCTTACTCGCTTCTTTAAGATTCAGTTTGAGTGTTCCTGCTTTGGCTTCGCTCGCCAAAAACTCTTCTAAGAGTTGCGCTTGTTTAGAAATTGCGATGGCATGCTCACCAAATCCCATCACTAAGGCTTCATCTTTCAAAGTGAAGAGACAGGAGGGCTCTAAACCAATAATGGGGATGTTCTTTTGCGCATAGGGTGCGAGATGATCAACAAGCTCCCCAAGCGTTTCTTTGGCTTTATCCACCATACCAGCGGCGAGATAGGTTCTGCCACAGCAAAACTCTTTAGAGCAAGCGTTTTGTGTTTTTTCTGTTTGTTTTTCTTTATTACTTTGGCTCTTATTTGGAATATGCACGCGATAGCCTGCAGCTTTGAGCACTTTGAGTGCAGCGATGAGATTTTCATCTTCAAAATAGGCATTAAAGGTATCTGCTAGCAAAACTACACCTTTGCTATTAGCATCCTGCGCTAATTGCTCTGGTGTGAATTGATAACTTTGGGCTACTTTCTGGTTCCAGAAAGTTTGACCCTTCCAGATTGGCAAACTTCTTTGTGCGGAGATGCCCATGATCCACTCTTGTAACTTAGCAATGGGCGCGATGTGATTACGCAGGTTCAGTAGCGCTGGCAAGAGCGGAATATTGCTAATGATGGCTGCGTATTTGGGCAGATAAGCTACTGCTAGGTCTCGCAAAGAGTAGCCAACACGTTTCTTATAGGCTGATAAGAACTCAATCTTCATCTTAGCCATATCAACGCCAGTAGGGCACTCACGACGGCAGGCCTTGCAACTTACACAAAGCTCCATCACTTCTTTGATGGCATCACTTGCTAGTGGTGAAATAGAATTATCTTTGATATCTAGTTGATTCGATAGTGCTAGACGTAAGGTATTGGCTCTGCCTCTGGTGAGATGTTTTTCATCACGCGTCACACGATAACTTGGGCACATGACTTCAGCATCAAACTTGCGGCAGTGACCATTGTTATTGCACATATCGACGGCTTTAGCTAAACCCATCGCTGGATCGCCGCCAGAGCCTGGTGCACTTGTTTCTTCTGTAACGGGATTGTTCTGTACATTCCAAGCAGACCAATCTAATGCTGGCTGTAAGGCAATCACCTTGTAATTGGGCGCAAATCTAAAGTTGCTTGCATCATCCATCTTCGGTGGATTAACAATCTTGCCTGGGTTAAATAACCCTTTGGGATCAAAAGCATGTTTGATTTCTGAGAGAGCTTCAGTGATCTTGGGTCCAAATTGCCAAGAGATCCACTCACCACGACATAGCCCATCACCATGCTCACCGCTATAGGCGCCTTTGTACTTTCTGACTAACTCTGAAGCTTCTTCTGCAACAGCACGCATCTTTTGGGCGCCATCTCTACGCATATCCAAAATAGGGCGTACATGCAATGTGCCAACCGAGGCGTGAGCATACCAAGTGCCTCTTGATCCATGTTTAGAGAACACTTCGGTTAATGCTTGGGTGTAATCGGCTAAGCTCTCCAGTGGCACAGCGCAATCTTCAATAAAACTCACTGGTTTGCCATCGCCCTTCAGGCTCATCATGATATTCAAGCCTGCTTTACGAACTTCCCAGAGATTCTTTTGTAAAGATGCATCCGGCATTGCTACTACCGAACCTGGCAGACCTAAGTCACTCATCAGCTCTTGAAGGGATTTGAGTTTGTCTAGGAGTGGTGCATGCGCTTCACCAGAAAACTCCACCAACAGAATGGCTTCTGGCGTTTGAGTAGTGTGATCAATAAGTGCTGTCTCAATTGTTTTCTGAAAGCTAGGATTGCTGCGCGCCAAATCAATCATGGTGCGATCGACTAACTCAACAGCAGTTGGCCCCAGCTTCACAATGTGCTGGGCGCTATCCATGGCCTTGTAGAAACTGGCAAAGTTCACAATGCCCAGCACTTTGTGTTGTGGCAAAGGTGCTAACTTAAGTTTAAGAGATTTGAAATACGCTAGCGTTCCTTCACTACCCACGAGTAGGTGAGAAAGATTGACGCTGCCATCTTGGGTGTAAGGTAATTCGCTTTGAGGATGAAAGATATCAAGGTTGTAACCTGCAACCCGTCGTAATACCTTCGGAAAGCGTGCCTCAATCTCGGGCTGCAGTGTATTGGCTAAGTCTTTAACAAAGTCACCCAATTGCTTGGCCACTCCAGAGCTACTTGCATAGTTAGCAAATTCACCGACTCTGCCATCTGCTAGCCAAGCATTAATTCCTAAAACGTTATGTACCATATTGCCGTAAGCAATCGAGCGACTACCGCAAGAGTTATTGCCCGCCATGCCGCCAATCGTTGCTTGCCCTCCAGTAGAAACATCTACTGGATACCAAAGACCATGTTTTTTGAGTGAGCTATTGAGGTGGTCAAGTACCATGCCGGGCTCAACTTCTGCATAGCCCTGATCAATATTGATATCAAGAGCATTTCTGAAGTATTTGCTGTTATCAATCACTAGTGCTGCGCCAGTAGTTTGACCGCACTGACTAGTGCCACCACCACGAGGGAGTACTGGTACTCCAAGTTCTGCTGCAATCTGAATGCTACTTGCAATATCTTGCGCAGTCTTCGGCACAAACACCGCTACTGGCATGGCTTGATAAATAGATGCGTCGGTAGCGTAACGACCACGGCTAGCGCTATCAGTCATCACCTCACCAGAAGTCTCTTGACGCAAGCGTTTGGCTAATTGCGCTTGATCCACCATCAGCTCTTTGAGATCGAGGGGCTTGTTCATTTAACTGTCTCTACTAGCTGCACTTCAGCTTTGAGTAACTGCACAATGACATCACGCTTGTTCTGTACGTGCTTGATCATGATTCTGCGCATACGGGCACTATCGCGGGCTTTGAGAGCATCGAGCATCTCTTGATGTTCTTCAACCGCTTTTTCCCATTTAACACCGTCTTGATTAGATCGAAAGCGCAAGGCTTCAATGCGGGCATTTACTTGAGAGAAGAGTTGAGCAAGCACGGGGTTATTCGCTGCCTGATTAATCAGATGATGAATCCGTAAGTTCAACTTGTAATAGGAAGATAAATCACGACGGGCGTAAGAAGCCATCATTTCATATTGAAGGGCTTCTAGTTCAGAGAGGGCGGCATCACTAATATTGTTTGCAGCTAGCTCACCAGAGAAACCTTCCAAGTCTGCAATCACGTTAAAAGTATGAATGACATCCTCAAGACTGAGTTGCACAGCAATCGCACCACGGTTAGCAATCAGCTCTACTAGCCCATCGGCTGCTAGGCGACGAATCGCTTCCCGAATCGGTGTGCGAGAAACATTCAAACTCTCAGCCAGTTCCCGTTCATTGAGTTTGCTGCCAGGGGCAATCTTGCCTTCAACCAAAAGCAGTCTGAGCTTTTGGAAGATGGCCTCATGTAAGTTCTGAGAATTAGGCTGCTCTATTACTGTCATGACATCCGTTTCCTATACTCTAAATTTGTATACAAAAATATCAATAAACCATCATAAAGCATAAATATAGGCTTTAAATGCTAAATAATGGCTTTATTTTAAGTTTTTCTGTAAATATTTTGTATACAAAATAGAAAATTGGCAAAAATTGTCTTACACTAGGGGGATTATTTAACCCAAACCCAGCGAGACAAAACATGCTCAAACTCGATAACCACGCATCTGGACGCCATTTCTTACATATTCCTGGCCCAAGCCCAGTTCCGCCACGCGTATTGCGTGCGATTAGCTATCAAACTATCGACCATCGTGGTCCTGAGTTTGGTCAATTTGGTTTAAAGGTTTTGGATGGTATTAAAAAGATTTTTAAGACTAATCAACCCGTCATTATTTATTCAGCTTCTGGCACTGGCGCATGGGAAGGCGCATTAGTTAACGTTCTCAGTCCTGGTGACAAGGTGCTCTTTTATGAAACCGGCCAATTCGCGAATTTATGGCGCGCTCTTGGTAAGCGTCTAGGTCTTGAGGTTGAAGTAGTGGGTAAGGCTGGACAAGATTCTTGGCGTTGGGGTGTAGATGCTGCAGTAATTGAAGAGCGTTTACGTAAAGATGCGCAGCACGAGATCAAAGCGGTTTGTGTTGTGCATAACGAAACCTCTACTGGAGTGACATCTAATATTGCTAACGTTCGTAAAGCAATTGATTCCTTAAAGCATCCCGCTTTGTTATTGGTTGATAGCGTATCTGGCATAGGTTCCGCAGATTATGAGCATGACAAATGGGGCGCAGACGTGACGATTTCTGGATCACAAAAAGGCTTGATGTTGCCACCTGGGATTGGCTTTAATGCTTTATCAGCAAAGGCAATTGAGGTGAGTAAGAGCAACAAAATGCATAAGGCCTATTGGGCTTGGGATGAAATCCTCGAATCGAATAAAAATGGTTTCTGGCCTACAACACCAAGCACTAATCTCATGTATGGATTACATGAGGCAATGGACATGATGATGGCTGAGGGTCTCGATACCATTTTTGCCCGTCATCAACGTTTAGCCGCAGCTTGTCGTGAAGCGGTGAATGCTTGGGGCTTAGAGATTCAGTGTCAAGATAAGGATTGCTATTCACCGGTACTCACGTGTATTGCTACACCTGAAGGGATGGATGCGGATGTGCTACGTAAACATGCTTTAGAGAAGTTCAATCTCTCTTTAGGAACTGGCCTTGGCAAGATCAAAGGCAAGGCATTCCGTATTGGTCATTTGGGCGACTGCAATGAACTCAACCTAATGGCCGCCTTAAGTGGGGTAGAAATGAGTTTAGGTTCGATGGGCTACAAACCCAAGGCAAGCGGCGTAGTCGCAGCCCAGGAGTTCCTTAAATAAGCAGTGCTGGGGCTAAGTTAGGCCATTTAGGGTTGGTGGGCCTGGATTCCTCAGGGCGAATCGGGCTGCACCCCTTATAATTCCAGTACTTATATAGAAGTGCACTGATTAGATACACCATATTCGAGACAGAAAGACAAACATGTTAGCTACTAAACCTTACTTAACTCAAGCTGATGCGCAAAAGATTTTGGACGCAGCTGATCAATATGCTGCCCAAAATAATTTCGCGGTGACGATTGCTGTTTGTGATGATGGTGGTCATCTCTTGGGGTTAATTCGTCGTGATGGTTGTGCTCCTGTATCTTCATATATTGCGCAAGAGAAGGCGCGTACTGCAGCAATGGGTAAACGCGAGAGCCGTGTTTATGAAGAAATTATTAATAACGGCCGCACATCCTTTTTATCTGTCCCACATATTTCAGGGATGTTAGAAGGTGGGGTCAATATCGATGTAAATGGATTCACCATCGGCGCAGTCGGCGTTTCCGGCGTTAAATCGACCGAGGATGCTGCCACTGCTAAGGCTGGCATCGCGGCCATCCTATAAGTTTTCTTTTGATAAATACTGATACTGAAATAACTTCTTCTACAGGGCTTGACGACACAGTCGCCCCTGCCGCTACTCCGGCAACAATCACTTTTGCTGATTTTGGTTTAGACCCAAAGATTCAAAAGGCGGTATCTGACCAAGGCTACACCATCCCAACGCCGATTCAGGCGCAAGCGATTCCACATGTTTTAGCGGGTAGAGACTTAATGGGCGCGGCACAAACTGGTACTGGTAAAACTGCCGCCTTTGTATTGCCAATCATCCAACAGATTTTGCGCCACGCTAGTAATAGCGCATCACCTGCGCGCCATCCGATTCGCGCCTTAGTGCTGACGCCCACCAGAGAGTTGGCAGTGCAAGTAGCTGAGAATGCCGCAAGCTATTCCAAACATACTGATTTACGTGCCGCCGTGGTCTATGGTGGCGTGGATATGAAAGAGCAAGTTGCGATTTTGCGTAACGGCATCGAGATTTTGATTGCGACACCAGGCCGCTTGCTTGATCACATTGGCTCAAAGGTTGCCAATTTATCCCAAGTAGAAATTCTGGTTCTGGATGAAGCTGACCGCATGCTGGATATGGGTTTCTTGCCAGACCTGCAACGCATCATTAATTTAATTCCAGCGCAAAGACAAACTCTATTATTCTCCGCAACCTTCTCGCCAGAAATTAAAAAACTGGCGCAAAGCTATTTGCGTACTCCTGTCACAGTTGAGGTAGCACGTCAGAACGCTGCAGCCGATACGGTGAAGCAAGTAGTCCATATGGTGGCCTCAGCAGATAAGCAACGCGCCATAGTCAGAGTACTGGAAGAGCGCACCCGCCAAGGTTTATCCCGTCAATGCATCATTTTTACCAACAGTCGTTTAGGATGTGCCAGATTGTCTCGTGCACTTGAGCGCGATGGCATCAAAGCGGGCGCAATTCATGGTGATAAGAGTCAGGGTGAGCGCACTCTCACATTAGATGCATTTAAATCAGGCGCGATTGAAGCTTTAGTCGCAACTGACGTTGCAGCCCGTGGCTTAGATATTCCGGATATGCCCTGCGTGATTAATCATGAGTTGCCTTACAGTGCTGAAGATTTTATTCACCGTATTGGCCGCACTGGTCGTGCAGGCAGCACCGGTGATGCGATTGCTCTAGTAGATGCTAGCGAAAAGCGCTTACTCGATGACATCGAAAAATTGATGAAGCGTAAGTTAGAAGTCAAGCCTTTGCCAGAAGGTGCTCCTTCACAAAGTAGAGCGCCTTCAAATAGTGCTGCATCAAGTAGAACCGGCAGTGCTTCATCTAGTAGATCCTCATCCAACACTACACCAGCAAAAATATCAGACCCATTTTTCTATCAGCCTTATGAACCCACTGCTGTTCCACCATCTACAGAAGGCGCAAAGCCCGAAGAGAAAAAAGTGGGCATTGTGGCGGCTAAGCCCACGGTAGGGGCTTTACTTGGTGGCTTTAAAAAGAAATAAAGTAGTTCATTAACTTCTCCAAGCACGAGTGGCAGCCAAGAGCCACTCTGCAATGGTGATATTTTCACCATCAGGCAAATCTCTTAATCCCAAATGCTGTGCTGCCTTGCGTAATTCTGCAAGCGAGTGCTTTTCATCTTCGGTATTGATCTGAGTTGCTAAAGTTTGCTTGCTCAATTTCTCGCCATGCTCATCAAGTACGAGAGGTAGATGCCAGTATTGCGCTGTGTGATATCCCAGCACCTTCTGTAGATGAATTTGCCGGGCAGTATTGCTGAGTAAATCTTCACCACGCACAATATGTGTAATACCTTGCTGTGCATCATCTACCACCACTGCAAGTTGATAGGTAAATACTCCATCATTTCTGCGTAGAACAAAATCACCCACCTCTTGATTGAGATCTTGGCTTTGATGACCTAGTGCCAAATCCTCAAATTCAATCTGGCAATGCTGGGGAAGGGCGAGTCGCCAAGCAACTTTGGGCGTACTGAATAATTTTGGTAAATGAACCTCTAAGGGATTGGGCCTGCAAGTCCCTGGATAGACCATCTCCTGATTGCGGGGAGTAAGTACACCTAGTTTAGCTAGGGCATTTGCAATGGTTTGCCGAGAACAGGTGCAGGGGTAGAGTAGATTTAGCCCTGCCAGGCGCTCTAAAGCGGCTTGGTAGAGATCTTGGCGCTGGGATTGATAGGTGCGTTCTTCATCCCAAGAAAGGCCACAGGCAAGGAGTTGGGCTTGGATTTGCTGCTCAGCCCCAGGGATGCATCTGGGGGTATCTAAATCCTCGATTCTGAGCAGCCATTTACCCCCATTTTTACGGGCATCTAACCAGCTTCCCAGGGCGGTAAGCAAGGATCCTGCATGGAGTGGGCCGGTGGGAGAGGGGGCAAATCGCCCGCGGTAGCCGTCGGCTGGGGATGAGGGGTTTTTCAATATAGACACAGCTAAAATCATCTCATGGCTTCACCCCATTTTGTACATCTTCGCCTCCATTCCGAGTTTTCAATTACGGATGGGATCGTTCGTATTGACGATGCCGTTGCTGCTGCTGTCAAAGATGAAATGGGTGCCTTAGCCCTGACCGATCTGAGTAATTTATTTGGATTGGTGCGTTTTTATACCGCAGCACGTGCCGCCGGTATTAAACCCATTACCGGTGCTGATGTTTGGGTGAGCAATCCCCAAGACCCAGATCAACCCCATCGTTTATTAGTCTTAGTGCAAAACCATTCTGGCTATCTCAATCTTTGTGAATTACTTAGTAGAGCTTCTTTGGAAAACCAATCGCGTGGTCGCGCTGAAGTTGACTCTGCTTGGTTTAGTGAGCCCGCCGCTAAAGCGGAAGATAAGAGCGCTAAAAGAACCTTAACTTATGGATTAATTGCCCTGTCGGGTGCGCGCCAGGGTGAGATAGGCACTGCTTTATTGGCAGGTCAAGAAGAGCAAGCCAAAATAGCTGCAAAACGCTATGCAAAATTATTCCCCAAGTCTTTTTATATTGAGGTTCAGCGTGGGGGACATCAGCAAGATGAGAAGCAGCTCCAGCTAGCCTGCCATTTGGCTGCTGAGCTCAATCTACCAGTGGTGGCAACCCACCCAGTGCAGTTCATGAAAAAGAGCGATTTCATAGCCCATGAAGCAAGAGTCTGCATTGCTGAGGGCGAGTTACTTGGTAACCCACGGCGTACCAAGAAATTTAACGATGAGCAATACTTCCTAACGCAAGCAGAAATGGAAAAGCGCTTTTCAGATTTGCCGGCTGCGTTAGCAAACTCTGTTGAAATTGCCAAGCGTTGTAACTTATCACTCGTACTAGGGCAACCACGCTTACCTGATTTTCCGACTCCTCCCGGCATTACCCTTGATGAATATCTCCTCGCACTTTCCGAGGTGGGCTTAGAGCGGCATATGGAGCGTAACTTCCCAGATGCAGAGGAGCGCGCTAAAGAGATGCCGCGTTATCACGAGCGTTTGGTATTTGAAGTCAAGACGATTTCTCAAATGGGATTTCCGGGCTACTTCTTAATCGTGGCAGACTTCATTAACTGGGCTAAAAATAATGGCGTACCGGTAGGCCCTGGCCGTGGCTCTGGGGCAGGCTCCTTAGTAGCTTACTCTCTAGGCATTACTGACCTTGACCCACTGCGCTATAACCTGCTCTTTGAGCGTTTCTTAAATCCAGAGCGGGTATCGATGCCTGACTTTGATATCGACTTTTGCCAGCATGGTCGTGACCGGGTGATTCAGTATGTGAAAGATAAATACGGCAAGGATGCCGTGAGTCAAATTGCTACCTTTGGAACGATGGCAGCACGCGCAGCGATTCGGGATGTGGGCCGCGTGTTGGAGCAGGGCTATAACTTCGTTGACGGCATTGCCAAATTGATTCCGAATAAGCCAGGTCAATACATGACGATTGAAATGGCCAAGAAAGAAGAGAAGCAATTAGCTGAGCGTGAGAAGAATGAAGATGAGGTACGCCAACTACTCTCTCTTGCGCAGCAATTAGAGGGTATGACTCGCAACGTCGGTATGCATGCTGGTGGCGTATTGATTGCTCCTGGGCGCCTAACCGATTTTTGCCCACTCTACACGCAAGAGACTAAGGATCAAGATAGTAGCTCCGTGATTAGTCAGTTTGATAAAGATGATGTGGAGGCTATTGGTTTGGTGAAGTTCGACTTTCTGGGATTGACCACCCTGACTATTTTGGCTGCAGCAGAGCGCTGGATTAAAGCGCTCCATACCGATCGCAAGGATTGGACTATCAGCGAGATGGCGCTTGATGATGAAAAAGCGTTTGAGGTTCTCAAGAAAGCCAATACCGTTGCAGTGTTCCAATTAGAAAGCCGCGGGATGCAAAGCTTGCTTCGGGAAGCCAAGCCTGACCGTTTTGAAGACATCATTGCGCTCGTAGCCTTATATCGCCCAGGCCCAATGGATCTGATTCCAGAGTTCATTGAGCGTAAGCATGGTCGTCAAAAAGTAGAGTATCCAGATCCGCGAATTGAATCAGTGCTCCGTGAGACCTACGGCATCATGGTCTATCAAGAGCAGGTGATGCAGATGGCCCAGATGATTGGCGGTTACTCATTAGGCGGTGCTGATATGTTGCGTCGTGCCATGGGTAAGAAAAAGCCAGAAGAGATGGCGCAGCATCGCAAGATCTTTAGTGAAGGCGCAAAAGCAGGCGGTATTAGTGAAGGTAAGGCAAACGAGATTTATGACTTGATGGAACGTTTTGCGGGCTATGGGTTTAATAAATCTCATGCTGCTGCTTATGCGCTCTTAGCTTATCAAACCGCTTGGCTCAAAGCCTACTACCCAGCCGAATTTATGGCGGCCAACTTATCGCTTGCCATGGACGACACCGATAAGGTGAAGATTTTGTATGACGATTGCTTAGTAAATCAGATTCGGGTGTTCTCACCCGATATCAATACAGGGGTATACGATTTCACACCCTTGCGTGCTCCTGATGCCGCAGCAGATATGCCAATTGCCCATATTCGCTATGGCTTAGGCGCTGTCAGAGGGACCGGCGAGGCCGCGATTGAAGCTATTGTCAAAGCGCGCGAGACTGGTGGGCCATTTAAAGACTTATTTGATTTCTGCGCACGAGTAGATCGCAGACAAGTTAATCGCCGTGCGATTGAAGCACTGATGCGCGCGGGAGCATTTGACAGTCTCTATCGTGATTCAGTGCCTGCGGGCGGCAATCTCTACGACATTCGTTCTACTCTGCTAGCTTCTTTGGCAAGAGCAATTGAAGCTGCAGAGCAGGCTGAGGCTTCCATTCATCAGGTGAGTTTGTTTGAGGCTGCTGGCGAAGAAGATCGACATCTGCCAGAGCTAGTACGTGAACCAGTTTGGTCCGAGAAAAAACGCCTCCAAGAAGAAAAGACTGCTTTAGGACTTTGCCTCACCGGACATATGTTTGACGCTTATCGTGATGAGACGGCCCATTTCATCCGCCAACCTCTAGCTAAAGTAGCTGAAGGCAAGGATCAGTTGATCGCCGGCATTATTACTTCGGCACGGATGCTCACTGGCCAACGGGGCCGCATGATGATTGCGACAATTGATGATGGTAGTGCTGCTATTGAGGTAACCCTCTATAGCGAAGTGTATGAGCCGAATCGTTCCTGGCTCAAAGAGGATGAGATGTTGATTGCTAAGGTCAACGTGACACCTGATAAATTTTCGGGCGGTATGCGGGTTGTCTCTGAAGCAGTGATGGATATTACTGGTGCGCGCATGCGTTTTGCCCGAAACGTACATGTCTGTATTGATTCAGCAATTGACTTAAAGATGCTACGGAGTCAAATTGGACCTTATTTAATGGCCAATCGTGTCAGAGATCCAAAGAAGGGTGCTCCTCCTCCAGTAATGCCGGGCTCCAATGATGGCGTGAAAGGTTTGATGCTCACCGCTGCCGTTACTACTAGTGGGGGCGCTTGCTTAATGCAATTCCCAGAAGAGTTGCGCATTTACCCTGATGACGCTTGTCTACATAGCCTCAATCAATTGCTAACCTCGAAACAAAAAGATCCTGTACAGGTTCAGTACCACTAAGTTAGTGTGATCGCTTGCTCAATTGCTGTAATCACTTGAGCGGGCTCTAGTAAATCCAAACACTCACTATTGCTATCGGCACGATCAAGGCAGCCTGCTTTGCGGCAAGGCACACATTCACCAGGACCTTGCAAGATGGTGACATTTCCAACAGTTTGCGTACGGGCCCGAAGTTCATAAGGTTGTTCGCCAATAAAGCCATTTGGCCATGGGCCAAAGTTGGTTGGTGGAGTGGCGCCAAATAAAGCAATCGTAGGAGTGTTACAAGCTGCTGCTAAGTGGGTGATAGAGGTATCCACACCAATATATAAGGCGGCACCCCGCAATAGTGTTCCTGCTTGTGGAATCGATAGCTTACCTGCAGCGTTAATCACTTTTGCAGCAGTTTTATCATCCAAAAGAGAGATGATGTCGCGGTTGAGTTGCACATCTTGCTTAGCCGGCGATGCACTTAATACCACTTGTAAATCTTTTTTCACTAAGTAAGTAATGAGTTGTTGCCAATGTGCTAGAGGCCAACGCTTATAAGCCGTTAGCGGTCCTGGATGAACCACCACGTAGGGCTGCACCAGCCCATTCGCAATTACAGGAGTGAGAGCTTCACCTTCGGGCGGGGTAACGGCAATCGGTTTGCTAAATAAGTCCGCTGGGTTTCTGAAGAAGATTTCGAGTAAACGCAACTTTTCTGCAATCACGTGTTGCTTAAAGTAATCTACGTTCACAGCATGCATACAGATGAATTTCTTCCAAGCATTTTGTTTTTCGCTTTTATTTCTCTTGGATTTATCTTCTACATCTTTGCCTTGAGGGTGCCCACCCAAAACACCCACTCTTCTGAAAGCAGAAATGAGACCATAAAGATAGGCACGGTCGCTAGGCTGGGTAATGATGGCTAAGTCATAGCGCTGAAACAGTCGATTAAAGAGAGAAAGATATTCTCTAATGCCCGGACGATCTGAGGTTTCAATCATTTCAGTGATATCGGGGTTACCGTAAAGCATATCGAGCTTGCCGCGATAGCCTAGAAAGTGAAATTCTGCATCTGGCCAGAGTTCTCTAGCCTTACTAATCAGGGGGGTAGTGACCAAGACATCGCCAATTTGCCGGGTGGCGATGAATAATACTTTTTTAGGTTTGAGGTCTGAGAAGGCAGTCATTTACTTACATAGCCTTCGCTAGAATCTTTTCACGGACACGGCGGGCATTCTGGGTAGCATTACTTTGATCATGAATCTGATGAAAGAGGTGCAGGACTTCAGTAGCCCACGATCCTGATTTGCGAATGATGTGGTGGCGCTGTAAGCGAAAGATAAAATCAGCATCCTCATGACCCCAACCAGTCATCGTTTCATCAAAACCATGAATGGCCTCGGCATCTGACTTCCAGCACGCCATATTGCAACCTTTAATCCGGCGCCAAACGAACTTTTTATAGTCTCGCCAAGAGCCATTACCAAACTTGATTTTAAGGGGCCAGTATTTATTAATGCCACCACTTAGGCGCGTGCCCAGAAGGCTGCTACTGAAGCGTTGAAAATCCCAATGAGGCCAAGTCATCAGTTCTTGAGTCAGTTTTTCATTGAGGAGCACTCTGCTACCAGTAACCAAGCATCCTGCTTGTGCTAATTGTCGATGACGTGCAACAAAATCAGGCTGCACAATGCAGTCACCATCTAAAAATATCAAATAGTCACCATGTGCAGCAGCGATGGCTTGATTAAGAATGATGGTTTTCCGAAACCCTTGATCCTCTTGCCATAAGTGCTTAATTGGTAGAGGGCAAGACGCTATAAACTGCTGAATCAGCTGCTTGGTGCTATCAGTGGAACCATCATCAGCAATGATGATTTCAAAATTGCGATCAGTCTGTGTCGCAAGTGACTCTAGGCAAAGTTTGAGAGCTTGTGGCCAGTTATAGGTGGCCAACAAAATCGAAATCATTTACCAGCATCCCGATTGAGATACCACAACTTGATATAACGATAGTAAGTGCCTTGGCCATTAGAGATTGCTAAAGCAAATCCTTGAGCGCCATCCAAGAAGCCCGCGCGAATAATATAGGTACGAAAGAATGCCCAGAAGCCATGAAGTACTGCCTTAAGAGGATGACTGGTTTTACCTTTGGCAAATGCTTGCTGTGCAGAGGCAGTGGAATACCGATCTAACTTTTGCAGAACTTGGGAATAGTTCATAAAGCTGTAATGCAGCATTGGGTTTTTGAGCTTGGCTACTTGCCCCTGAGGAATTAATCGCTCATGCACTAAGTCATCGGAGAAGCGGGCATTGCCACGTTTAAAGAGACGGTCCACATAGTCAGGGCTCCAGCCAGAATGGCGAATAAAGCGTCCGCAATACCAAGAGAGGCGAGGAATGGCAAAGCAGCCTACCTGGGCGCTATGGGCAATAGCAGTCAGAATTTCAGTTCGAAGGGCAGGAGTGAGTCTTTCATCCGCATCGAGAGACAGCACCCATTCGCCTGTAGCCAGATCCAAGGCACGGTTCTTTTGGGGGCCAAAACCAGGCCAATCAGGTGGGCTGGCAATCATAGCCCCATAGTTTTGGGCAATCTCTAGGGTGCGGTCAGAGCTGGCCGTGTCGACCACAACGATCTGCTGGGCAATGCCTTCCAGAGAGGCCAGACAATCGTCCAAATTGGCCTCTTCATTGCGGGTGATGAGTATGACTGATAAGGTGGGCATAATTCATTATATGAATGCTCAAGACCGTACCGCCCTAAATCGCTTAATTACCTACCTTAAACCCCATATTCGGTTGATTATGGGCTCTTTGATAGCCATGGCCTTTGTGGCGGCTGCTGAGACCTCAATACCCGCTTTGATGAAGCCTTTACTTGATGAAGGCTTTACTGGCCAACTGAACAGTAAGCTTTGGCAGATACCTGTTTTCTTAGTTGGCTTAGCAATGGTCCGTAGTTTGGCGCAATTCTTTTCTAACTATTTATTGTCGCGCGTGATTAATTCAGTTCTCCTTAAACTGCGCGAACAAATGTTTCAAACATTGCTGCACGCGAGAACAGCTTTTTTTCAAAAGAACTCCGCATCCAATTTAATTAATGCTGTGGTATTTGAGGTGAACAACGTTCTTGCCGTTATGGGTGGAATGTTAATTAGCTTAGTGCGTGACACACTCACAGTCATCGGTTTGATGGGCTATCTGATTTATTTAAATTGGCAATTAACCCTCGTTGTATTAATTATCTTTCCAGTGATCGCTTTCATTATGAGTAAGGTTAACCGCCGTTTAAGGTCGCTTAATCGTGAACAACAAACACTCACAAGTGATTTAGCTTATATCGTTGAAGAGGCTGCTGCAGGTTATAAAATTGTCAAGGTTCATGGCGCTGAACAATATGAAATGAACCGCTTTCTTGAGAAGGCTGAGCGTCTGCGCCAGTTTGCTCTAAAGTCAGCTGTGGCAGGCGGCTTGAACCAGCCAATAACCCAGCTGATCGCCTCGATGGCCTTGTCGGTGGTATTGGTGATTGCCTTGATGCAGTCCGCTACTGAGGGCACTACTGTTGGCGGATTTGCAGCCTTTATCACCGCAATGATGCTAGTAATTTCTCCATTGAAGCACCTAGCTGACATTAATCAGCCCTTACAACGCGGCTTGACAGCAGCAGAAATGATTTTTGGGCTCATGGATGAGCCATTGGAAGAAGCGGAAGAGCGCAAACTGAATATGAAGTCCTTAGATAAGGCGAAAGGTAGTATTCGTTTTGAAGATGTTGGATTCTCGTACCAACAAGAGGTAGGTCGAAAAGATGCCTTGCGCGGAATTAATCTTAGCATTAAGCCTGGTGAAGTAGTCGCTTTTGTTGGCCCTTCTGGCGGTGGTAAATCTACCTTAGTAAATTTATTGCCTCGTTTCTTTAAGCCAACTAGTGGACGTATTTTCTTGGATGACATTCCCTTGGAAGATATCGTCTTGGCTGACGTCAGAAAACAAATCGCCTTTGTGAGCCAAGATGTCATTCTGTTTAATGACACGATTGCTGCAAACGTAGCTTATGGTGCTACCGGTCAAGAGGGTATAGATCGGGGGCGAGCCATGGAGGCATTAGAGGCAGCTAATTTGGGTGCTCTCATTCAAGAATTGCCAGAAGGTATTGATTCGCTGATTGGCGATAACGGCAATCGTTTATCTGGCGGTCAGCGCCAGCGGCTTGCAATTGCTCGGGCGATTTATAAAAATGCCCCAATCTTAATTTTGGATGAAGCGACTTCTGCTTTGGATTCTGAGTCAGAGCGCCAGGTACAAGATGCGCTAGACCGGCTGATGGCCGGCAGAACAACTTTAGTAATTGCGCATCGTCTCTCTACGATTGAGCATGCTGACCGGATTGTGGTTCTAGACCATGGTCAAATTGTTGAGAATGGCCCACATGGAGACTTAATCAAAAATGATGGTCTTTATGCCAATCTACACCGTATTCAGTTCGCGAACGCCTAATTGAATCTAATGAGTCTAGTTAATTAGCCCAGTTAACTCAGTACGATGTCATATTGCTCTTGGCGGAAGCTACCCTCTGCTTGCAGGGTAATCGGCTTACCAATGAAGTCACCCAGTTGCGCTAAGAATTGATTTTCTTCTTCTAAAAATAAATCAATCACATCGGGAGCGGCAACAATTCTAAATTCACGTGGATTAAATTGACGATGCTCACGCACAATTTCACGCAAAATTTCATAGCAAATCGTTTGGGCAGTTTTGATCTCACCCTTGCCCATGCACGTAGCACATGGCTCGCAGGTGATATGAGCTAAGGACTCACGTGTCCGTTTACGTGTCATCTCTACTAAGCCTAGAGCAGAAAATTCACTGAGTGAGGTGCGAGCATGATCGCGTTCAAGATTGCGTTTGAGCTCATAAAGCACGGATTCTTGATGGTCTTTACCTAGCATGTCAATAAAATCAATAATGATGATGCCGCCGAGGTTACGTAAACGCAGTTGACGAGCAATAGCTTGAGCAGCTTCTAGATTAGTTTTAAAGACAGTGTCATCTAAATTGCGCGCACCGACATAACTGCCCGTGTTCACATCAATTGTCGTCATGGATTCTGTCTGGTCAATCATCAGATAGCCACCAGACTTTAGATCCACTCTGCGACCTAATGCTTTATTAATCTCGGTATCAACATCAAATAGGTCAAACAGGGCACGTTCACCACGATGCAGGGTCAGTTTGCCTAATAGGTTAGGCATATACAAACTGGTAAATGCCTTAAGCTTTTCAAAGTTCTCAGCCGAGTCCACCCGAATTTGCGTAGTTTCTTCGCTAGCAACATCTCGCAAAACACGTTCAGCAAGACTAAGATCCTGATAAAGCAGGCTTGGCGCCGCCTTGTGCATTTTTGCTTCCTGAATGTTTTCCCAGGTAGTACGCAGGTAATGCATGTCATGCAACAGTTCTGTATCGGAAGCGTCTTGGGCGCTAGTGCGCACAATAATGCCGCCTTTTTCATCAGCAGCCATGAGTCCAGCAAGTCGAGTTTTAATCGCTTCACGTTCTTCTGCTTGATCAATGCGTTGAGATACGCCGATATATTTTTCGGTGGCAGGATCGCTGCCTGCTGGTGGCAGGTAGACTAAGTTACGACCCGCAATGCTCAGTTGCGCTGTCAAACGAGCGCCCTTAGTCCCCAGAGGATCCTTGAGCACTTGCACCAAGATTGTTTGACCTTCGAACAAAAGTTTTTCAATTTGGGCTTGCGGATTATTTTGGACAATGTCAGCCACGTGCATAAAAGCAGTCCGCTCAAGACCAATTTCAATAAAAGCAGACTGCATTCCTGGAAGTACACGCACTACTTTAGCAAGGTAGATATTGCCAACAATGCCACGCTGACGTGTTCGCTCAATTTGCAATTCTTGAACGGCACCTTGCTGGATTAAAGCAACTCGTGTTTCTTGCGGAGTGATATTGATGAGGATTTCTTCATTCATATGCGTGTTACTTGAGCGCGCCCTAGAAGTTGTACGGTTTCATAAATAGGTAAGCCCATGATACCGCTATAACTGCCTTCAATCGAAGGGATAAATGCGCCCCCAAGCCCTTGAATACCATATGCGCCCGCTTTTCCAAAAGGCTCGCCACTGGCAATGTAAGCAGCTATCTGCTCTTGGGAGAGTTGGGCAAAGTGCACCCTGGATACCTGTACTAAGCAAAGTGGTTTTTTACTGGGATCGATAGTGACGGCAAGGGCTGTCAGAACTTCGTGAACTTTTCCGCTGAGTATATTCAAGATGCGCGCAGCATCAGTTGCATCAATTGGTTTTCCTAAAATTTCGCCTTCACCATGATTTGGTAGGCTAACAGTGGTGTCAGCGCATAAGATCGGCGCCCAGGGAAGACCACTCTTTTGCCAGCGCACCAAAGCAGCAGTGCTCTTTGCTAAGGTAACGCGTTCAACATAGTCGCGAGCTTTTTCATTGGGAAGAGGGGTTTCAATACTTTCGCTATCTTCACCGAAGCTTGGCGCCAACATCTCAAAGCGCACACCCATTTGTTTTAATAACTCTTGGCGTCGTGGGCTTTGCGAAGCGAGGTAGATAAAAGAATACAAAGAATTACTCACGATGGTAGGGGTGTCCCTGCAGGATGGTCCAGGCACGATACAGTTGTTCAACGAGGAGCACTCTAGCCATGGCGTGTGGCAAGGTTAAGCTAGAAAGCCGCCATATCTCTTGCGCATTGGACTTCAGGCTAGGGTCTAGACCATCAGCCCCGCCAATTAAAAAAGTAATATCAAAACCTTCTTGCCGCCATGAGGCCATTTGAGTTGCTAGGTTTTGGGTTGTTTGATCCTTGCCACGCTCATCTAAGGCAATCACTCTTGAGCCTTTAGGAATCGCAGCAGCGATCTTGATTGCTTCTTTGGCCGGCGTGAGATCAGGTTTGATCTCTTTAGTGTCAATACTGCAATCTGCTGGCATGCGTTTGACATAGTCGTGGGTTACTGTGGCAACCCAATCAGGCATCTTGTGTCCAACAGAAACGATCGTTAGGCGCATGACTAAGATTAAGAATCAGGCAGGAAATAAAGCGTGACGAACTTATTCGTCGTCTTCAAGCTCGCTGGCCTTTACAAGTCCTTTGCTACCAGCCAACTTCACGCGTACAGGTTTTGCACCCCACATGCCTTCTAGCTGGTAGTAAGAGCGCAACATCGGTTGCAAGATATGGACAACGATATCGCCGCAATCAACCAAGACCCATTCACCAGTCTCTAAGCCTTCGATGGAGATGACTTCGCCACCTTGAGTGTTGACATCTTCTTTGACAGACATCGCCAGTGATCGCGTTTGACGATTACTTGAGCCAGTAGCAATGATCACGCGATCAAATAACTCACTAAGTTTGGTCGTGTCATAAACGCGGATATCTTGCGCTTTAACATCTTCTAAGGCATCAATAATGACGCGTTGTAATTTACGTAATTCCATAGTTTCTCAATGATATTTTCTAGTATTTAGGATGATCTTAGCTTGATTACTGATACAAGCCTAGCTTTGTAATGATTTCTAAGGTGTGAGCGGGGATTTGCTCAGAAGCAATCTGGCCACGAGAGGAAGCTTTTAAGCAATTGCGTAACTCAGTAGACGAAAGGTCTACTGATAGGCTCTTGTCAATATAGATGAGGCCAGCAGGACTATTTTCAAGGGCAGCTGGATCATTTATTTGATGTAGCTCTAATAATTCCTCAATTTCAGGACTCATCTGTGTAGCCAAATCAAAATGGGGTCGGCTGGCTACTGCCAAGTTCATGTACCTAAATAAGCCTTTCCAGGAATTCCAAGTCGGTAGTTGAATTAGAGAATCTGCACCCATTAACCAAGTCAAACTACTCTCTGGGCCAAAGCGCTCGCGGAGCGCTTGCGCAGTATCAATAGTGTAGCTAGGCCCAGCACGATCCATCTCAATTCGATCAATCCCAATTTGGGTGGGGATCTGAAGATATAAAAATGCCCTGGCTAAATCAATGCCAGCAGCTTCGGTAAGTTGAAGGCGAATTTTTGCAGGCGTGATCTCTAAGCCTTTCTGCCATGGTTCACCGCTCGGAATAAGCAGTAGCTCATCTAAGCACAATACTTTTGCAAAGTGACTAGCCACCTTTAAGTGACCAATGTGGGGTGGATCAAAAGTTCCCCCGAGGATGCCAATTTTCTTTGGAGCGTTCAAGCTAACCAATCGCGTGGCTTGAGATAGTAATCGTAAAGCTTAGCCTCAGGAGTTCCAGGCTTGGGCTGATAGTTGTACCACCACTGCACTACCGGGGGCATCGACATCAAAATAGACTCAGTTCGTCCACCAGAGTGAAGTCCAAAGATCGTGCCGCGGTCAAAGATCAGGTTGTATTCCACATAACGGCCACGTCGATATTCTTGGAAAGACTTTTCTTCAGGTGTGAATGTATCTTGATAGCGGCGTTGTACGATTGGCAAATAGGCGTTGATAAAGGAATCACCCACTGCACGGGTCATTGCAAAACTCTTCTCAAAGCCAAGTTCATTGAAGTCATCAAAGAAAACGCCACCAATTCCGCGAGGTTCATCACGATGCTTTAAATAAAAATATTCATCACACCATTTTTTAAAGCGTGGATAGAGCTCATTACCAAAGGGGTCTAAAGCATCTTTAGCAGTTTGATGAAAGTGTTTGCAGTCTTCATCAACGCCGTAATAAGGCGTGAGGTCAAAGCCACCACCAAACCACCAAACCGGTTCTTTATCTGGGGCTTGCGCAATAAAGCAGCGCACATTCATATGAGTAGTAGGGACTTTGGGATTATGGGGATGAAATACCAATGACATGCCTAGTGCCTCAAAGCTACGACCAGCCATTTCAGGGCGATGGTGGGAAGCGGAGGGCGGCATTTGATCACCACGGACGTGCGAGAAGCCTACGCCACCTTTTTCTAAAATGTTGCCGCCATCCAAAGTACAGGTGCGACCATAGCCCTTGAGTTTGCTATCTTCAGGTTTTTGCCATTCGTCAGCAATAAAAGCTTTACCATCAAGCGCACTCATTGCGCTAGTAATGCGATCTTGCAAACCCAAGAAATAATCTCTCAGGGCTGCGATGTCAATTTGTGTCTGTTGTGTTGTCAAGTGTGCCTACCTATTTACTTGATTGCGCGATAGCCAATATCTTTACGATATTGCATGCCATCAAACTGAATCTGATTAATTGCATCATAGGCTTTTTGTTGTGCGCCCCGCACGGTATCAGCAAGGCCTACTACACACATCACTCGACCACCCGAAGTCAGTATTTTGCCATCTTGCAGTTGAGTGCCTGCGTGGAAAGTGATTTGATCTTCAGTATCAGCAGGAATGCCGCTAATCATATCGCCATGACGCGGGGTATCTGGATAGTTGTGAGCTGCCAGCACTACGCCTAAGGCAGTGCGACGGTCCCATTTCAGATCAACTTCATTGAGCTTGCCATCAACAGCATGATCCAAGGCATTTACTAGATCACTCCGAAGGCGTGCCATGATCGGTTGCGTTTCTGGGTCGCCCATGCGGCAGTTGAACTCTAAAGTTTTGATCTTGCCATCGGGACTAATCATCAGGCCAGCATATAAGAAACCTGTATAGGGGATGCCATCAGATGCCATCCCTTTAACCGTTGGCATGATGACTTCACGTAGTGCCCGTGCATGGATTTCTGGTGTGACAACAGGGGCGGGGGAGTAGGCACCCATGCCGCCAGTATTGGGACCTTGGTCGGCATCGAGTAAGCGCTTGTGATCTTGACTAGTTGCTAAAGCCAATACATTTTTGCCATCAACGAGCACAATAAAACTTGCTTCTTCACCAGTCAAAAACTCTTCGATCACAACCCTTGCGCCAGCATTACCCAATTTGTTATCAGCAAGCATCATGCCTACTGCGGCATGCGCTTCGCTTAAGCTCATGGCAACCACCACACCTTTGCCAGCAGCAAGGCCATCAGCTTTAATCACAATCGGTGCACCTTTGGCGTCAATGTATGCATGCGCTTCAAGAATGTTGCTAAATGTTTGGTAATCCGCAGTTGGAATACCATGACGTTTCATAAATGCTTTGGAAAAATCTTTAGAAGACTCTAGTTGTGCTGCTAATTGCGTTGGGCCAAAAATACGTAAACCCTGATTGCGGAAGACATCCACAATACCGGCAGCTAAAGGCGCTTCCGGTCCAACCACGGTGAGATGAATCTTTTCGCGTTTAGCAAAATTCGCTAGTTCTTGTAAGTCGGTGATCGGTAAGTTCTCGATACCTGCTGCACCTTGCTTGGCGGTAGCAGTGCCACCATTGCCCGGGGCCACATAGACGGTTTGTACTTGGGGCGATTGGGCAAGCTTCCAAGCTAAAGCATGTTCGCGTCCACCGGATCCAATGAGAAGAATTTTCATAGTGAGTAAAAGTTCTATTTAAAGAGCTGCGTTTGTAAATACTTCTTGAACATCGTCTAGATTTTCAAGGGCGTCTAGTAGTTTTTGCATGCTTTCTGCTTGATCACCTTCTAAAGTGATCTCAGTTTCAGGACGCATCGCTACAGTAGCCAATTCAGGCTTAAGACCAGCTTTACTAATGGCATCCTGAACTTTAGTGAAGTCAGGGACAGGAGAGAGTACTTCAAGTGAGCCATCATCATGGGTAATGACATCTTCTGCGCCAGCATCAAGAGCAACTTCCATCAGTTGATCTTCGCTCGTACCTGGTGCAAATAACATTTGGCCGCAATGCTTAAAAAGAAAGGCAACCGATCCTTCAGCGCCCATATTGCCACCATTTTTATTGAAAGCATGGCGTACCTCTGCAACTGTCCGAGTCCGATTATCCGTCAAGCAATCCACAATGATCGCGGCGCCATTCATGCCATAACCTTCATAACGAATCTCTTCGTAGTTCACGCCTTCAAGCGATCCAGTACCACGGGCAATCGCTCTTTGCACATTGTCGTTAGGCATATTGGAGTCTTTCGCTTTATCAATCGCTAGGCGCAAGCGAGGATTGGTAGCAATGTCACCGCCACCCAATTTAGCAGCGACAGTAATTTCTTTAATGAGTTTTGTCCAAATCTTGCCGCGCTTTTCGTCTTGACGACCTTTGCGGTGCTGAATATTGGCCCATTTCGAGTGGCCGGCCATACGGGTAATTCCTTTTAATAATTTGGCTAGAAGTCCTCATTTTAAAGGGTTCTAGATCAAAGGTAGAGGATTGCCAGTCATTTTTTGTTACACTCTCATCTCTTAGCAGTAACAAAGCATCAAAGTGAGCAGAATTTCCACTGCAAACACCTGCCTCGGTGATGGAATTGGTAGACGTGCCGGACTCAAAATCCGGTGCCGCAAGGCGTGGCGGTTCGAGTCCGCCCCGAGGCACCACTCAAATGACGGCTCAGTCTTTGAGAGATTTCAAAATCTTAAATCTCATACGAGTCTGATTCGTTATTCATGGCTTGCTCGACGATTTTCTTTGTCAAGGTCGGCGAGAAGAGCTCAATAAAGGTATACACAAAAGAGCGCAGATAGGCGCCTTGTTTGACGCCAAGATGGGTCACGTTATTGCCAAATAAATGAGTTGCTTGAATTACTTTTAGATTGCGATCTCGTTCTGGGTCATAAGCATGGCCTGCGACGATGCCAATGCCCATACCAGTTTCTACATAAGTTTTAATGACGTCCGCATCAATCGCTTCCAAAATAATATCTGGTGTGATATTTCTTTGTGCAAAAGCGGCATCAATTTTACTGCGGCCAGCAAAGGCCTTGTCATAGGTGATGATGGGGTACTTTGCAATCTCTTCTAAAGTGACTGTAGCTTGATTTAGGAGTGGGTGACTTAATGGCACCATCACAACATGCTGCCATTGATAACCAGGTAGCGCAAGGACTCCAGGCGTATTGGCGATGCCTTCAGTGGCAATCGCGATATCAGCTCGATCATGGGTGAGTAGCTCAGCAATTTGTCCAGGGTTACCTTGCGCAATGCTGACGCGTACCTTTGGGAAACGCTTGGTAAATTCCATGAGGACTTTAGGAAGTGCATAGCGAGCTTGTGTATGCGTTGTTGCAATGACCAAACTGCCTTGGTCTTGACTCGCAAAATCTTTACCAACCCGTTTCAAAGTTTCAACTTCGTCCAAGATGCGCTCGACAGAAGTCAAAATACGTTTACCTGGCTCAGTGAGTGAGCGAATGCGTTTACCGTGGCGGCGAAAGATCTCCACACCTAACTCATCTTCGAGCTCGATAATGGCCTTAGATACGCCAGGTTGAGAAGTAAAGAGGGCCTTAGCTGCCGTTGTCAGATTAAAGTTTTGCCTAACGGCTTCACGTACAAAACGGAATTGGTGGAGATTCATAAGGATTCCTATCTATATATCAACAAAGATATAGGAATCAAATTCTAAATGAATTTTGGGTATTAAGCTTTAGATACCCAGCGCAACCCTACTAGCGCTAGGAGGAAGTAGAGGAGGGGTGGTGTTAAGGCAGTCATCAAGGCAGGCCAAGATCCCAATAGGCCCACGTTTGAGAATAAGGAGTTAAAGAGTTGGAAGCTCATGCCAAGCATGATTCCACCGAAAACTTTAATGCCAACACTACCGGCACGTACTTTTAAATAAGCAAAAGGCAATGCTAAAGCTAGCATCACAAAAATCGTGAGAGGGTAAATCACTTTCTTCCAGAAGGCAATGGCATGGCGTTGCGCATCTTGCTTGTTATCGCGAAGATGAGAAATGAAGCGACCCAAACTAACAATAGACATTTTTTCTGGGTTAATGAGTAAGACACTCAAAATCTGAGGTGTCACTTCTGACTCTAGTGTCAGTATGGGGTGTCTAAATGTCTGCGCGGAAAATACCGGATTCAATGGGTCGGCTTGCTTGATTTCTTTAAAGCGCGTTTCTGTAACATCGTTTAGCACCCAGATACCAGTTTCATCGAACTGGCCTGATGTAGCGGTTCTAATAGAGAGCAGGTGATAAGTATCATTAAACTCATACATTCGGATATTGCTGATTTCATTATCTTTATCGATCTTGCCGACGTTGACATAACGGACGCCAGGCCTTACTGGACCACTACCATCTTCATCGCGCAGCCGGTCTTTTACCCAAACTCCGGTTCTGAATTGGGATGAGTAAACAGAGCCCAAGGCTTTCATGCGAAGTTGCTCTGATTTGTTTTCGGCATATGGGCCAATCCATTCGCTCATGATGAGTGTGAGCGCTATGAGTGGGAGTGAGATTTTGGTAAGGGTGATCAGGGCGCGTTTCACATCTAATCCGGCAATACGAAGGATCGTAAATTCGGATTGACTAGCGAGCATTGCAAAGACGTAAATACTGCCAATCAGTCCTGCAATTGGAATAATTTCAGAAATTCGGCTAGGCGCTTTTAGGAGAACATGCAGTAAGGCAAGGGGCAGCGTGTAACCGCCCTGGATTGATCCAAGCTCACTCAAGATATCGAAGAATAAGAATAGGGCGACAAGGGCAAACAAAATAAAACCAAACGCCGCATAAATTTGCTTGGCTAGGTAGCGTTCATAAATGAAGGGAAAGAACTGTTTCATTTACTCGTAAATCCAGCAGGCAATTGGCGACGCCACCATTTTAAAGAGGGATTAATGCGATTTCGAATGAGGGCAAAGGCAATTAAAAATGCCAATACATGGATTGGCCAAATGCCAACAAACATACTAACCTTTCCTTGAGAAACAAAGTTCTGCGTCAGGTTTAGTAGATTGCTATAGATTAAATAAATTAAGACCGCATAGAACATGGCAGTGTAGTTACCAAGACGCGGGTTAACGTAGGCTAGCGGGATTGCAATCAGCACTAATCCAAGGGCCATCAGTGGCAGGCCAATACGCCAGAGCAATTCGGCGCGATTTTGGCTGATGTTATTGGGATTAGTATCAGCGAGTAACTCAGTGACGGTCTTTTCTCGATCGCGTGGTGCCGGAGCTAAGGTTTCTTTACTCCGAATTTTGGTGCTGTACTCATCAAATTCCAAAATTCTGAAGTCAGGCTGCGTCGGTTGACCCTCATAGCGTCGACCGTTGTGCAGCACGATAGACTTTTCCCCGCCTTCAGAGTTTTGAATGAAACCACTAGAGGAGACAGCAACACTCATCCTTCCATTCTTAGAGTCAGCAACAAAAATATTTTTTACTTCATTTTTATCAACATCAAGTTCCTCAATGAAGAACACCCGCTCTGCTTTAGCGGATTCTTTGAATTGCCCAGCGCTCACCATAGAAACATCATCACGCTGTTGGAAGCGTTGACTAATCAGTGTTGATTCGCGATTTGCCCAAGGCCATACAAAGAGTGCCAGCAGCGCAATAATAATAATCAGTGGTGTTGCAAACTGCAGAATGGGGCGAATTAAATTAGTGATACTTAAGCCACTTGCAAACCACACAATCATTTCTGAATCTTTGTACCAGCGCACTAAAACGATGAGCGTCGCAACAAAGAGGGAGACGGTGAGTAAGACTGCCATGTAACCAAGAGTAGCCAGTGCAATTAACACCAGAGCATCTTCTGGGTTGACAGCACCGTTGGCAGCAAAACCCAAGATTCGAATGACCAAGGTGGTAACCATAATGGTCACCAAGACCAAAAAGACCCCGCCAGTTGTAAAACTGAGTTCGCGGCGGAGGGCTTGTTTAAAAATCATCTGAAACTGTTTATCTGGATTCTGGGGTTATTAGTGGGGTTTAATTAGCTTATATTGGTGCAGATAAAAGAAGTTCTTCTCATGTCGGAGGATAATGGATAAAAGACCGTTTTTAGTACTTTCCTGCCCCTTGATACGACTTAAACATACCGCTATAGATTATGACAATTCAATTTAGTACCAAGATTTTCCCTCAAGCTGACCTCCAAAGTGCAAAAGCCCTTAATTCCAGTCTAAAAAGCCTCCTGGCCCACACTTCAGACTGTTTAGTTTTAGCTTATTCCAAAGCTGACTTTGATAGTTTTAGCGGTGCAAAAGCTACCAAGAATAAGTCTGGATTTTTGGCTGAGCTTGACCGCTTGCTGAGTGGCTCAGTGAGTCATGCCAACTTGCTAGGGGATCTTGATGACAAGCAATCATCTGTCTGCCTCTTGCGTGCTGAAAAACCATGGGCTACAAATGGCGTAAAGGCAAAACGTGTTCTATTACTAGGTTTGGGTGATTTACATCTGGCAAGTGAACGCAGTCTGACTAGTTTTTCTAAAGTAGTGCGCGCAGGATTGAAAGCCTTAAGTGGAGGTTCGATTGAAAATGCGCTTTGGTTTGTGCCAAGCTTTGCACAAAAATCAGAATTGATTGCTGAAGAAGTGCGCTTAACTATCCAATATGGAGGCGATCAAGCCTATCGTTTTGGTGTGCGTCAACCAGCCATGAAATTTAAAGTAAAAGATAAGGCAGATACTTTCAAACATTTAGTTTTTGCTGGTAATAATGCTTGCGCTAAAGAGCTGAAGCTTGCTGTGGAGCAAGGCCTTGCCATGGTTGAAGGTATGTATTTAGCAAAAGACTTGGGTAATCTTCCTCCGAACATTTGTACGCCTACTTACTTGGCTAAGACGGCTCAAGGCTTGAGTAAGAAAGTTGGCTTGAAGGTTGAAGTGCTGGGCCGCAAGCAAATTGAAGCCTTAGGTATGGGCTCATTCTTATCTGTTGCCCAGGGTTCTGAAACGCCACCCCAATTTATTGTCATGCGTCATCAAGGCGGCAAAACTACTGATGCGCCGATTGTCTTGGTAGGCAAGGGGATTACGTTTGATACTGGTGGCATTTCCTTGAAACCTGGTGAAGCCATGGATGAGATGAAGTACGACATGTGTGGTGCTGCTTCAGTGATTGGCACTCTATATGCGGCTGGCTTAATGAAGCTCAATCAGAATGTCATTGGCGTGATTCCAACTTGCGAGAACATGCCCTCAGGCCAAGCAACTCGACCGGGCGATATTGTGAAGAGTATGTCAGGGCAAACAATTGAGATTCTGAATACAGATGCTGAAGGCCGTTTAATTCTGTGTGATGCGTTAACGTATGTCGAGCGCTTTAAGCCTAAAGCGGTAATTGATATCGCGACCTTAACAGGAGCATGTGTTATTGCGTTAGGTCATGTGCACAGTGGATTATTTTCAGAAGACGAAGGTTTGGTCAATGCCTTGACCAAGGCAGGCAAGACCTCCTTAGATACTGTGTGGCGCCTCCCATTAGACGCTGCCTATCATGAGCAACTCAAATCAAACTTTGCTGACGTTGCTAACATTGGTGGGCGTCCAGCAGGCAGTGTTACTGCTGCTTGCTTCTTGTCACGCTTTACTGAAAAGTACAAATGGGCTCACTTAGATATTGCTGGCACTGCCTGGAAGAGTGGCGCTGCAAAGGGTTCTACTGGTCGTCCAGTACCTTTGCTAGTGAATTTTTTGCTTGAGCAGAAGTAAGCTTTCCCCTTATATGGCCCGTATCGATTTTCATAGCAATGTCGCTGACAAGCTGGAATATGCTTGTCGCCTCACACGCAAAATTTGGAGCGCTACTCCTGAGGGTCAGCCAGTTCGCAACATTGTGATGGTTGGTGAGCAGACGGATTTAAAAAAGCTAGATGAGTTACTTTGGACTTTTAGTAGTGCTGATTTTTTACCCCATTGCTTTATTGATGATGAGCTTGCTACAGAAACTCCGATTGTTTTAAGTGATGACTTTGCTTCTCCAGCTTTATCGAGTCTGCCACATGCAGATGTCATGATTCACTTGGGGATGCGGATGCCGCAAGATGTGGCTGCTTTAGTAGCGCGCTTTCCCCGAATTGTTGAGGTGGTCACTGTCGATGAAGCGGAACGCTTAGCCGGGCGCGAGCGTTACAAGGCTTACCGCGATCTAGGTCATGAGTTGCATAACTTTGATCAATCTCAGAGTTAATACTCTATGTTGATTCATCCACAGTTTGATCCAGCTGCGATTCGCATTGGATCATTTGCAATTCATTGGTATGGATTAATGTATCTCATGGCTTTTGCACAATTTTTATTGTTAGGTCGTTTGCGTATTCGTGCCCCACGCTATCAGGCTCTAGGTTGGACCTATAAAGATCTCGAAGATTTATTATTTGCAGGCGTCTTAGGCGTTGTTCTTGGCGGTCGCTTGGGCTACACCCTGTTTTATATGCCTGGCCATTACCTTACTCATCCTTTAGATATGTTGAAGATCTGGGAAGGCGGCATGTCTTTTCATGGCGGTCTTTTAGGTGTGTTACTTGCTTTGTATTGGTTTGCAAAAAAACGTAAGACTACTTTTTTTGTCGTGAGTGATTTAGTAGCTCCCTTAGTACCTTTTGGTTTGGCGTTTGGTCGACTAGGTAATTTCATTAATGGCGAGTTGTGGGGTAGGCCTACCGATCTTCCTTGGTCTATAGTCTTTCCAATGGTTGATAACATCCCGCGCCACCCATCTCAAATCTATCAATTACTGGGCGAGGGTATTTTGCTTGGTGTAGTGTTGTGGATGTATTCCGGGAAGCAACATCGCGTAGGTCAGGTCTCGGGACTTTTCTTATTGGGTTACGGCATCTGCCGTTTCTTAGCTGAATATGCACGTGAACCAGATACATTCTTGGGCCTCTTAGGTTTAGGTTTATCCATGGGGCAGTGGTTATGTGTGCCGATGATCTTGCTTGGTATTTACTTGATGGGCTCATTTAAACCAAAGTCCATCGAATAAAGACATCCTTAAGGGCTGAAGCCCTCATGTTGCATTGCAAAAATATATAAATATCGACATCCTTTAGTTACAATCACTAACTTAATGGATTTCAAGGCATTTGCAGGAATACATTGAATGATCGTTTTTTGTCGTTAGTATTTCTGAAAAGACCTAGATGCTTGAAAAGTTAGCAAAAGCCCGTTATTTTTCGCGCCTTACTGGTGCCGTGAATCGCCTCATCTCTGAGCGCGGTGAATCTAATGCCGTTAGCATGGCTGACGATGTCATTCATAACTATCGCAAGCTTACTAAGGATCAGCACGCCAAGTTTTTTACTTTCCTATTTCAAAAGCTGAATCCAGATCCAGTAGCGGTAATGTCTGCAGCACAAAATTTTTCTGCAGAAGGTAATGCTCGCAATTACATTAAATTGCAACGTGTTGCTGAGCCGCCTAGGCAAGAATTATTTCGTCGCTTAAATCGTGCAACAAATGGTACTGCAGCTTTGGTAGCAATGCGCCGAGATCTTTTGCAACTACTTGATAAGCAGCCTGAGTTAATTGCGGTTGATTTTGATTTGCGGCATCTTTTATCTTCTTGGTTCAATCCCGGTTTCTTAAAAATGCATCGGGTGGATTGGAAATCACCAGCTGAGATTTTAGAGAAACTCATTCAACACGAAGCGGTGCATGCAATTGACGGCTGGGATGATCTACGTCGCCGCCTGCAGCCTGACCGTAGATGTTTTGCATTCTTTCATCCTCAACTACCAAGTGAGCCACTAATCTTTGTTGAGGTTGCTCTCCTGCCAGAAATACCTGCAGTAATTACGCCGCTGGTAGATAAAAAGGCTGAGACAGTGCATCAAACCTCAAGTTATAAAGTTGCAGCTTTTTATTCTATTAGTAACTGTGAGCCTGGTTTGCGTGGTGTTTCCATGGGTAATTTCTTGATCAAGCGCGTTGCTGAACAATTACATGAAGAGTTTCCAAGTCTTAAAACTTTTGTCACTTTATCGCCTATCCCTGGGTTTATTGATTGGGTTGCTAGTGGCGCTGATATCGATGGCGAAAAATTTAGTGTGCAACTGAAGCCAGCGATTCGAATAGCGCGGGAGCAATCACTAGAAACTTTGGGTTTAGCGAAACGCTCTTGGACTGAGCGTTTAAGTGCTGGCTGGCATCCTGATACTGCGACTGCAAAAGAAAAATCAGCTTTACTATGTCTCGCCAGTATTTACTTAGGGCTCGGCTCAGCAGGACGCAATGGTAATCCTGTTGCTAAGTTTCATTTAGGAAATGGCGCAAAGCTACATCAAATCAATTGGTCAGCCGATCTTTCGCGTAAGGGTCTGCGTGAATCAGCAGCATTAATGGTTAATTATTTATATGATCTTTCTGCCGTAGAGGAGAACCATGAGCGGTTTACTCAAGGTGAAATTGATTATTCAAGGGCAGTAGGCCGTTTAATGGTGCCCTAGATAGGGTTTTGGAGTAGCAACTGCTCAGAGTAGTGCTAAGAGATTCGCTTTAAAATGATGTAGCGAAAAAGTCAGAACTCATAAAATTGGCAAAGTGCATTAACTGATGTTTACAAAATAATAGTTATCAAGGAGATCAATATGACAGATTCAAAGGAAATTAGTCAGCTGCGTCGAACATTATTGCTTGGTGCAGCAGGCGCATCCGTTGCCGGATATGACATTAATGCATGGGCACAAACTGCCGCCTCTCAAACACTGAAAATTTCACATCAATTTCCAAGCGGCACAGATTTCCGAGATCGCCTATGCAAGAAATTTGCTGATGAAGTCAGTAAGAAAACAAATGGCGCCCTAAAGTTTGATGTTTATCCGCAATCTTCTTTGATGAAAACCAACGCCCAATTTAGTGCTTTACGCAAAGGGGCGTTAGATTTGAGTTTTTATCCAATGCCTTATGCAGGCGGTGAAGTTGTTGAGGCCAATATTGGTCTGATGCCGGGGTTGGTCACTAGCTACGATCAGGGTGCTAAATGGAAGAATGCTGAAGTTGGCAAGATCTTGAATAAGGTAATGGAGTCCAAGGGCATTATTATTGTTAGCTGGGTTTGGCAAGCTGGCGGCGTTGCAACGCGTTCTGGCCCAATCATCGTTCCTGATGACGTTAAGGGTGTAAAAGTGCGCGGTGGAAGTCGAGAGTTTGACGCTATGCTGAAAGCAGCGGGCGGTTCGGTCATGACCTCAATCCCTTCTAATGAAATCTATCAGGCAGTTCAAACAGGCTCATTAGATGCTGCCTATACCTCCTCAGCGAGCTTGATGTCATTCAAATTAGCAGAGCTGACTAAAAACTTTACCTCCGCTAAAAATAAATCTTACTGGTATATGTTAGAGCCACTCATGATGTCAAAAATAGTGTTTGATGCATTGCCAGCAAAACAGCGTGAAATTATTATGGCAGTTGGCACTGATATGGAAAAATTTGGTACTGAGCAAGCAAAACTTGATGATATCGATGCTTCCATTGCCTTTGCAAAGGCTGGTAATAAAGTATATGAATTAGATGCATCCGTAGTGGAAAAATGGAAAGCTGTAGCTAAAGTCTCGGCATGGAAAGAATTTGCTGAGCGTAATGAAACTTGCGCAGCGATGATGCGCTCTGCAGAGAAGATTAGCTAAAATGATGAAAATTTTGGAGGCCGCCTACAGGGTTATGACTATGGTGAATAAATGCCTAGTCTGGCTTGGCTCAATTGCCCTGATGGCGGCAGCCTTAATCTTGAGCTACAGCGTTATGTCGCGTGGAATATTTCATGCAGCAAATGATTGGCAAGACGAAGCTGCTTTGTTCTGCTTGGTGGGGGTTACTTTTCTTTGTAGTTCCTATGTTCAAGAAAAGCGTGGGCATATTGGTATTTCTGCAATTGAAGGTTTGCTGCCGCATCCAGTAAACAAAGTGCGCGCCATCATCATCGATATTATTTCCTGTCTATTTTTTGCATTTTTCTCTGTGAAAACTTGGGATTTACTTCATGAAGCATGGGTTGATGGTCAAGTGACCAACTCCACATGGGCTCCTTCCTTGTGGGTTCCTTACGCAATGATGTTCGCTGGCATGGCCTTGCTGACGTTCCAATTATTTTTACAAATCTTCATCAGAAAGGCAGTAGCTCCTGATCTTATTAGGGGTGGTCACTAATTATGTCTGTTTTAGCCATTGGACTTTTGTTTGCGGTTGTCACTCTGTTGATTATGTTTTCAGGGATTTCAATTGCCTTTGCCTTAGGTATTGTGGCAATTATCTTTATGTATTTCTTTATGCCGGCATCATCTCTTGATACTGTTGCACAAAACGTATATGAGGAGATGTCTAGCATCACTCTGATGTCCATACCGCTTTTTATTTTGAAGGGTGCGGCTATCGGCCGATCTCGTGCTGGTAAAGATTTATATGATGCACTTCACGTTTGGATGGGTAAGGTTCCTGGGGGCTTAGGGGTTGCTAACGTATTCGCTTGCGCCTTATTTGCTGCGATGGCTGGATCAAGTCCTGCAACCTGTTCCGCTATTGGTAGCGCTGGCATTCCGGAGATGCGTAAGCGTGGTTATTCTCCTGGTTTTGCAGCCGGGATAATTGCTGCTGGTGGCACCCTCGGTATTTTGTTGCCACCCTCTATTACGATGATTTTGTATTCTGTTGCTGCTGAGCAATCACTTGGCCGTTTATTCTTGGCAGCAATTGGTCCTGGAATCATGCTGGTCATCTTCTTTTCGGGCTATACGATTTATCGTTTCCGCAAAGAGTACTCAGTAGCCTACGAATCATATGCTGTTGATAAGATTCCTAATCCAATCTTAGATCGTCAAACCTACACAGCGCAACAAAAGATGATGGCATTGCCTAGGGTATTGCCTTTCTTGGTTTTATTAATTGGCGTGATGGTTGCCTTGTACGGCGGATACGCTACTCCGGCAGAAACTGCGGGTTTAGGTGCGGTATTTGCATTTCTATTGATTGCCATTATTTACAGGATGTGGCGCTTCAAGGATCTCTATCCTTTACTAGATGTCACGATCCGTGAAGCATCCATGCTGATGTTCATCATTGGTATGTCGCTTTTATTTGCGAATGTGATGAGTTATTTGCACCTGAGTCAGTCTGCTGCGCAGGCTATTGTCGATCTCGGCGCTTCGCGTTGGGTATTGTTAGCAGCAATTTTAGCGATGGTGATTGTATTGGGATTCTTTTTGCCACCAGTCTCTATTATTTTGATGACCTCACCGATCTTTTTGCCGCCTCTGCGTGCAGCTGGATTTGATTTGGTCTGGTTTGGCGTGGTGATGACTATCGTGATGGAAACAGGCTTGATTCACCCTCCGGTCGGCTTGAATATTTTTGTTATTAAAAATATTGCTCCGGATATCACCTTACGTGAAATCATCTATGGTGTAATGCCCTTTGTTGTCATCATGCTTCTTTCTGTGGTTCTCCTCTGCTTCTTCCCAGAAATTGCCACTGGCCTATCAAATTGGGTAATGGGCGCACCAATAGTTTAAGACTCTAAGCAATTAAGGAATGATTTCATGAATTTATATTCACTATTGGAAAGAGGATTTCCAAAAGATAAAAAAGCATGTGCATTAGAAACGCATGATGGGCTTTATTACTCTTGGGCTGACCTTGAGGGCGCCACTGCCAAGATGGCGAATTTACTCAAGAGTCTTAAGCTTCCAGCTGGCTCAAGGGTTGCTGTCCAGGTTGAGAAGTCCCCTGAGGCACTTTTCTTATATTTGGCGACGATTCGTGCGGGCTATGTCTATTTGCCGCTTAATACAGCCTATCAGTCTGCTGAGATCCAATATTTTCTAGAGAATGCGCAGCCTGCTGTGGTTGTTTGCAGTAGTAAGAATTTTTCTTGGGTATCTAAAGTGGCTACAAAGGCAGGCACTAAGCATGTCTTAACTCTTGATGAAAACCGTACCGGTACATTACTTGACCGCGCAGCTGGCTTAAGTGACAAATTTAAGACAGTTGTATCTAAAGACGATGATCTCGCAGCCATTCTGTATACCTCAGGTACTACCGGCCGCAGCAAGGGCGCTATGCTTACCCATAAAAACTTGGGAAGTAACGCGCAAGTCTTGCAAAAATTCTGGGGCTGGCAAAAAGGGGATGTGCTATTACATGCATTACCTATTTTCCATGTGCATGGTTTATTCGTCGCGGCTCATGGCGCTTTAATTAATGGCAGCAAGATGATTTGGTTGCCGCGTTTAGATACGGCGCAACTGATCCATCAGATGCCAAGGTCTACAGTCATGATGGGTGTGCCTACTTTCTATGTCCGTTTATTAGCAGACAAAGGATTTAATAAAAAAGTAGCACGCAATATGCGCTTGTTTATTTCTGGATCAGCACCATTACTCACAGAAACATTCAATACTTTCAAACAGGTGATTGGACAGCCGATTCTGGAGCGCTATGGCATGAGTGAAACCGTTATGCTGGTTTCCAATCCTTACAAAGGTGCTCGTGTAGGCGGTTCTGTTGGCTTGCCATTACCTGGTGTCAAAGTTCGCGTGGTCAATGAAAGTAATAAGTCCTGCGGCCTTGATGAAATTGGTAGCATTCAAGTTAAGGGCCCAAATGTATTCCCGGGCTACTGGCGTATGCCTGAAAAGACTGCAGAAGAATTTACCAAAGACGGTTGGTTCAAGACTGGTGACGTTGGACGTTGGGGTGGCGATGCCAATGGTGGCAAAGCTCCAAAAGACTACTTATGTATCGTTGGCCGCAGCAAAGACCTCATTATTTCTGGTGGTTACAACGTGTATCCAAAAGAGATCGAAGGCTTTATTGATGATATGGATGGCGTAGATGAGAGTGCAGTGATCGGGATTCCACATCCAGACTTTGGTGAGGCTGTGATGGCGGTTGTAGTACCAAAAGCTGGTGCTAAATTGAATGCCGAGGCAATGATTGCTAGTTTAAAAACGCAGATTGCGAACTTTAAGATTCCAAAGCGTTTAGAAATCGTTGCTGACTTGCCTCGTAATGCGATGGGTAAAGTGCAGAAGAATATCTTGCGTCAGCAATATACGAGCTAGTTAAAAGCCGAATGCCTTGCGGCTTTCATTAAACATGAAGGCTGCAAGGAAAAACAGCATGATGCCAAAAACCCTTTTGAGTTGAGCGACATCCAGTTTTCTGGCCATCTTGGCACCCAGCGGAGCAGTGAAGACACTCACGGCAACAATGCAGGCAACTGCCGGAACATAAACAAAGCCTAAAGATCCAGATGGAAGGTTGGGTTGACCCCAACTACCGTACATATAGCCAATCGTTGCTGCAGCTGCAATCGGAAATCCCAGGCCTGATGACGTAGCCATCGCTGTGTGAGGTTTGACGTTGCACCAAAGCATAAATGGCACGGTAATAAAAGCGCCGCCAGCACCTACTAAGCTTGCAAGAGCTCCGGTAAATCCACCAAAAGAAAATAAGCCAAGTTGGCCCGGTAATTCTCTACCGGCTTTAGGCTTCTTATTGATCAGCATCTGAATGGATGAATACACTATAAAGATGGCAAAAAAGAGTGAAAGCCAAGAGGTTTTTAATGCTTCGAATAATTCACTGCCACCGATGAGGCCGCCAAAAACCATTCCCGGGCTCAGTGAGGCAACTAACTTCCAATCAATTGAGCCATGTTTATGGTGCGCCCAAATTGCAGAGGTAGTTGTAAATAGAATAGTGGCCATGCCAGTTGCAATGGCCATATGCACAATCACTTCTTGGCTAAATCCCAAATGGTTAAAAACCAAGATCATGAATGGCACGAGAATCATGCCACCACCAATACCTAAAAGCCCCGCTAGAAATCCCGAGACGCCTCCGCACAGCATCAGCATCAGAATGTCGCTTAGTAACATGGATTCCCCGCCTTAGCCGCTAGGCCGTCATCCTGAACCCTAAGGTTCAAGGTGGAACGGCTACTCTGCTTCGGGTGCATTAAGAGATTCAGGGAGTAAGCAAGTCTAAGTTGACACTGTGAATCTGCAAAACGCTCACGCCCACAAGGTAAAGATCGTTCCGGATGCTTGCGCATCGGTTCAAGGAACTATTGGCCTTGGCGAGCCAGGCAGGGAAAGGGTTTGCATCAAGGCATCCACTTGATCTTCAAGAGTGTGGATTTCTGCTTGAAGTCTTGCAATTTCATCAGAGCTCACGTTAGAAGAGGGGCTTTGTTGTGATTGTTTTTGCAGCTTAATCAGATCGCCGGCAATTTTAAGTGCAGCCATCATACTGGCGCGCTCAATACTGCGATTACCACCGCTAATAGCCAGTTGAATTTGCTCATCAACCAATACGCATGCCGCACGTAGTAAAGGCTCGTGTTCTGTGCTTGTGGCAAGAGTAATCTTTTGCCCAGCTAGGGTTACTTCAATGCGTTGTTGGCTCACTATCATCCTCTACGTTGGTGGGTGGAATAGTTTCGCCAAGTAAATTCAGTTGGCGTCCATCACTTTGTTCTGGTAAGCGGCTCAGAATGTGTTGAATACGCTTTTGCGCACCCTCAATTTTTCCCTCAAGCTGAACCCGGTTCTGCGTTAAGTTTTTAACTGCCTCAGCTATTGCTTGAACTTTATCGGTCAAACGTTTTACAGAGGCGCTGATGGACTCGATTTCTGTATCGGTCAGGTCAGGGGAGAAAGGGGTTTGCTCACTCATAACGCCATTGTAGCTTTTTGCTCAAACCTTGTGAAAGCTCCCCTTTAATCTCTTGGTTTTAGGCTAAAAGACCTCAAAAAGTATATCTAGCTGTTAAGTAATATGTTCTTCGATCACTGGGGTAGTAGTAATAATTATTCACAAATGATCCGCTGGCGACTTGGGTGGAGGTGTAACCCCCGTAGGTGGCATATAAAGCATTACCCACGTTTTTAATTGTGAATTTAGTATCCCATCCTCCCGTTTTGTAATTTAAATACACATCGCCAACAGTGTAAGAGGGCATTAATGCGAGTGAGCTATATAAGGTGGTATTTGTCCCGGCATCGTAATGCTGTGTACTAACATAATTGACCACGCCACCAAAAGACCAACTTTGGTCGATTAAATAATTTGCTCTAGCATTTAGCAGCAAATCAGGCGTAACTGCTACAGATTGACCCATGTATGGCCCATCAGCATAGTAGGAGCGTTGAAACTTTCCACCACCTGCAATATTCAATCGATTTGTCAGATTGATAGAAGAGTCTAAAACTATGCCTCTTCGATTGATATTGTATGGAGAGTTATAGTTAGCCCCGGTTGTGGGGTTGTAGGTTATTTCATTTTGAGAAACAGAGGAGAATAGGGAGCTATTCACTTTTAGACTTTTGATCATCCAATTGCCACCAAGTTCATAGGTTTGAGCAGTTTGAGGCCTCAAGATCCCATTAAAAACTTGCGCACCGGTGGTTGGATCAGAACCCCAAAATTCATCAATGTTAGGGAAGCGATACGATTGATTCCATTTAATGTAGAGATTTTGGTTCTTTGCGTAATTGAAATTAAGCGCAGCATCCCCTGCGTTGGCAGAAAAAGTTTGATTTGCTGTCGAAGGACCATCTATTGAGCCGATGGCTGAGTAATACGTATTTGCTTGCTGTTTCTGATGTCTTGCGCCTCCAGTAAAGCTGATGCCATTCGTTATAGGTAGTTTGAGAAGGCCATACAGAGACTGATTCAATAAAGAGGCGTTTTGAACATTATTGGTTTGACCGTTAGGGTTAGTAATGTAATCATCCCGAATCATGTAACTATTTAGTTGATTTGAGCCGTACGACCCAACAGATCCTTGAGCAGCTTTATTGAACTCGTACCCTACAATCGTTGTTCCTAGAGGACCAAAATTAGCTTTGACACGAGGCGAGAGATTGAGTTGCCAGCCTGAAAGTGTGTTATTCGTGTTTGACCACACTGGTGATCCACTACTGGTATTGATGGCTGCCACAGTGTCATAAAAAGGGTAGTAATTAAACGAAGTTTTATTGGTATAGGATGTATCCAACTCTCCTATATAACCTTCAGCCAATTCCTTTGTGCCGCCAAAACGAAACCCTGTGTTGTTGACAGTATTGTTTGCTCCAATGTTCTTGAAGTAGGCTGACTGTGGGTTACCGCTCCCTACCTGTCCAATAACAGCACCAGGCAACTGTTGATTCGTATAGCCATAAATTAAGTCAATATAGAACTTATCAATGCTATTAAATTTTTGGGTTATTTTGGCATCAAAGGCGTAGGCATTTGCTGCAGAATTCTGTCGCCATCCTTGACTATTGGAGGTATTGGCCGTTAGCTGGTAAGTGGTGTCCTGATAAGTATCACGCAGAATCATATTATTAATGACAGTGTTGTAACTGCCATAACTTGTACTCGCTTGATTGAGTTTGGAAGTATTTCCATTCGTGATGATATTGATCACTCCACCAATTGCACCGTTGCCATACTGCACACTGGCACCACCTTGAAGAACCTCGATACGTTCAATTGAATCTATCGGAATGGATCCCCACATAACCGATGAAGAGTCGATTGGATTAATTCTTTGTCCATCGATCAATATTAGAGTGGTGCTACCAGCTGTCATTCCATAGCCACCCATGTCCACTGTGGCATCTAGATTGAGTTGTCCGCCTCCATTGATATTACGAACATTAAGGCCGCCAATTTGAGATAGAACATCAGGAATGTTATTTGAGGTTGAGCTGGCTATCTCATCTCGCGTAATGACTTTGACATTCGCAGGAACTTCATTGAGATTCTCTTCAAAGCGCGAACCGGTTACAACGACGGTAGATTGAGAGTTTTGTGCAAATACTAAGGATGGGTTGCTGATGGCGAATAATGCGCCGCAAAGAAGGGCGATTTTTTTCTGACTGAACTGCTGTTTCATGTGATGCTTTCTGTGATCGAATGCCTAGCTCACTTCCCCGTAAGCTGGGTCGAACAGAATTGCACGTGCAGGGGTTCAAGCGTCAATTGGGCGCAAGATCTCAGGACCAGGCGCTGTCATCGGCGCGCGAAGGTCCCCGTCCGCGAAATTCCACCTGTCTTGGCCGGTATCCGGGCTAGTAAATCTCAGAATCTGGCCTTCCCATGCGATTGACGCGCACAGTGGCTTTGTCAGATTCCTGACACCTTTCACCGAAGGAAAAGGTGCATTTACTTACCGTTGCGGGGGCAGCACACGTTTAGTGTTTCCCGTTTAACTCTATTGCACTGCAATAGAGCACCACGACACCGTAATTCTAGACTATTTTGAAGGATATTCACTTAAATTAAGGGTAAAAAAGCCTACAATAGAGAACTTAGGATTAATGATTTATGACAGCATTAGATAAGCACCCCGAAAAAAACCTGATTCGCCTTCAGTTGAGTCAAAACTCAGTCTTAAAAAGCTTGGATCAGGATGTGATGGCCGATTTGGAGCGCCATTTAGAGATCTCAGACCTCAGAAAATCAGAAATTGTGCTGCACCAAGGTGATCACCAAATGGAACAATACTTTGTTTTAGATGGGATTCTGAAGCGCATTGTGTCTAGTGCTGACGCTAAGGAAATGATCCTGCGTTTTGCCATTGAAAAAGATATTGAGACTAGCTATGCTGCTTGGCGCCTAAAGACTGCCGCCCCCTATAGCATCGCCAGTGTCACTAAGGCCCGCGTGGCCCGGATGCCTCTTAAAAAATGGGCTGAATTCCTGGAGCAGCACAAGTCTCTCAAAGAAAGCTTTGAATTTGAAGTCATGCGGCTGATGAGTGAGATCATGGCTCATACCATTACTTTGCACATGCTCGATGCCCCAGGCCGGGTAGAGCGTTTCCTGCGTAAATATGAAGACTTATTTGAGCTACTCCCCAAAAAAGAGCTAGCTTCCTACCTCAACCTCTCTCCGGAGACCTTGAGCCGCCTTAAAACAAAGCATAAAGAGCTTTTTATATAGGTTTTATGGGTTTGGGCCTCTTGAATTAGGGGGAAATTGACCGAAGTCAATGATGAACGACCACCCCAAGCCTAATATTCATCACTGCCTAAGCGGGGACTAATACCCGCAGTGCGATTAATAACTTTATTGGAGAAGCTAGCGAAAGCTAAATTGCATCAGTCCATCACCAAGTGGTGATCTGCAATTGATATTAAATTCTATGACCACAGATAATCAAAACACACAATTAACCGATGGCTTTCATCTTGTCATTGACGCTTTAAAAGCAAATGACCTCAACACCATTTTTGGTCTAGTTGGTATTCCAATTACTGACTTATGTCGTTTGGCTCAGGCAGAAGGCATCCGCTTTATTGGTTTCCGTCATGAGCAACACGCTGGTAACGCAGCTGCAATTGCTGGTTACATGACTCAGCAACCTGGTATTTGCATGACTGTTTCTGCACCAGGTTTCTTGAATGGTTTAACCGCATTGGCGAACGCTACTGTGAACTGTTTCCCAATGATTTTGATTTCTGGCTCGAGTGAGCGTGAAATCGTTGACTTACAGCAGGGTGATTACGAAGAGATGGACCAGCTCAATGCAGCTAAGCCATATTGCAAAGCTGCATACCGCATCAACCACATTGAAGATATTGGCATTGGTTTTGCTCGTGCGATTCGTGCAGCAGTTTCTGGTCGGCCAGGCGGAGTTTATTTAGACTTGCCAGCTCAGTTATTGGCCCAAACCATGCCAGTTGAAGAAGCTAAGAAATCTATCTTCAAAGTGATCGATCCAGTACCACGCCAGATTCCAGCTGCTGATGCTGTAGCACGCGCTTTAGACGTACTGAAAGGCGCTAAGCGTCCATTGATTCTGTTGGGTAAAGGCGCTGCTTATGCCCAAGCAGATAAAGAGATTCGTGACTTGATCGAAAAGTCTGGCATTCCTTACTTACCAATGTCGATGGCCAAAGGTTTGTTACCTGACAATCATCCGCAATCTGCTTCTGCAGCACGTTCATTTGTGTTGGCTGAGGCTGATGCAGTGATGTTGGTTGGCGCGCGTTTGAACTGGTTACTTGCGCACGGTAAAGGCAAGACCTGGGGTAAAGAGCCTAAGAAATTTATTCAGATTGATATTCAGGCAAATGAAGTCGATAGCAACGTGCAGATCGCTGCACCATTGATTGGCGATATTGGTTCATGTGTTAGCGAACTCTTAAAAGGCGTTGCTTCTATTCCTAAGCCAAGCGCTGAATGGATTGCAGCGATTAATGAGAAGAAAGATAAGAACACTGCGAAGATGGCAGAAACTCTTGCCAAAGAAGCAAGCCCAATGAACTTCCATGGTGCATTGCGTGCCATTCGTGATGTGATTAAGAAGAACCCAGATGTGAACTTGGTTAACGAGGGCGCAAATACACTCGACTATTGCCGCGCGATTGTCGATATGTACAAGCCGCGTAAGCGTTTTGACTCTGGCACTTGGGGCATCATGGGCATCGGCATGGGCTATGCGATTGGCGCTGCAGTTACTAGCGGTTTGCCAACAGTTGCAGTCGAGGGCGATAGCGCATTTGGTTTTAGTGGTATGGAATTAGAGACCATTTGCCGTTACAACTTACCAATCACGACGATTGTTTTCAATAACAACGGCGTATACCGTGGCACCGATAAGAATCCTACTGGTGGCACTGATGTGGCCCCAACTGTATTCATAAAAAATGCTCGTTACGACAAGATGATGGAAGCATTTGGTGGGGTAGGCTATTACGTCACCACCCCAGCAGAATTAGAAGCGGCATTAACAGAAGCGATTGCTGCTGGTAAACCGGCTCTCATCAATGCTGTTATTGATGAAACCGCAGGTACTGAAAGTGGACGTTTGACGAACTTGAACCCATCGACTGCAGCTGGAAAGAAATAAGTAGCGATTAGCAATTAAAAGTAAAAGTTAATATTTTTAGACTCAATTAAGCAATAAATAAGTAACACTCAAGGAGAAACAAACATGACTAAACCATTAGACGGTATTCGTATTATTGACTTCACCCACGTACAAGCAGGTCCTGCATGCACTCAATTATTGGGATTTTATGGAGCTGACGTGATTAAGGTTGAGCGTCCAGGTTCTGGCGACGTTACTCGTAGTCAATTACGTGATATCCCAGGCGCCGATGCTTTGTACTTCACGATGCTTAACGGTAACAAGCGTTCCTTGACGCTCGACACTAAGACTCAAGAAGGCAAGGAAGTATTAGAAAAGATGATCAAAGTTTCCGATGTAATGGTTGAGAACTTTGGACCTGGCGCTTTAGATCGTATGGGCTTCTCTTGGAAGCGCATTCAAGAACTCAATCCAAAAATGATCTTGGCATCAGTAAAAGGCTTTAGCGATGGCCACTCATATGAAGACTTAAAAGTGTATGAGAACGTTGCTCAGTGTGCTGGTGGTGCTGCTTCTACTACTGGTTTCTGGGATGGCCCTCCTACAGTTTCTGCAGCAGCTTTGGGCGACTCTAATACTGGTATGCATTTAGCAATTGGTATTCTGACCGCCTTGATGCAACGTCAAAAAACTGGCAAAGGTCAAAAAGTTTCTTGCTCAATGCAAGATGCTGTATTGAACTTATGCCGTGTGAAGTTGCGCGATCAACAGCGTTTGGACAAAATCGGTTACTTAGAAGAGTATCCACAGTACCCACACGGTTCCTTTACTGACGTAGTTCCACGCGGCGGTAACGCTGGTGGTGGCGGTCAGCCAGGTTGGGTGTTGAAGTGTAAGGGCTGGGAAACTGATCCAAACGCTTACATCTATTTCACGATTCAAGGTCACGCATGGGAGCCTATTACAACTGCTTTGGGTAAACCAGAGTGGGCAACAGATCCAGCCTATATGACTGCTGAAGCTCGTCAAGACAAGATTTTTGATATCTTCGCAGTCATTGAAGATTGGCTTAAGGATAAGACTAAGTATGAAGCTGTGGATATCCTCCGCAAGTTTGATATTCCATGTGCTCCAGTTCTCTCCATGAAAGAATTAGCTAACTCGCCTGATTTGCGTAAGAGCGGCTCAATCGTTGAGGTTGATCACAAAGTACGTGGTAAGTATTTGACTATTGGTAGCCCAATTAAGTTCTCTGATTTGGAAGTGGAAGTGAAACCATCTCCTGTATTGGGTGAGCACACTGATGAAGTGTTGGCTGACCTTGGCTACAGTGCTGATGACATCGCTAAATTGCACACAGCTAAAGCAGTTTAATAGCGAGCATTCATCGCTGATATTTGGAAGGCGCTCCTGCGGGGCGCCTTTTTTATTTTTCAGAGAGAAAAGAAAAATGACACACGCAAACTACTATAGACTGAGATTATGATTACCAATATTGATTTAAGCCAATTAGTAGAGTGCATCGGAGACGCGATCATCGTTGTCGATGCCCATGAAAAAATTGTGCTGTGGAATCCTGCTGCTACTCGTATCTTTGGTTACTCAGAAGAAGAGGCTTTGGGCAATACTTTGGATTTGATTGTTCCAGAGCGCCAACGTCATCGGCACAACGAAGGCTGCCGCAAGTCCATGGAAACAGGGATCACTCGCTATGGCTCATCATTATTAAAGGTGCCGGCTCTCCATAAGAGTGGCAGCATGCTTTCCATAGCGTTTACGGTTGGCATGCTGTTTGATGAGAATCACAAAGTTAATGGCATCGTGGCATTGATTCGGGATGAGACTGAGCGCTATGCCCAGGAGAAGACTCTCAAGCAGCGTATCTCTGACCTTGAAAGCCGCTAGCTTTAGCCTCATATAGCTCTTAGGAAGCGCTAATTGAAGGCCTAAGTAGATCTATGCCCAAAAATCGGGCAAGTGCTATTTAAGCTGATTGCCCACTGGTAGAATTGTCGAAATTTCAAAATTCTCATTTTTATTAGGACTTAAGCCATGGCAAAAGCACTAGACGGGGTCAAAATCCTCGACTTTACTCACGTTCAATCTGGACCAACCTGCACGCAGTTACTCGCTTGGTTTGGGGCAGATGTGATCAAGGTGGAAAAATCTGGCGAGGGAGATGCAACACGTGGTCAACTGCGTGACATTCCAGATGCAGATAGCTTGTATTTTACGATGCTCAACCACAATAAGCGATCGATCACCGTTAATACTAAAACTCTCAAGGGTAAAGAAATTCTGGAACGCTTGATTAAAGAGTGTGACGTCTTAGTTGAAAACTTTGCACCGGGTGCACTAGATCGTATGGGATTTTCTTGGGAACGTATTCAAGAACTCAATCCAATGATGATTATGGCTTCTGTCAAAGGTTTTGGTCCTGGTCCTTATGAAGATTGCAAAGTGTATGAGAACGTAGCGCAATGTGCTGGCGGATCTGCATCAACCACTGGTTTTGATGATGGTCCTCCGATGGTGACCAGTGCGCAAATTGGTGATAGCGGTACTGGCTTGCATTTAGCCCTCGGTATTGTGACTGCGCTGTATCAACGAACCCACTCTGGCCGCGGCCAAAAAGTATTGGCAGCCATGCAAGATGCGGTATTAAATTTATGTCGCGTGAAGTTGCGTGATCAGCAGCGTCTCGATCGCGTTGGCATCATGCAAGAGTATCCACAGTTTCCAAATGGTAAGTTCGGCGAGGCCGTGCCTCGAGCTGGTAATGCCTCTGGCGGCGGTCAGCCAGGCTGGATTGTGAAATGTAAAGGCTGGGAAACTGATCCAAACTCCTATATTTACGTGGTAGTTCAAGCCCCTGTATGGGAAGCCATTTGCAAAGTGATTGGTCGTGAAGACTGGATTACTGACGCTCGTTTTTCATCACCAATGGCGCGCTTACCCCATTTAATGGAGATCTTTGGCGAGATCGAAAAATGGACAATGACGATGAGCAAGTTTGAGGTCATGGACATCTTGAATCAGTTCGATGTTCCATGTGGCCCGATTCTATCCATGAAAGAAATTGCTGAAGAGCCTTCATTGCGTGCTACCGGTACCGTTGTCGAAGTAGATCACCCAATTCGTGGAAAGTATCTTACTGTTGGCAACCCAATTAAGATGTCCGATAGCCCAACTGAAGTGACGCGTTCACCACTCTTAGGTGAGCATACTAATGAAATTTTGAGTGAGTTGGGTTATACCAATGAAGAGTTAAAGACCTTACATCACGATAAGGTCATCTAAGATGCGAGTTGCGTTGATTGGGAGTGCGGATTTTGGTAAAGCTGCTTTAGAGGCTTTTTTAGATCGGGGCGACGAAGTGGTTGCTGTTTTTTGTCCACCCGATAATCCCAAGTCAAGTAAACCTGAGGTACTGAAAGAAGCAGCGCTTGCAAGAGGTCTAAACCTTTTACAGTTTGCCTCTTTGAAAGGTCCTGAGGCTGCTCAGGCCATGATCGATAGTCATGCTGATATCTGTGCGATGGCCTATGTGCTGCAATTTGTTCCGCAAGAGCTCTGCAAGATTCCAAAGCACGGCACGATTCAGTATCACCCATCCTTGCTACCAAAATATCGTGGCCCAAGCGCAATCAATTGGGCAATTGCATTGGGAGAAGACAAGATAGGCTTAACGATCTTCCGTCCATCAGATGGTTTAGATGAGGGTGCAGTGATTTTGCAAAAAGAAGTAGTAATTGGCCCTAATGACACCTTAGGCAAAATTTACTTCGATCACTTATTTCCAATTGGCGTGAAAGCATTACTAGAGGCAGCTGATCTAGTAGTAGCGGGCAAGCATCAAGAAATTGTGCAAGATGAATCACAGGCAAACTACGAAGGTTGGTTTGGTGTTGACGCTGCGCAGATTCATTGGGCAACCCACATTACTCAAATCTACAGCCTAATCCGAGCTTGTAACCCAGCTCCTGGAGCTTGGACGAAGTTTGGGGAGCAAAAGGTCCAGATCTACGATTGCCACAAACATGTCGCTGCTACCTTTGGCGCTGTTAGAGGTAAGCCAGGTGAAATCACGCAAATCACTTTAGATTCATTCTTCGTGGCTTGCCATGGTGGACAGATTGAAGTCCTCAAGGCCAAGGGTGCCGCAGGCAAAGTGAGTGGAGCTGACTTGGCTAAAGAATTGAGCGTAGAGGTGGGGCAGTTCTTTACCCTGTAAGAATGATCTAAGAGATTAAATCTCTAAGTTATCAATCAAGCGCGTTTTACCAATTTTGGCTGCGGTGAGAATCACCAATGACTCTCCTGCTTGCAGGCTTTCATTGGAAGCAGGCGCTAAATCACTTTGCTGTCGAATGGCGATGTAGTCTGGTTGCCAACCTCGCCCAACTAACTTCGCAACAGCTACTTTTTCAATTTCAGATAAGGTGTTGATATTGCGCGAGCCCAGTTGTAGAACCTGTTCACGAACTTCTTTTAATGCTCTTTGTAATTCAGGGGCCTCTGCACGTTCGCTTGCTGTAAGGAAGCTGTTACGAGAGGAGAGCGCTAAACCATCATCAGCGCGGATGGTTTCGCCGGGCACGATATTGACTGGCAATGCAAACTGTTTCGCCATTTGACGAATAATCATCAACTGCTGGTAATCTTTTTTTCCAAATACGGCAACCTTGGGTTGAACACAAGAAAAGAGTTTTAATACCACTGTGCAAACACCCTTAAAGAAGCCGGGGCGAAATTCACCTTCAAGGATGTCCCCAAGTTGCTGTGGTGGATCTACGCGGTATTCTTGTGGCTGAGGATAAAGATCACGCTCAGTTGGCGCAAACAAGATATACACACCTTCTTTTTCAAGCTTCTCGATATCCGCTTGCATAGTGCGTGGATAGCTATCAAAGTCTTCATTGGGGCCAAATTGTAGGCGATTGACGAAGATGCTGGCAACTACGGGGTCACCATGCTGTCTTGCCAGACGCATGAGTGATAAATGACCTTCATGCAAGTTACCCATGGTTGGTACAAATGAGGCGCGGGTTTGACCGCGCAAATGGTCGCGCAACTCCTGAATATCGCTAATAATTTTCATGCAACAGGAGTGTAGGCCAGACGCACGTAAATGGGAGCATAGGGCTCTGCTTGAGTAATTTCTATTAAAGCTTCACGTGAGAGCTCAAGCATTGCAATGAAATTGACGATCACCACTGGGACGCCTTCACCAGATTTAATTGCATCTTCAAATAGTTCACTAAACTCGATGAAACGGGTACTTTGCAGGCGACGCAAAATTCGAGTCATGAAGTCACGGACAGATAATTGTTCACGGGTGATAGTGTGGTGTTGATTGAGTTTGGCACGATGGAGAACATCACGCCAAGCCATTTGTAAATCGTCTAAATTCACTTCCGGCCAGGTAATGGCAACGGTTGTGTCCACAAAGCCATGTGCTATTTGGAAGTCACGCCCTTGTTGTGGAATTTGGTCAAGCTCTTGAGCAGCAAGCTTCATACGTTCGTACTCCAAGAGGCGACGAACCAATTCTGCACGTGGATCATCCACTTCTTCTTCGCTATCGGCCTTCTTCATCGGCAATAGCATGCGAGATTTAATTTCGATCAACATTGCTGCCATCAATAAATACTCGGCAGCAAGCTCAAGATTGGTATGGCGAATTTGATCGATATAGATCAGGTATTGATGAGTAACCTGTGCCATTGGAATATCAAGTACGTTGAAATTCTGTTTGCGAATGAGATAAAGCAAAAGATCTAGTGGACCTTCAAATGCTTCTAGAAAAACTTCTAGCGCATCTGGTGGAATATAAAGATCAGTAGGGAGCTTAAAGAGAGGTTCGCCATACAGTTTGGCGAATGCTTCCGACATCCCATCAGTTACAGATGGGGTGCTATCTAGTAAAGCGGATATTGGCTGAGTACTTGGCTCATTACCTGAATTAGTCATTCGAATAAACGTAAGCGCGTTGTTTTAATTTGGCAGCTTTAGCACGGCGCTGATCTTCAGCGCTTAATGGCTCTTTATCCCACAACAGCGCCCGACCAGCTTGTTGGTCTGCCTCGAGCTGTGGCTTCTCGGACTTGAGTTCACTTAAGAACTGGGTAAATTCAGATTGATATCTTGCCATGGTATTTCCTAAAATACTCAATAAATTCAACAACTTATAGTGTTTAATTCCAAAAGTCGTCAGGGGACTACACCCGTCATTATAGGTGCTTTTTAGGGCTATTTTTACAAGTTTGCAGCTAGCAAAGCTTCAATTTGAGGAGCTTCTACCCGGGTCATTAGATGCTTATAAGCCTTGATCGGATGCTTACTAGAAAGCGGTGCATTGATATCGCTCCAAGATTGAGAAGGGATGGAGAGGAACTCTTCTACACCTTCAGCAACTTGTGGAATAACTGGTTTGAGATAGAGGCTGAGCATGCGGAAAGCCTCTAAGGTAATGCTGCAAACTCGCTGTAAGTCGGTCTCACGAGCGGGGTCTTTAGCAATTTCCCAAGGTTTGTTTTCATCAACAAAGCCATTGATCTTGTCAGCCAAGTCCATGATGGTGCGCAAAGCTTTTGCATATTCACGTGCTTCATAAAGCGTTGCAATTTTTTCACTAGCACTAGCAATCTCTTTGAGCAATGGATGATTCATTGCTTCATCAGATACAACACCACCAAAACGCTTTACTAAAAATCCTGCGCTACGACTCGCAATATTGATGTACTTACCTAATAAATCACTATTCACCCGCGCGACAAAGTCTTGTAGATTTAAATCTAAATCTTCCATACTGTCATTGAGTTTGGTTGCGAAGTAATAGCGGAACCACTCAGGATTAAAGCCACACTCAATCACGCTGTTAGCAGAGATCAAAGTGCCGCGTGACTTACTCATCTTTTCACCATCAACCGTTAAGAAACCATGAGCAAATACATTGGTTGGTGTGCGATAGCCTGCAAATTTCAGAGTAGCGGGCCAGAAAAGAGTATGGAAATATAAAATATCTTTGCCAATGAAATGGTATTGCTCAGTGGTTGTATCGGGTTTGACCCACTCATCAAAGTTCAAGCCTTTAGCCTGGCAATAATTGAGGAAGCTGGCATAGTAGCCAATTGGGGCATCAAGCCAGACGTAGAAGTATTTGCCTGGCGCATCGGGGATCTCAAAACCAAAATAGGGGGCATCGCGAGAAATATCCCAGTCGCTCAGCTTACTTTCGCCTGGTTGGCCAACCCACTCCTTCATCTTATTGCGTGCTTCGGGCTGTAATGGCGTTTTAACTTGAGTCCACTCGCGTAAGAAGGTTTCGCAACGAGGGTCAGATAACTTAAAGAAGTAGTGATCAGAGATTTTTTTGATCGGTGTGGCACCACTCACTACTGAAACAGGATTCTTCAGATCAGTAGGCGAGTAGGTAGCACCGCATTTTTCACAGTTGTCACCATATTGATCTTTGGCACCACATTTAGGGCATTCGCCTTTAATAAAGCGATCCGGCAAGAACATTTCTTTGATGGGGTCGTAAGCTTGTTCGATAGCACGCTTTTCAATCAGGCCAGCATCCCGTAATTTCAGATAGATGCTTTGAGCAAGTTTTTCATTCTCAGGACTATCGGTGGTGTAGTAGTTGTCAAATGAAATCAGAAAGTTATCAAAGTCGCGCTTATGCTCTTTCCAAACATTGGCGATTAACTCCTTTGGAGTAATTCCTTCTTTTTCTGCACGCAACATGATTGGAGTGCCGTGGGTATCATCGGCACCAACGTAATGAACCTCATGGCCACGCATCCGTTGAAAGCGCACCCAAATATCAGTCTGCACATATTCCACCAAATGGCCAATATGGATCTGACCATTGGCATACGGTAAGGCAGAGGTGACTAGAAGGCGACGCTGGGAGCTACTCATGTAATACGGACTTAAATAAGAAGGTTAAATTAGGGGTAATACGTAATTATGCAAGCTTGTGCAGTGATTTTAGTCTGCGGTTAAAGTAAAGACCGCGAAGTCTTCAATTTTTCCTTGATTCAGAAAGTATTTCATGGTCGTAAAGCCCAATATTCAGATGTCTAGCGCCTCCGTGCCTTTGGTGCACGAGGTCGAGGTATTGGATGAGGCGGGTAGGAAGAAGTTAACCCATATCCCCGGGGAGCGCTCATTAACTATTTATTTGGATAAGCGCGAGGTTGTGACTTTAATGACCCTAGGTAGCGCTCCTGAAGCCTTGGTACTAGGTTATTTGCGTAATCAGCGTTTAGTGGAGTCTCCGGACGATATCGAGAGTATTCAGGTTGATTGGGAGACTGATTCTGCTGCCGTCAAGACTCGTCGCAGCACAGTGGATATTGATGCTTTGACGAGTAAGCGGGTCGTCACCACTGGCTGCGGTCAGGGCACTATGTTTGGTGGCTTGATGGAGGAGATATCTGCAATTGCGCTTCCAGATGGGCCTAAGCTTACTCAAGAGGCAATCGTCGCCTTAATTGATGCCATACGCGTTCATGATTCAATTTATAAGAGGTCTGGCTCGGTTCATGCCTGTGCTGTATTCGAGAGGGTGGGCGATGATGGGGTGAAGCTTCTCCACTTTATTGAAGATGTGGGACGTCATAACGCAGTGGATTCAATTTCTGGCTTGATGTGGTTGGCCAATAAATCCGGAAAGGATTTGATCTTCTTTACTACCGGGCGCCTCACTTCAGAGATGGTAATTAAGGGAGCTCAGATGGGCGTCCCTTTCCTCCTAACCCGCTCGGGAGTGACTCTTATGGGTCTAGAGCTGGCCCGTAAAACTAACCTCACCATCCTATCTCGTTGCTCCGGCAAACACTTTGAGATCTATAACGCCCCTGAGCGAGTCATTTTTACCAAAAACAGCTAATTTTTAGCACTCAGAACTCGATAAATGGTCGGTAAGGGCTACGAAGGTTTTACAATTCGGCCATGACTATTAAATCTGACCACTGGATCCGCCGCATGGGCGAACAAGGCATGATCAGCCCGTTCGAGCCTGGACAAATTCGCCAAGACGCTGCTGGCAACAAAATCGTGAGCTATGGCACCTCAAGCTATGGCTACGATATTCGTTGCGCAGACGAGTTCAAGATCTTCACGAACATCAACAGCACCATTGTTGATCCGAAGAATTTCGACGAGCAATCTTTTGTGGATTTCAGAGGTGACGTTTGTATCATCCCACCAAATTCATTTGCTTTAGCAAGAACCGTTGAGTATTTTAAGATTCCACGCAGCGTATTAACTATTTGCGTTGGCAAAAGTACCTATGCCCGTTGCGGCATTATTGTGAATGTCACCCCATTTGAGCCTGAGTGGGAAGGCTATGTCACTTTAGAGTTTTCTAACACCACACCATTACCTGCAAAGATTTATGCCGGCGAAGGATGCGCGCAAGTTCTCTTTTTTGAGAGTGATGAGATTTGCGGCACATCTTATAAAGACCGCGGTGGTAAGTATCAAGGTCAGCAGGGCGTGACCCTGCCTAAGACTTAATTTTTCCTCTACTCAAATTTGAGTTCGCGAACCTAAAGGGCAGCCATGAAATTTCGTTTCCCAATCATCATTATTGATGAGGACTTTCGCTCCGAAAATATTTCTGGTTCGGGTATTCGCGATCTTGCGGAAGCCATTGAACAAGAGGGTATGGAGGTTATTGGCTTAACTAGCTATGGTGACCTAACCTCTTTTGCACAACAAGCTTCCCGCGCATCTACTTTTATCGTTTCGATTGACGATGAAGAGTTTGACTCTGATTCTGAAGACCATGATCTTCCTGCCTTAAATAATTTGCGCGCCTTCATTACCGAAGTACGTAAGCGTAACGAAGATATTCCAATCTTCTTATATGGCGAAACTCGCACTTCACGTCATATGCCTAATGACATCTTGCGTGAATTGCATGGTTTCATTCATATGAATGAAGATACGCCAGAGTTTGTAGCGCGCCATATTATTCGCGAAGCCAAGGTTTATCTTGATTCATTGGCACCTCCATTCTTCCGTGCGCTGACGAACTACGCTTCTGAAGGTTCTTATTCTTGGCATTGCCCAGGGCACTCTGGTGGTGTTGCTTTCTTAAAGAGCCCAGTAGGCCGCATGTTTCATCAATTCTTTGGCGAGAACATGTTGCGCGCTGACGTTTGTAATGCTGTGGAAGAGTTGGGCCAACTGTTAGACCACACTGGCCCAGTACTTCAGAGTGAGCGTAATGCTGCCCGCATCTTTAGTGCAGACCATTTGTTTTTCGTAACTAATGGCACTTCTACATCAAACAAAATTGTTTGGCACTCTACTGTAGCCCCTGGTGACGTAGTGCTGGTAGACCGTAATTGCCATAAGTCTGTGATTCATTCGATTACCATGATGGGCGCGATTCCTATCTTCTTAATGCCAACCCGTAATCATCTTGGCATTATTGGGCCAATTCCGAAAGAAGAGTTTGAATGGTCCAACATTAAGAAGAAAATTGATGCTAACCCGTTCATCAAGAATAAGAATGTTGTACCCCGCGTCATGACGCTGACCCAGAGTACCTACGATGGCATTATCTATAACGTCGAAATGATCAAAGAGATGCTTGATGGCAAGGTTGACTCTTTGCACTTTGACGAAGCCTGGTTGCCGCATGCCACCTTCCATCCTTTCTATAAAGATATGCATGCGATTGGGTCTGATCGTAAGCGTACTAAGAAGAGTTTGATGTTTGCGACTCAATCTACTCATAAGCTATTAGCTGGTTTGTCACAAGCTTCGCAAGTATTGGTGCAGGATGCTGAAGAGACCAAGCTTGATCGTGATTGCTTCAATGAAGCCTATCTCATGCACACCTCTACTAGCCCACAGTACGCCATTATTGCTTCCTGTGACGTTTCTGCTGCCATGATGGAGTCGCCTGGTGGCACTACCTTGGTAGAAGAATCGATTGCTGAAGCTATGGACTTCCGTCGCGCCATGCGTGAGGTAGATGAAAAGTTTGGTTCAGATTGGTGGTTTAAGGTTTGGGGACCCGATCACTTGGCAGAAGAAGGTATTGGTGAGCGCTCTGATTGGATACTAGAGCCCAATGCAAGCTGGCATGACTTTGGTAAGTTGGCTAAAGACTTCAATATGCTTGATCCGATCAAGGCAACGGTAGTTACGCCAGGACTAGATATCGAGGGCAACTTTGGCTCCACGGGTATCCCTGCCAGTATTGTGACCAAGTATCTTGCTGAACATGGTGTGATCGTTGAGAAGTGCGGCCTATATTCCTTCTTCATTATGTTTACCATCGGCATTACTAAGGGGCGCTGGAATACCTTAGTGACAGAATTGCAGCAGTTCAAGGATCACTTCGATAAGAACGCACCTTTATGGAAAGTACTTCCTGAGTTTGTGGCTAAGCACCCACGCTATGAGCGCGTTGGGCTCAAAGATATTTGTCAGCAGATTCATGAGTTCTATAAAGGCCGTGATGTAGCACGCATGACGACCGAGATGTATACCTCAGACATGGTACCTGCGATGATGCCTTCAGAGGCTTGGGCCAAGATGGCACATAAAGAAGTCGACCGCGTGCCGCTTGATCAGTTAGAAGGGCGCGTAACGGCCATGCTAGTAACGCCATACCCACCAGGTATTCCGCTCTTGATTCCAGGCGAGCGCTTTAATAAACGGATTGTGGACTATCTGTACTTCGCAAGAGACTTTAATGAAAAGTTCCCTGGCTTTGAGACTGATATTCATGGTCTAGTTAAGGCTGATCTAGATGGTCATAGTGAATACTATGTTGATTGCGTCAGGCAAGAGCGCGATATCACGCTTTAAGTTTTATTTAACCGGCTTATCTAATTGAAACGTTACCGGAGCATCTTCATCAACCTTGTTTGAAGATGTCTCTGATTTCGAGTCTTCACCACTAGTGAAGTTGTAATCCTGGCTTTGGACTACTGCCGCAGGCTTATCTAAGAGAGTAGTGACTAGCGCAGGGAAGGCAACAACTGCTGCAACCATAATCAGTTGCAATCCAACCCATGGCAGTGCACCCCAATAGATATCACTACTCTTCACTTCTTTTGGGGCAACTCCTCTGAGATAGAAGAGTGCAAACCCAAATGGAGGATGCATAAATGAGGTTTGCATATTGACGCACAGCATGACTCCAAACCAGACGAGAGCAGCGCTAGCAGCAGCCTGCGGGTTACCGTTCATAGAGTCAAGCAGTACTGGCGAGAGAAGTTTGACTGCTACTGGTGCAAGCATGGGCACGATGATGAAAGCAATCTCAAAAAAGTCTAGAAAGAATGCCAAGAAAAAGACAAAGAGATTGACGACAATGAGAAAGCCAATCCAGCCACCTGGTAGTCCTGAGAATAGATTCTCAACCCAATGCCCACCATCTACCCCTTGGAAGATTACTGAAAAACAAGTGGAGCCAATCAGAATAAAGACCACCATAGCAGTAATGCGCATGGTGTTTTGATAAGCCTCCTGTATTAAACCTTTGAGATTTGGAATGCTAGCTCTGCGTAGCCAAGCCAATAGCAAAGCGCCCATCGCACCCATCGCGCCAGATTCCGTTGGGGTTGCAATGCCGGTCATGATAGTGCCGAGAACTAAAAAGATTAATACTGCCGATGGGATGATTCCCATGAGACATTTTTTCCAGAGCTCCCAACCCTTGAGAGTCAGATCAGTTTCTGGTACTGGAGGTAAATAGTCTGGACGGATTCGAGAGAGGATGAAGGTATAGAGTGCAAAGAGCGTAATTTGCAGTAACGAAGGCCCCCATGCGCCAAGATACATACTGCCGACATCAGCACTGCCACTTTGAGTCTTCAGTTGATCAGCTAAAACTATCAGAACCAAGGATGGCGGCACTAATTGGGTAATAGTTCCAGAAGCTGCTAGAACGCCTGTGGCATAGCGCATGTTGTAGCCGTAACGCATCATCACTGGTAAAGAAATCATCGCCATGGCAATGACTTGGGCGGCTACAGTACCCGTGATAGCACCTAGAATAAATCCCACAATGATGACTGAGTAACCTAGACCGCCGCGAACCCTGCCAAAGAGTTGACCCATCGAGTCCAGCATTTCTTCGGCAAGACCGCAGCGCTCTAGAATGGCACCCATAAAAGTAAAGAATGGAATAGCTAGCAGAAGGTCATTCGCAAGTACTCCACCAAAAATACGCTGTGGGATGGCTTGCAAAAATGGCATACCAAAAAAGCCTTCGCTGATAGCAATGACTGAGAAGAATAGACCAGCAGCCATCAGGGAAAATGCGACTGGAAAGCCAACTAACATAAAGATAATTAAGCCGCTGAACATGAGCGGTGGCATCCACTCTAATGGAATCATTGCATCGGCTTCTCGTAGTCAAGATCTTCGGCGGGCAGGATAATTTCACCTTTGAGTGCGCCAATACGTTTAATGATTTCTGATAGCCCCTGCAAGCTGAGCATAAAGAAGCCAAACGGTACTACAAATTTAATAGGGTAACGCGCTAATCCACCAGAGTTGAGTGAATGCTCCATGATCAACCAAGATGGATAGAAGAGGGTTGTCCATGAGAGCCATGTAAACAAAATGCAAGCTGGCATTAAGAACAACACTAAGCCAAATAAATCTACCCAAATACGACCACGATCAGAAAGATGTGAGTAGATTAAATCTACACGGACATGCTCATTACGTTTGAGGGTGTAGGCTGCGCCTAGCATCACTGCTGCACTAAATAAATACCATTGCAGTTCTAGGGGCCAGTTGTTGCTAATGTCTAAGCCATAGCGCAGTAAGGCATTAACTGCCGATACTATGCAGGACAGGAGAATCATGATGCCGGCAGCCTTGCCAAGCAGTTGGTTTATGCGATCAATACCCGCCGAAAGCTTGGACCAAAACCCCATGCCATCTAGAGATCTGCGCGACCCCGTTTGACTGCATTAAGCACTTGAGAAGGTGCGGTTCCTCCAGCATGTTGACGTGATTGCACAGAGCCATCAACCGTCAGCAAGGCAAAGACATCATCGCCGATGAGTTCGGGGCGATTATCAAGACCGCAAGCAAAGCGCAACTCTGAAATACTCAATTCAGTGAGCATGCAGTTTCTACCAACACAGGCTTTAACAGCATGAGCAACAGCCTCATGGGCATCGCGGAAGGCAAGGCCTTTTTTAACCAAGTAGTCAGCTAAGTCAGTTGCTGTTGAAAAACCTTCTTTAGCAGCAGCTTTCATTACATCGGCTTTGACTTCAATATGAGGAACCATGTCGGCAAAGATACGCAGCGTATCTTGAACAGTATCTACTGCATCAAATAAAGGCTCTTTATCTTCTTGGTTATCCTTGTTGTAGGCAAGAGGCTGACTCTTCATCAGCGTTAACAAAGACATGAGATCGCCATAGACACGACCAGTCTTACCCCGTGCTAATTCAGGAACATCAGGGTTCTTCTTTTGCGGCATGATGGAACTACCAGTGCAGAAGCGATCTGGTAGGTCAATAAAGCCAAAGCGCGGGCTAAGCCAGAGTACAAGCTCTTCTGAGAGGCGTGAAACGTGCATCATCAAAATCGATGCAAAGGCGCAGAACTCAATCGCAAAGTCACGATCTGATACAGCGTCTAAAGAGTTATTGCAAATACCATCAAAGCCGAGAGTTTTAGCAACTTGTTCGCGATCAATTGGGTAGCTAGTACCCGCCAAAGCAGCTGCACCTAAAGGCAGACGATTAAGACGTGCCCGCAAATCAGTCAAGCGACTTGCATCGCGACTAAACATTTCAAAGTAAGCCATCAAGTGATGACCAAAGGTAATGGGTTGTGCAACTTGCAGATGAGTATGGCCAGGCATGATCGTGCTAGCATGCTTTTCTGCTAAATCTAGTAGCGCACTGCGCAGAGTCTTTAGAGTGGCAGCGATCTCATCAACACTGCCACGCAACCACAGACGTAAATCAGTAGCCACCTGGTCATTGCGTGAGCGACCAGTATGTAAACGTTTTCCAGCATCACCCACAAGGGCAGTTAAGCGGGCTTCAATATTGAGGTGCACATCTTCTAATGCCAATTGCCATTCAAACTGGCCAGCTTCAATTTCGCTCTTAATTTGAGTCATTCCCTTCTGGATATCCGCTAAATCTTGAGCGCTGATGATCTTTTGGGCAGCCAACATCTGGGCATGGGCTAGGGACCCAGCAATATCGACCATCGCAAAGCGTTGATCAAAGCCAATAGAGGCTGTATAGCGCTGAACGAGTTCGTCCACCGGTTCGTTAAAACGGGCCGACCACGCATTGGCTTTGTTATCTAAGGAATTTTTGGGTGAGCTCATAAACACAGTATATTGTTGTACGTCTTTTATTATTTTAAATGTTATGCCCCAAACCCTGAATTCTCCCTCCCCGCTAGCCCCAAAGCGCCTAGTTATAGCCTCCCGTGAAAGTCGCCTAGCCATGTGGCAGGCAGAACACGTCCGAGATTGCCTAAAAAAGCTCTATCCAGAGTGTGATGTCCAGATTTTGGGCATGACTACCCGTGGGGACCAGATTTTGGATAAAGCCCTTTCCAAAGTGGGTGGTAAAGGTCTTTTTGTCAAGGAGCTCGAAACTGCTCTTGAGGATGGGCGTGCTGATTTGGCGGTGCACTCCCTCAAGGATGTTCCGATGGTGATGCCAGAGGGATTTGATCTTGCTTGTGTCATGGCTAGAGAAGATGCACGTGATGCATTTGTCTCGAATGACTATGCAACTCTCGAAGACTTACCTAAAGGAGCGATCGTAGGAACTTCGAGTTTGCGTCGTGAGTCAGTGCTAAGAGCAAAACTCCCGCATCTAGAAATTCATCCGCTGCGTGGAAATTTGGATACCCGTATGGGTAAGTTAGATCGTGGTGAGTATCAAGCCATCATTTTGGCTGCAGCAGGATTAAAACGCTTAGGTCTAGAAAGCCGTATTCGGGCATATCTTCCCTATGACCCATATACGCCAGCTGCTGGTCAAGGTGCTTTAGGTATTGAGACTTTAAGTAAGCATCCCAATATCAAACAATGGCTTGCACCCCTCAATGACTTGCCAACTTTATTTGCTGTTTCTGCAGAACGGATGGTGTCTCGTCAGCTCGGTGGCTCCTGTGAGGTGCCCTTGGCAGCCCATGCTGTATGGGACCAAAGCCAGATGCAAATTCGTTCTTTTGTAGCAAGTGTAGATGGCAAAGCGATTTGTATTGCTAATGGCAATGCCAGAGTGCAGTCGATTGAAGATGCAGAGGCGCTAGGACTTGCCGTTGCAAAAGATTTATTGGCACAGGGCGCAGCAGATTTAATTCCCAAAATTTCTAAATAGAAATCATAGTAACGATGAGTACTAAAACCATCGTCGTTACTAGGCCTAGTGGCCAAGCTCGCCAGTTGATTGAGATACTGATGAATAGTATTGAGCAAAGTGGGGTTGCTAAGCGCAGCCTTCCAGAAATAGTTTCACTTCCTTTACTGACAATTGTGCCCAAAACAGATGATCAATTAGCAGATCACATTGCCACGACTTTAAAAGATGCAGATCTCGCCATTTTTGTTAGTCCAAATGCCATTGAATGTGCCATGCGTTTACTAGAGCGTGACTGGCAAGAATTTTCAAAGAAGATTATTCCGATTGGGGTGATGGGTGGCAGCAGCAAGCTGGCATTACAAAACCATGGGATTGGTCAGGAGAAAAGTCCCACCCCGGTATTGATCCCCAAGAATAATGAGCATTGGGATTCAGAGGGGCTATGGCAAGAGCTGCAAGGCCTTGGCTGGGATTGGCAAAGCAAGAAGATCGTTATTTTCAAAGGTGAGGGTGGCCGAGAATGGCTGGCCGATACTTTAGTAACAGCAGGGGCAACAGTAGAGGCCATCTCTACATACACTCGCGTGCCCTTGGATCTTGATAACCCAGCTTGGCATGCGATTCGTGAAATGGACATTTCAAAATCACTTTGGCTACTCACCTCTTCTGAAGCGGTGCGTTATTTAGGTCAAGTAATGAAGGATCAATTTCCACAAGGCCTTCAAAGCGCAAGCGCCTTATGTTCACACCACAATATTGCCAATGCAGCAAAGGCGATTGGTTTCGGTGAAGTTTTTACTACTGAGGCTGGTGACGAGGCTTTAATTAAGGCTAGCCTAGCCTGGCTAATGATCTAAGTGATCTCAGTTTTTAAGAAGCTTAGTAAGGCGGGTAGGAAAATTTCATTGACCAATATTGGTCGGCCCTTTAACTGATACAGGGTACGGCGCGCCCACAAGGGTGAGCTCAATTCAGAGTAATTCTTGGAGCATCGTTTCCACAAGAGACTACTTTTATCTAAGCGCGCAATATCTCGTGGCGGTTTTGCTTTGGAGTGTTTGCGTGTTTTTGCAAACAATACGGCACCTAAAGGCTTTGTACCTAGGCGTAGAACAGCATGATTGCTGCCACTAGAGCTTAAGGTAGGAATAACACTATGTGCCATCACTACAGGAATCTTGTTTGCACATAAAAGCACTTCACGCACTCTACAGCGTCTAATTTTGAAATGGAAATAGCGACTTTCGTCGCTATTGAGTGATTGAGGGCAATCTCGCAAAACTTGAACTTCTAGTTTTTGACCAATTGCATTTTCAATTTTTTGAGTGAGTGACCCAGTATCAGTAAGCCAAGGCTGCCACTTTCGTGGCGCCCGATGAATTTCACCGGAACCGACTCGATTCCATGCAGAACGGAGACGATTACGGCGAATCATTCTTAGCTACCGCTAAAGTTCCGACGTTGACCGCCAGACTTTGGTTTAGCAAAACGTGGACCTGCAGGACGTGAGTCAGGGGAGCGTGCTGGACGTGAATCAGCAGAACGCGCAGGGCGTGAGTCAGCAGAACGTGCTGGACGTGAATCGGCTGAACGAGAATCAGTCGAACGCGCTTCAAAATGATTGCCTGAACGGTTGCCGCCGCCAGTGCCACCACCGCTACCAAAGCGCGATTCAGAACGTGCGCCTGAGCCATAACGACCGCCACCACCACCAGAATGGTTTCCGCCACCACCACCCGAGCGACCACCAGGACGACCACCGCCACCACCAAAGCTAGGCTTTGCTTGTGGCTCAAGGCCAGCAATCACTGATGCCACGATATCTTGCTGTGTGAAGCGCTCGATATTGCGAATCTTAGCGCGATCACGATGTTCAACCAAAGTGATAGCGACGCCATTACGACCGGCGCGACCAGTACGACCAATGCGGTGCGTATAGTCTTCGGGTTTCATTGGCAAGCCAAAGTTAATCACGTGACTAATGCGTGGTACATCAATACCTCGAGCCGCTACATCAGTCGCTACCAAAATCTTGGTATGACCTTTACGCAAAGACTCTAGGCGACGCATACGCACAGCTTGAGGCATTGCACCGTGAAGTGCAGTTGCTTCGTAGCCATTAGCGCGCAATGTATCAGCGATCTTTTCGCTTTCAACTTGGGTACTAGCAAACACAACCGCTTGATCTAAAGTGGCGTCAGCCAAAATGTGCTCAAGTAACTTGTGCTTGTGTGACATGCTGTCAGCCCAATGCAACTTCTGTTCAATGTTGGCATGCTTTTCACCTGCGTGAGCAAGCTCAATCCGCTTAGCATCGGTAGTCAAAGCATTAGCTAAAGACATGATCTTGGGTGCAAAGGTAGCAGAGAACATTAAAGTCTGATTGCGACCTGAACAGCGTTTATCAATCGCCTCGAGATCATCCGCAAATCCCATATCGAGCATGCGATCTGCTTCATCAATCACGAGTTGCTTAACATCATCCAAGCGAATTGCTTTGCTATCGCACAAGTCGAGTAAACGACCTGGGGTTGCAACAACTAACAAGGCACCTTTCAGAGCTTGGATTTGCTTGCCATAAGGCATGCCACCCATAACGGTTGCAATACGGATACCTTTCATGCCGCGAACTAAGTTCACTGCATCAGCGGTAACCTGTTGCGCTAATTCACGGGTAGGACAGAGCACTAATACTTTAGGTTGTGCACGGCCTGGTACAGGTGAATTGTTCGGGTTAGCATCGATGAGTTGATTAATCAAAGGCAATAAAAAGGCTGCGGTTTTACCGCTACCAGTTTGACTGCTGACCAATAAGTCACCGCCAGCTAAAGCTGCAGGAATAACCTGAGCTTGTACATCAGTGGGTTGGGTAAAGCCCAACTCAGCAACGTTTTTAAGAAGTGGCGCCGCTAGGGCGAAAGACTGGAATGTCATTCCAGGGGGCTTTGAGTCTTTCGACTCGGGTTTAGTTTCTTTAGAAAAAGTCATGCTGTTACACATCCCCTCAAAGGGATGTCTCCGTATGTTGCACCCATGGTTTTATAGGGTGCGATGGTCAAAGGCATCGACCATCAGGCAGGCGGCAGCGTTGTTTGGTTTATGACTTCTAAACTAGTCGCTGAAATATAGCTGGGGGGCGATGAATCAAATTGCTTAAAAAAGCCTCTTATTATGACAGTTTGAGGGGGGTATTACAAGGGTTTTCCCGAATTAATTATGATGCAGAGATGGAATTTTTCTCATTAGACCTACTCAAGCCCTCAAATGCTGGAATTATTGATTTCACAAGCTATCTGCTCGGCACTCTATTCATCATCTTATTGCCAGGGCCCAACTCGCTTTATGTCTTAACAACTACGACTCAAAGAGGTTGGAAGTTAGGCGCTTGGAGTGCGCTAGGTATCTTTATTGGCGATTTAGTTTTGATGATCGCCGTTGCCTTGGGCGCGGCCTCATTGCTAACGTCATCACCGGTACTTTTTATGATTATCAGAACTCTGGGCGCCGCCTATTTAGCATTGATGGGAGTTGGCTTGCTGCGGAGTGGCCAACAGCGCTGGGTATCCGAGCCGCCCTCAGAATCTTATGAAATCCAAGCGCGCCTCATGCGATTACATCCATTGCTTGCAGCCCTTGTTCTATCGCTCACAAACCCCAAGGCAATCTTTTTCTTTATCGCCTTCTTTTCACAATTTATTCGTCCTGATTCTGTAAATCCTACATATACTTTTTTATACCTTGCCACGGTTTTACAGTTGATGAGCATGACCTATTTGGCGGCCTTAATTTGCGTAGGCCAATTGTTCTCAAAGTTTTTTGAGAATCATCCGCGTTGGGCTGCTAGCCTATGGATGCTAGCAGGGCTCTTATTTATCGGATTTGCTCTGCGCTTACTAATCGCCTGATTACTTGAGCCGCTTTAATAGGCGTTCTGTGTTCTTCTCATAGGGTGGACGTGCCGGCTTAGTACCCTTCAAAAGATTGCTACCCAGCAAGCCACGCACTTCCAGAATTGGCTTGTGGTGACTAAAGGTATCAAAGCCTGCCTTACCGTGATAAGCGCCAATACCACTGGCACCAATTCCACCGAATGGGAGTGCTTGGACTGCAGCATGTAATAAGGTGTCATTGATAGTGACACCACCAGAGCGGGTCTCTTCTAAAACACGCCGCAGATTCTTTTTATCTTTACCAAACCAGTAAAGCGCTAATGGATTAGGTCTGTTATTGACATAAGTAATGGCTGCAGCGGTATCTGCAATCGTCACTATTGGAAGAATCGGCCCAAAGATTTCTTCATGCAGCACACGAGCCTGAGGTGACACATCAATTAATGCAACAGGTTCAAACCTTCTTGCGCCAGCAGATGGATTATTTAGCAAAGGAATGACTTTTGCGCCACGGTCTACCGCATCGCTTACCAGGTGCTGCCAATATTGCAGCTGATCATCATCAATCGGGCCAGTCAGCTCTTCAGGATTGCTAAATTGGGATTGAGCAGCAGTTTGAAGTTCTCTAACAAAAGCGTCTTGATTGCCTGATGTAATCAAAACATAATCTGGAGCAATGCAGGTTTGACCACCATTGAGTAATTTGCCATAAATAATGGCAGCTGCCGCTTCCTGAAGTTTGGCTGTGGAATCGATGATGGCTGGTGTTTTACCGCCAAGCTCTAGCGTCACAGGAGTCAGGTTTTCAGCAGCAGCACGCATCACTTTTTTGCCAACAGCTTCTGATCCAGTAAACAGGAGATGATTAAATGGCAATGCAGCAAACTGTTCTGCAACTTCAATGCTACCAGCGGTGACACAAAATTCGCTGGGGTGAAAATATTCTTGAATCAAGCCTGCTAAGAATCCAGAGGTACGAGAGCACCGCTCAGAAGGCTTTAGCCAAACACGATTACCGGCAGCTAGGGCAGCAATTGCAGGAACGAGTGCTAATTGAATTGGGTAATTCCAGGGGCTCATAATTCCAATAACCCCAATCGATTGACTTTCAACCCACGCTTCTGAAGATCCCATGTATGAGGGGGTTTCCATCTGTACAGGCTTCATCCACTCCTTAAGATATTTGGCAGTGTACTGACAGGCCTGATACACCATTTGAAATTCTGCAAGGTGGGTTTCAATCGGATGGCGTATTCCAAAATCGGCTGCCAACACTTTACAGATTTTTTCTTCATTAGCCTTAATCATCTTTTTGATTCGACCAATGCGCTCCAATCTCACTTCAAGAGTAGGGTTGGGTTCAGCCGCATAGGCCGCCTTGATTTCATCAAGCTGGATCGTGAAGCGATTCATAGTTTTTAATAGTTGGCAAAGATAGGAATAAGGCATTAGGATAAAGCCATGAACGAAACTCTTGATAAAAATCAGCCCCTACTAGAGCAGGCCACCTTGGGTGGTGGATGTTTTTGGTGTCTTGAAGCGGTATACCAGCAAATTACCGGGGTTAAATCGGTTGTTTCTGGCTATGCCGGTGGCCCCCAGCCTAACCCTACTTATGAAGCAGTTTGCACTGGGGTTACTGGGCATGCTGAAATTGTGGACATCATGTTTGATCCACAAGTAATTTCATTTAGAGATTTATTAGAAATTTTCTTTGTGATTCATGATCCCACCACATTGAACTATCAAGGAAATGATCACGGCACACAATATCGATCAGTCATTTTTACGCATAGCGATGAACAAAATAAGATTGCCCATGAGGTTGTTAAAGAGTTGGAAGAGTCGAGAATTTATTCCAGCCCAGTAGTGACGCAAATTGATGCAGCACCAACGATTTTCCCGGCTGAGGACTATCACCAGAATTACTTTGTGCAAAATCCCAATCAAGGTTATTGCAGGGCAGTGGTTGCACCTAAATTATCAAAGTTCAGAGCGAAATTTAAAGCGCTCATATCACCGCACTACTCCTAGGGAGCAAGGCGGTTTACACGCCAAGTGGATTCATCTAACTTGTAATGGATACGATCATGCAGTCTGGAGGGTCGACCTTGCCAGAATTCCATTTCAGTAGGGCGTAGGCGGTAACCGCCCCAATGCTCAGGACGAGGCGGCGCATCTCCGAATTCTGCTTTGAAGCGTTTCTCAGCTTCTTCTAAAAATTCACGATTCGGAATAGCTGAACTTTGTGGTGAAGCCCAAGCACCAATTCGTGATGCAGAAGGGCGAGAGTGGAAGTATTCATCACTTTCAGCGACACTCACTCGTTCGACAAGCCCCTGAATGCGAACTTGGCGCTCTAGCTCATGCCAATGAAAAAGGAGGGCTGCTTGCGGACGGACTGCTAAATCTTTACCTTTTTGGCTTTCGTAGTTAGTGAAAAAGGTAAAGCCGTCTTGATCGGCGCCTTTTAGTAAGACAATACGAGCTGATGGATTTCCGTCTTTATCGGCAGTGGCTAAAGTCATGGAATTGGGTTCGGGACACTCGGCTCTTACCGCCTGGTCAAACCAGAGCTTAAAAAGAGGCAATGGATTGCCCGGAACATCAGTTTCAGAAAGCTGACCAAAGGTATAGTTTTTGCGAAGTTGAGCAATGGAGTCCATTTATTCAGTATAAAGAGAAGCTATGGCAGAAGACAAGGTAGCAGAAAGCATCGAAGATCGTCGTTTTGGCGGGGTCGCAAGACTCTATGGACCAGAGCTGCGTGAGCGCTTTCACAATGCCACAGTCGTGGTTGCGGGCTTGGGTGGGGTCGGCTCTTGGGCGGCTGAGGCATTAGCCCGCACCGGTATTGGACATCTCGTCTTAGTCGACTTTGATCACATTACAGAGAGCAACACCAATCGCCAGATCCATGCTTTAGAAGGGCAGTACGGTAAAGCTAAAGTGGAGGCTATGACACAGCGGATTTTGCAAATTAATCCTGAGATTACATTAACACCCTGCGATGAATTTCTAACGCCAGACAATTTAGATGTGCTAATACCAACAGAAGCTTTGGTATTAGATGCTACAGATTCAGTGCAAACCAAAATTGCTTTATCAGTATGGGCAACTACAAATAATCGTGCACTAGTCATGTGTGGCGCAGCAGGTGGTAAAACGGACCCTACTTCTGTACGTTGTGATGATCTCTCTCGTACCGAGCAAGATGCCTTATTAGCAAAGGTACGCCAAGGACTGAGACAAGATCACGGCTTTTCCAGAAATCTCAAGAAAAAAATTGGGGTTCGCGCTATTTATTCTCACGAACCACGTGCTGGCACAGCCAGTGGTGGTCTGGCTTGTACTGGTTACGGCTCCACAGTCATGGTAACTGCGGCCTGTGGTCTTGCCGCCGCCGCTGAGATTCTCAATCTGATTGCGGTGCAAGCCTAATTTTTGCTGTATTGGCAATAAATCCTTAAGGGGATTCCCTGTAGGAAGTTTCTGATTCTTGTGCAGTCAGAAATATTTTTGAGATCACAGCAGTCTTGATTTAAAAGACATTTTATTTATAGGTGATCTACTTTTTATACCTTTAATCACTTTAGGTATTTTTATCCCCTAGTAGATCTGCTCAGCACTCCCTAGACTTTGCCTCGTTGGTAAATGGGCCAACGACAAACCGAAAGGAGGTCTCTTTTGCAGACTGAACACACTGGCTTAAAACGCCATCTCAAAGTAAGACACATTCGCTTGATGGCTTTGGGCTCAACGATTGGGGTTGGGTTATTTCTAGGATCAGCAAGCGCGATCAAACTTGCCGGACCATCCATTCTCTTGGGTTATTTGTTAGCAGGGATCGTTGCCTTCATTGTGCTGCGTGCTCTGGGTGAAATGGCGGTGCACGAACCTGTAGCGGGCTCATTTGCGGCCTATGCGAATAGTTATGTAAGTCCATTGGCAGGCTATATGGTCGGCTGGGGTTATTGGACCTATTGGGTTGTAGTGGGTATTGCCGAAGTGACTGCTGTGGGAATTTATATGGGAATTTGGTTTCCAGAAATGCCGCAGTGGATCTGGGCACTATCTTCCATAGTGATGATGGGTTTAATTAATCTGATTGCCGTCAAAGTCTTTGGCGAGTTTGAATTTTGGTTTGCGCTGATCAAAGTGGTGGCGATTATTGCGATGATTGCGCTTGGTGGATCAGTAATCCTATTTGGCTTTACCAATGATTGGCAACCCATTGGCTTAAGTAATCTGTGGCAGCACGGCGGCTTCTTCCCAAACGGAATTAGTGGCATGCTGCTCTCACTGCAGATGGTCTTATTTGCTTATGTTGGCATTGAGATGATTGGTTTGTCTGCTGGCGAGGCTGAGAATCCAAAGAAAACAATCCCAATGGCGATTGATTCATTGGCATGGCGCATCTTGATTTTCTATATGGGTGCGATCTTGGTTATTTTGGCGATCTTCCCTTGGAATGAAGTAGGTCAGCAGGGCAGTCCTTTTGTGGTCATGTTTGAGCGTATCGGTTTGCGTGAAGCGGCTGGCTTAATTAACTTTGTCGTGATTACCGCAGCGCTCTCATCTTGTAACGCGGGGATCTTTAGTGGGGGCCGACTCTTGTATTCCCTCTCAAATAATGGCTATGCACCAGCATCATTTTCAACACTATCCAAGTACGGTGTTCCTCATCGTGCGGTCATCGCTACTGTTGCGGTCTCTATGACAGGCGTTGTCTTGAACTATTTTGTGCCAGATAAAGCGTTCCATTACATCATGGCTGCAGTCACCTTTATTGGGCTAATGGTTTGGATTGCAATTTTGTTTACGCAAATCAAATTCCGCCGCTCATTAACTCAAGTCCAAGTAGCCGAGCTTGCCTATCGCACGCCTTGGTATCCGTATTCCTCGTGGTTTGCTTTGGCATTCATCTTTTTAGTAGTTGTACTGATGGGTTTTCATGAGGATGCACGGATCGCTTTGATATTGGGGCCGTGTTTATTGGCGGTGTTTCTAGTGATGTTTTATATCGTTGGTTTGCACCATAAAACAAAAAATAATCGTGAATTTAAATAATAGGAGATGACGATGATTATTGGCGTACCTCAAGAAGTAAAAAATAATGAGTTCCGGGTGGGATTAACCCCTGGCAACGTTAGGGGCCTTTGCAGGCAAGGCCATACGGTTCTGATTCAACGAGGAGCAGGAGAGCAAATTGGCCTGACGGATGAGTCTTATCGAATCGCGGGCGCCTCACTCGTTGATAGCGCTGCAGAAGTTTTTCATAAGGCTGAGATGATTGTGAAAGTGAAAGAGCCGCAAGCACAAGAATGCGCAATGCTCCGTGAAGATCAGATCTTGTTTACTTATCTACATTTAGCCCCTGATCCAAAACAGACTAAAGCATTAATTGATTCTGGTGCTACTTGCATTGCCTATGAGACGGTAACAGCCATGAGCGGGGCATTACCGCTGTTAGCTCCGATGAGTGAGGTGGCTGGTCGGATGTCAATTCAGGCAGCTGCATCTCATTTAGAAAAGACGCATGGTGGTTTAGGCGTTCTGATGGCAGGGGTCCCAGGTGTTTCACCCGCTAAGATTGTCATTCTGGGTGGTGGGGTGGTGGGCCGCAATGCCCTACAAATGGCAGTAGGGATAGGTGCTGATGTCTGCATCTTTGATCGTGATATTGATCGCTTACGTCAGATCGACATGTTGTACGGCAACCGAGTGCGTACTTTTTATTCTGACAATCTATTGATTGAGCAGCAGATCTGTGAAGCAGATGTTGTCATTGGAGCAGTTCTTTTACCTGGTGGTACTGCACCAAAGTTAGTTACACATGAGATGGTCAAAAAGATGAAGTCGGGTTCGGTAGTGGTCGATGTAGCCATTGACCAAGGCGGATGCTTTGAAACTTCCAGACCTACTACGCACACTGACCCTACATTCTTGGTAGATGATGTACTGCATTACTGTGTTGCCAATATGCCTGGTGCTGTTGCTAGAACATCTACCTTTGCCTTAACGAATGCGACTTATCCATTTGTGGAGGCCCTAGCTAATCGAGGGCTGATAGATGCTTTATCGATTGATCATCACTTACGCAATGGTTTGAGTGTGCATAAAGGGTTATTGACATCTAAACCAGTTGCTCAAGCTCAGGGACTAGATTTTTCCTGTGCAGAGGAGCTTCTGAAGATCTAGCTCTTTGTGAGCGTTGTGTGAGAATAGTGCCTTGGGGGATCTAAAGTTCCTCATCGCACTATTTAATCGGCACCTTACTAGGCTAAAACTTTCATGGACCTTTCTGCTCTAACTCTCTCTGCAGGGGTTGTTGCATTAGCAGAGATGGGTGATAAAACCCAACTACTTTCTTTGATGTTAGCTGCTCGCTACCCTAAACAAGCTTTGGCCATTATTGCTGGAATATTCATCGCCACCATTGCTAACCATGCTTGTGCTGCCTTGCTGGGTCATTGGTTAACAAGCCTAGTTTCTCCAGATGTCATGCGCTGGATTTTGGGTTTGAGCTTCTTAGGAATCGGGCTATGGCTTTTAGTCCCCGATCATATTGATGATGCGGCCGGATCAAAGGTTGCTGATCGAGCATGGCAAGTATTTCTGCTGACGGTAGGACTATTCTTTTTGGCGGAGATGGGCGATAAGACCCAAATTGCGACGATTGCCTTAGGTGCACGTTATGAAGATGTATTCTCTGTAACGCTTGGCACCACATTGGGGATGATGTTGGCTAACGCCCCCGCAGTCTGGGTTGGTCAAAAATTCACAAAGCGTATGCCGATTAAGTGGGTGCATGCTGTGGCTGCGGTCACCTTCATCGCGATTGGGATCGCTACCCTGATCTGGAGCTAGTTTTGGCCAAGGCTTAAAATAAAGCTATGAAAACTGATCTGCCGCAGAGCTTTCGTCGGCTCGAATATCGCCCCCCTATTTATACCTTTGATCAAGTAGAGCTTGATATTGCTTTAGATCCCGCACGGACAATTGTGAAAAGTCGGATTGAGGTTTTGCCAGGCAAGAGCTTTGAGGCCGGGGCACCATTAGTTTTAGTGGGTCAAGAATTAGAGTTTGTGAGTTTACGGATTAATGGTGAGGCCCATCGTCACTTTGAACTCACTCCCGACTTTCTGACAATTCATTCTTTACCAAACGAGGGTAAAGAAAAATTCATCGTTGAAATTATTTGCATTTGCATGCCAGCAAAAAATACTTCCCTGATGGGTTTGTATGTCTCTAATGGAAACTTCTTTACTCAATGTGAGTCTGAGGGCTTCAGAAAAATCACCTATTTCTTGGATCGCCCTGATGTGATGGCACGTTACCGCGTGACCTTACGAGCACGTGAAGCAGAATATCCAGTCCTTTTATCTAATGGCAACTTATTAAATACTGAAAAACTACCAAACGGCTGGCACAGTGCTATTTGGGAAGATCCGTTTCCAAAGCCATCCTATTTATTTGCCTTGGTAGCTGGCAAGTTGGAATGTATAGAGGAAACGATCACTACTAGTAGTGGTGCTAAGAAGTTATTGCAGATCTGGGTAGAGCCTCATGATCTGAAGAAAACCCGTCATGCCATGGATTCCTTAATTGCTTCGATTCATTGGGATGAAAAACGTTTTGGTCTGGAGCTAGATTTAGAGCGCTTCATGATTGTGGCAGTAGGTGATTTCAATATGGGTGCTATGGAGAACAAAGGTTTGAATATTTTCAATACCAAGTTTGTCTTGGCCCAGCCAGAAACTGCCACCGATGCCGACTTTGCCAATATTGAGAGCGTAGTTGCACATGAGTATTTTCACAACTGGACCGGCAACCGAGTAACTTGCCAAGATTGGTTCCAGTTATCCCTGAAAGAGGGTTTGACTGTATTTAGAGACCAAGAGTTTTCGGCCGATCAAATGGGTAGTGAATCTGGTAGAGCAGTGAAGCGAATTGAGGATGTCCGTTTACTTCGCCAACTACAGTTCCCCGAAGATGCAGGTCCGATGGCCCACCCCATTCGTCCTGACGAGTATCAAGAGATTAGCAACTTCTACACGGTGACTGTGTATGAGAAGGGCTCTGAGGTAGTTCGGATGTATCAAACCCTGCTAGGTAAAGAGGGCTTCCGCAAGGGCATGGATTTGTATTTCAAGCGTCATGATGGCCAAGCAGTGACTTGTGATGATTTCTTAATGGCAATGGCCGATGCCAACGGTAGAGATCTTACCCAGTTCAGAAATTGGTACAGCCAAGCCGGAACCCCTAGGGCAAAAGTGCAAGAGCATTACGATGCAGCAAAAAAACAATATCAGATCACGCTGACACAAAGCTGCGCGCCAAGCCCAGGTCAGCTTGAGAAGAAACCCTTTCATATTCCACTAAAGATGCGCTTGATTACTAAGGGCAATGATCAAGCAGAACAATTATTGGAGTTAATGCAAGCAAGTCAAACCTGGACTTTTGACAATATTGATGAGCGTCCGGTACTTTCGATCAACCGGGATTTCTCAGCTCCGATTAATTTAGACTTCGAGCAAAGCGAAGCAGATCTCCTGACCCTGTTCTCAAGTGACGATGATCCCTTTAATCGCTGGGAAGCTGGTCAGAAGTTGACGATGCAAATGATTTTGAATCATCGTTTGCCTGATGCCAAACTTATTGATGCCTATCGGAATCTTTTAATGGACCCTAAGCTAGATCCAGCTTTCAAAGAGCTAGCCCTAACACTACCTGCGGAGTCATATCTGTATGAGCAATGTACTAGCGTAGACCCACAGAAAATCTTTACCGCACGCCGGGCATTCCGCAGAGAAATTGCTAAGCAGTTGCCATTAGAGTGGGCTGCTTTGTACCAACAAATGCAAACACCTGGAACGTTTAAGTCAGATGCCGTAGCTGCAGGCAAACGCGCTCTCAAAAACCTTTCACTAAGTATGTTGCTTGAAGCCAATACTGCTGTTTGGGCGCCGATGGCAGTCAATCAATACCGGATTGCCGATAATATGACGGATCGTTATGCTGCATTAGCTGGATTGGTGATTCATGGCGCCAAGGAAGCAACAGATTGTTTAATTGATTTCTATGAACGCTTTACAAGCGATGCGCTAGTGATTGATAAATGGTTTGGATTGCAATCGAGTCGCCCACCAGTAGATGGCCGTGATTCAACTTTGAGCGAAGTGAAGAAACTACGTGAGCATCCAGCATTTAAAATGAATAACCCTAATAGAGTAAGAAGCGTCATTCATGCTTTCTGCTCCAACAATCCAGCAAGTTTTCATCAGGCGGATGGCAGTGGCTATGAATTTTGGGCCGATAGTGTTCTGGCTCTAGACCCGATCAACCCCCAGGTGGCAGCACGTTTAGCCAGGGCGCTAGATCGCTGGTGCCTATTTGCCCAGCCCTATCAAGGCAAGATGAAATCGGCTTTGGAGCGCGTGGCAGCCTGCCAAACCCTCTCCCCAGATGCTCGGGAAGTAATAGGTAAGGCACTGGGTAACTAGTCTTTTTGATAACAAGGCAAAATAGAGTCTTAAAGAACTTCATTGGTCACAACCGGAGAAACACTTTTGTCCTCAAGCATCAATACCAATTTCAAGCAGTATTTAATTAGCGCTAAACCGAAGGGTGCTGCGATACCTGCGGGTCTGCAAGATTTATTGCTCGCGGTTGTTAATACATGCTCCACCTTAAGCCATGAAGTAGCGCAGGGAGCTTTGATTGGTTTGTTAGGTTCTGCTGGCAGCGGTAATGTGCAGGGCGAAGTTCAGCAGAAGCTTGACATCATTGCGAATGATCAATTGATGGATGGCGTGAAAGAATGTAAATCTCTCGCAGGCCTTGCTTCAGAAGAAATGGAATTGCCTGTAGCAGTGCAAGGCACTGGCGACTACCTTCTCTTGTTTGATCCACTGGATGGCTCATCTAACATCGATGTGAATGTATCTATCGGTACTATTTTTTCAATACTCAAGAAGCAAGATCCTAGCGCACCACTGCAAACATCAGATTTTCTATTATCAGGTCGTCACCAAGTAGCGGCTGGCTATGTGGTGTATGGTCCCCAAACAACCATGGCGCTTACTTTGGGTGATGGCGTAGTGATGTTCACTCTAAATAAAGAGACTAGTGAGTTCTTATTAATCAAAGATGCTGTGACTATCTCGCCTGCCACTAAAGAGTTTGCGATCAATATGTCCAATATGCGTCATTGGGCTGACCCGGTGCGCCGTTACGTGGAAGAGTGCTTAGCTGGTACTACTGGTACTCGTGACAAAGACTTTAATATGCGCTGGATTGCATCAATGGTGGCCGATGTTCATAGAGTGTTATCCCGTGGCGGAGTATTTATGTATCCCTGGGATAAGCGTGACCCAAAGAAGGCGGGGAAGTTGCGCTTGATGTATGAGGCAAATCCAATGAGCTTCTTGGTCGAGCAGGCCGGTGGTGCGTCGATTAATGGCACTCAGACCATTATGGATCTTCAGCCAACTGAATTGCATGAGCGCGTCTCAGTCATGCTGGGATCTAAAGAAGAGATTGAACGACTAAAGCAATACCACTCTTAGGGCTTCACTTTTTCTTTGAGGTAGGCAAGCGACTCTTCGACTTGATCGATCAGAATAAGACAGATATCGCCAGCGGAGATGTCGTTTAGAGCAGTATCAATCGCCTTGAACTCCCCATGAATTTCCTTCACTTGCTTAGCTTTGGTTGCGCCTACTAAACCTTCTTGCAAAAGCTTAAGCACTTCACCATCTTCACGCCCACGTTGGCAAGCATCTTGATACAAGATGACATTGTCAAATGAGTTGCCAAGAACACGAGTGAGATCACGAATATCCTCGTCACGCCGATCGCCAGCACCGCTAATCACAACATGGCTCTTTTTAGGCTTCATGGCTTGAATGGCACTTGCTAGGGCGCGCATTGCATCTGGATTATGCCCATAGTCAGCAATCACAGTTGCGCCATTGTGCTGGAACTGATTAAAGCGACCCGGTACAGAGTTGGCATCGCTCTCAAAACTATTGAGGCCACGCGCAATTTTCTCTGCATCTAAGCCGAGCGCCCAGGCTGCACCGATTGCAGCCATGGCATTTTCTACCTGGAAACCAAGTACGCCACTTTGGGTGAGTGGAATTTCGCTAACAGGAAACCGGTACATAACACGCGACCCTTTTGAGGCAACAATGTAAGTGCCATCAAAAAAGATCACTTTCTTGTTTTTAGCACGGTGTGCAGCAATGACTGGATGGTGCTGGTTCTGTGCAAAGAAGATGACGCGACCGGAGCATTTGTCTCCCATCTTTGCTACCATAGGGTCAGCAGCATTCAGGACAGCAGCGCCAGTTGGCACTACGTTTTGTACGATAACCCGTTTGAGAATGACTAAATCCTCAACACTAGTGATGTAGTTCAAACCGAGGTGATCGCCTTCACCAATATTGGTCACTACAGCCACTTCGCAGCGATCAAAACCAAGTCCTTCACGCAACATACCACCACGGGCAGTTTCCAATACGGCCGCATCGACATCTGGATGCATCAATACGTTACGTGCGCTCTTGGGCCCACTGCAATCGCCAGAGTCAATTAAGCGATGATTGACATAAACACCATCAGTCGTAGTCATGCCAACACGCAGACCAGTTTCATTTAATAGATGAGCAATTAAACGGACAGTAGTTGTTTTGCCATTAGTGCCAGTGACTGCAACAACTGGAATACGACCATCTTCACCAGCAGGAAATAAGGTATTAATAATGTCTTCGCCAACAGGACGGCTCTTGCCATAAGATGGCTTGAGGTGCATGCGTAAGCCAGGTGCGGCATTCACTTCCACAATTCCGCCGCCTTGCTGCTCTAGGGGCTTGTAGATTGCCTCACACAAGATGTCTACACCAGCAATATCAAGGCCAATCATTTGCGCAGCAGCGATTGCGCTAGCGGCTACATCTGGATGGACATCATCAGTGACATCAGTAGCCGTTCCACCAGTGCTCAAGTTTGCATTGTTGCGAAGTAAGATGCGTTCACCGATTTTAGGGGTGAACTGAGGGTTGAGCCCGCTGCTGGCTAAGTGCGCCAGGGCAATGTCATCAAGTCGTATTTTAGTCAGCGCTGTGGCATGTCCATCGCCACGCAAGGGATTCTTATTTTCGATGTCAATCAGCTCGGCTATCGTATGCGTGCCATCACCAACAATCTGAGCCGGTTCACGACGTGCTGCAGCAGAGAGGCGATTACCAACTACCAGTAAGCGATAGTCAGCTCCAGGAAGGTAGCGCTCAACAATGGTATCTCTACCAAAGCCTTGAGTTACTTCAAAGCCGGCGCGGATATCTTCTTCAGTTTGAATATTGGCAACAACCCCTTTACCTTGATTTCCATCTTTGGGTTTGAGAACAATTGGGCCGCCAATTTTTTGTGCAGCACGCCAAGCATCATCAGCAGTAGTTACAACTTCGCCAACCGGTACTGACACGCCAGCAGCAGCAAGAAGGTTCTTGGTTAATTCTTTATCTTGGGCAATTGCCTCGGCAATTGCGCTAGTGTCACTAGTTTCAGCTGCTTGAATGCGCTTTTGTTTGCTACCCCAACCAAACTGCACCATACTGCCTTCGGTCATACGACGGTAAGGAATATTGCGCTGTACGGCAGCATCAACAATAGAGCCAGTGCTAGGACCAAGACGCACGTCCTCATACAAGGCCTCTAGTTCAGAGAGAGCGGCAGCCAGATCAAAAGGCGCATCGTTTAATGTCGCTTGAATAAGGGCAAAGGCAAAATCAAAGGCCATGCGTCCAACAACCTCTTCGGTATATTCCACGACAACTTGGTAAACACCAACATCAATGGTTTGCACTGCGCGACTAAAGGTAACAGGACAGCCAGCCTGTGCTTGCAAACCGAGTGCGGCATGTTCTAAAGCATGGGCTAAAGAAAGTACTTCATTTTGGCCGCCGCGGCGCATGCTACCTAATTGCGGAAAGCGTTCGCGAATCTTGCTTTCAAATTGGGGGATAGAGTCGATTGAGCGTTCCGACGCTTCACAAGAAACAATCGCTTCTAAAGCAGTGTGGCGACTCCATAAATTCGGGCCACGCAACATGCGGATACGGGTGATTTCCAATTAAGCCCCTATCGCAGTGGTAAGGTCTGGTGCAAATGTTTCTGCGCCAGCTTCAATAACATTAAATGGAATGTCTAAAGCCCAAGCTACAGCAATCGCTGCACCTAGATTCATACCTTTCCATGGGGCGCTAGAGTCTGGTTCAGAGTGACGTGGCACGGGAATCGATTTCTGATCCAGTTTGCCAGACTTGAGAGTGATTTGTTGTTTACCAACGAGAACTACACGACCACCATTTTGCAGATGGGTTTTGACGACTTCAGAATTTGGGTCCTCACTGAAGAAGATGATTTGACCATCACAGAGCTCTGCCATCTGAACACACATTGGGTCATCTGCGTTGAGAACTCCAATGCCAGTTGGGAGTACGACATCAATCTGGGTACGCACGACGCTAAAGACTTGTTCTTCATCATAGATTGCGTATTGAGGAAAATTCGCTTTGGGATCTACATTGAGAACGACCCCAACTTGGCAGCGATCGTAAGCCAAACCTTCAATTAGCATTGAGAGGTGATTGTTTTCAATCACGACTGCCTCTACTGCACGGTTTAATAAAGTGCGACGCGCATTTTCCCAATTAGATGCATTGGTATTGGGAATTGCACGATTACCAAAGAACAAGCCTTTACTGCATGAGAGGCCAACATAGGCATTGGTCAGGCGCAAGAAGTGCGCAATCATTTCTGCAACAGGCGTTTTGCCATGTTCACCGCAAATGCCTACAACGGGAATACGAAAATCTGTATCAGGGGGAAAGAGGTGGTTAGCAATCTCCTTACCAACGGGTTGGGGTTTGCCGCTAGCTGGCTTTAAATGCATCAAAAGACCAGGGCCAGCATTGACTTCCACAATGGCAGCATTTTGTTCCGCCAGTGGGCGACTAATGTCTTGCGCAACCAAATCAACGCCAGCAATCTCAAGACCAACTACGCGTGCAGCCAAGGCTACCTGGTAGGCAACATCTGGATGAACTAAATCGGTTACGTCAAAAGCAACGTTGCCATTGCTCTGAATAAGTACTTTTTGATCTGAGGTAGGAATACTATCTCCAGTCAGTTGTTGACGTGCGAGCTCTAATTCAACAGCTGAGTCAATGCGAACAGGATTCAGCGGACATTCTTCTGCAGTACCACGACGGGGATCAGAATTAATCTGAATCTGAATGAGTTCGTGAACCGTATGCTTACCATCGCCAGTAACCCAAACAGTTTCACCTTTAGCCGCAGCAACTACTTTATTACCAACTACCAGTAAGCGGTGCTCATCACCAACAATATGACGCTCAACCAGTACTTCGCTGCCTTCACCAATGGCTACTGCATAAGCAGCTTCAATTTCTTGTTGGGTATATAAGTTAATAAAAACGCCACGACCGTGATTACCATCGATGGGTTTTATAACTACCGGTAGGCCAATATCTTGGGCGGCTTCCCAAGCATCATCAGCACTAGTAACGGTTCTGCCTTCAGGGGTGGGTACGCCAGCACTCCGTAGCAAGCTCTTAGTCAAATCTTTATCTCTAGAAATCGTTTCAGCAATGGCGCTGGTTTGATCTGTTTCTGCAGTCCAGATACGGCGTTGTTTGGCGCCATAGCCTAATTGGACTAAGTTACCTTCAGATAAGCGGATTGACGGAATGCCACGCTCTTCAGCTGCATTCACAATGCATGCTGTGCTTGGGCCAAGCAAAAGATCATCACCAAGATCACGCAGATCTTCAATGATGGTTTGCACCTGTACAACGCAGTCTTTGTTATCTTGTACTAAACCTAAGTACAGTTCACGCGCATATTTGAGGGCAGTCAGTGTGACTTCTTCGTTGATGGCACTCACCATCACTTTGTAAACTCCACGGCGATCACCATCACGTGCCTTGCCAAAGCCACCAGGAATGCCGGCTAAATTTTGTAGCTCAAGCGTGAGATGTTCCAGAATGTGAGCAGGCCATGTACCTTCTTTAACCCTCATCAGAAAGCCGCCAGTTTCCCCAATGCTGCAACGATGCTCCACAAGGCTAGGTAAGGCCTCAACCAAACGGTCATAAAAGCCCGGGATTAAATTAGAGGGGTAGTCTTCTAGATCGCCAATATCAAGCCAAACCTCAATAACCGGATGGTAGGTCCACATATTGGGGCCACGGAGATGCTTGACGCTGAGGATCTCGATGGATTTATCTAGTAATTGGGGCATGTATAGGGTGTTGCGAGTCCATAGGCCAAGGTTTGGCTATGACGCGTTAGACAGTCTCTCTGTTTCTATTTTTTATTCAAAACTCACAAAATTAGCAAAAATACATAAAAAGGCCTGCTTCGGTAATTAAACGCTTTTTATAGCTCTAAAGTTGACAGGAGCTATAAATCTAAAAAATCTAGCTCCACTATACTTTTAGTGTCGATGAAGCCAGAAATCCTACCTTTTGCTCCAAGCTTGCCAAGCTATTGGCAGTCTATTTTGCAGGGCAAAAAATCACCGGTTCGTAGCCCAGATGCCTTGCTGGCATGGGTGGAGTTGGATTTAGATGCAGATCTGCGCTTTGAAAAAAGCCTGCTTTTACTGAGCCAAGACGGTCTTTTTTGGACTGACGGGAAGCAATTTCAGTCTTGGCCTATAGATCAGGGGCAGTATTTAGTTCATGGAGACCATGCGGGAGTCGGCCATCTCAGGCTAGAAACTGCTGACAGTTTGCTCAGGGCCTGGTATTTCACTCTTGCAGTAAATCCACAAATTCTGCGTTTGCAATCCAGCTTTAAGCAACTTACCAGAGGTGAAGAGCAAAGCAAAGGCGAGTCAAGTGAGTACGACAAACAAGTTTGCCCAGTTTGCTTAAGTCCAAAATCTGCTAACTCAGATGCATGTCCTACTTGTGATCCAGAGGACGATACTCCGCCGTCTACATGGACTTTATTTAAGCTTTGGCGTTTTGCAAAACCATACAAAAAACAACTCGCACTCGGTTTTGTCCTGACTTTGCTGTCAACTGGCGCAACACTCATCCCACCTTATCTCACGATGCCATTGATGGACCATGTGTTGATTCCCTATGAGAAAGGTAATCCGATTGATTTTCATTTGGCCAGCATGTATTTACTCGCCTTGTTTGGCGCCGCCTTAGTAGCTTGGGGATTGGGTTGGTGGAAAACCTATTTACTAGCGCTTGTAAGCGAGCGGATTGGCGCTGATTTGCGCAACACCACCTTTGAGCATTTACTCAAGCTTTCTTTGGAATACTTTGGTGGCAAGAGAACGGGCGACCTGATTGCCCGTATCGGCGCTGAGACAGATCGTATCTGTGTTTTCCTCTCGCTGTATGCACTCGATTTTGTAACCGATGTCTTGATGATCACAATGACTGCTGCGATCTTGGTATCGATTGATCCATTGCTTGCTGTAGTCACTCTAGCGCCTTTGCCTTTTATTGTTTGGATGATTAATGCAGTGCGCGATAAGTTGCGCTTTGGTTTTGAAAAGATTGATCGCATCTGGTCCGAAGTGACGAATATTTTGGCAGATACGATTCCGGGAATTCGGGTGGTGAAAGCCTTTGCTCAAGAAGATCGTGAGCTTAAGCGTTTTGTGGATTCGAATAAACACAATCTTCAAATTAATGATCGCGTCAATCGTGTGTGGGGTCTGTTCTCGCCAACGGTTACCTTGTTGACTGAGACTGGTCTCTTAGTGGTTTGGGGTTTTGGTATATGGCAAGTGGCTCATCAGAAAATTTCTGTTGGCGTATTGATTGCCTTCCTTGCTTACATTGGCCGCTTCTATATCCGTCTAGATTCGATGAGCCGCATTGTTTCGCATACTCAAAAGGCTGCTGCAGGGGCTAAGCGAATTTTTGATATTTTGGATCACGTCTCTAGCGTTCCTGAGCCAATCAATCCCGCCCCTTTGATGGATGTAAAAGGCCGCATCGCTCTGCGTGGCGTGGGTTTCCGCTACGGTAATCGTGCGGTGTCCAAAGGCATTGATCTCGATATCGCTCCTGGCGAAATGATTGGTCTGGTAGGCCACAGTGGATCTGGTAAGAGCACGCTAGTCAATTTGATTTGCCGTTTCTATGATGTCAGCGCAGGCGCCATTACTTTAGATGGGCGCGATATTCGCAGTATTGGTATTGCTGACTATCGCAAGCGCATCGGCCTAGTCTTACAAGAACCATTTTTGTTCTTTGGCACGATTGCAGAGAACATTGCATATGGCAAACCGGACGCTACTCGTGAAGAAATTATTGGGGCTGCGCGTGCCGCCCACGCCCATGAATTTATTCTGCGCCTGCCACTAGGTTATGACTCTCTAGTAGGGGAGCGTGGCCAGTCTTTATCAGGGGGTGAGCGTCAGCGGATTTCTATTGCGCGTGCATTACTCATCAATCCAAGCATCTTGATCTTGGATGAAGCTACGTCTTCAGTTGATACGACTACTGAAAAAGAAATTCAGCGTGCATTAGACAACCTGGTTAAGGGTCGAACAACCATTGCGATTGCACATCGTTTATCGACCCTTAGAAAGGCTGATCGCCTTGTAGTGCTTGATAAGGGCGAGATTGTCGAGATCGGCTCGCACGACCAATTAATGGAAGCTCAGGGCGCTTACTACACTCTCTATCAGGCCCAACTGCGTCATGCTGCTGAGTTGGTTGAGGGCGGTGCGATTGGCGAGAGTCTTGAGGACTCGCAAGAGGAAACGCGAGAAGAAAAATTAGAAGTCATCGCTAAGAACATTGGGGGTGGAGTATGAATAAGACCCATCAACTAGAGCGCAATGCACTTGGAAGCTTGGTTTTCATTGATACCAAAGGTGAGCGCCATATTGGTGTATATCCGGTGCGAGCATTTCCGATTACTGCACCTGCAGCTGGCATCGGTATCATGAATCAATCTGGCAAAGAGGTTTGCTGGTTTTCAGATATTGTGCTGATCCCGAAAGCAGAGCTCACCCTGATTGAAGAAGAATTGGCCGCGCGAGAATTTATGCCAGTTATTGAGAGAATTACCAAGGTCTCAACGTTTGCTACTCCTAGCATCTGGGATATCGAAACAGATCGAGGGACAACGCGTATTCGTCTTAAGGGTGAAGAAGATATTCGCAGAATTGCGGGCAACACTCTACTGATTGCTGATTCAAACGGTCTACAGTTCCTGATTAAAGACTCTACGCAGCTCGATAAGCTCAGTAAAAAGCTCCTCGACCGCTTCCGCTAGAATCAAAACAGATTCGCCGCTTTAGCTCAGTTGGTAGAGCAGTTCATTCGTAATGAAAAGGTCGCCAGTTCGATTCCGGCAAGCGGCACCAAATTGAGTGCTCAAGGTGGATATTTGAGCTAATTCCTTGACTCTCAGGCGTTGATGCCCATTATTTTTTTAATTAAATCAAAGACTTATAAGTCAATTGTTGCTAACCAAGCATTTAAATCTTTTTAAGGGTTTACCCTAGATAAATCTCCAAATTAGGGTACAATATAAGTACTAACCCTTAAGGAGATTCAAATGACCCAGTTATTGAATATGTTTAACCGGCTTTTTTCTGAAAGCAAACCAGCTGCTCAGCAGCGTACCCGTCACTATGATTTTGATGGTGCATATGGCGGTATGTAATTCAAAAGAGTAGTTATCTGGAAAGCCACCTTCGGGTGGCTTTTTCTTTTGTTAAGCATCGCTAATCATCAAATAACCCTATTTGAGTCAAGGATTTAGCAAGGGTAATCACCAGTGCTGTATTCAGTGAATCTTGATTACTGTCAAGTACTAGTGGATATAAATGTTTAAAAATCAGTCACCACTTTATTTAGTGGTGATGAGTGAATTTATAAAAAGTATAAACAGGAGAATACAGATGAGTAGCGAGAAAACTGCAGGACCTTTAGGAGGTCGTTGGTTTCAGCTTCTGATCGGCATCATATGTATGTCGATGATTGCAAACTTGCAATATGGTTGGACTTTATTCGTAAACCCGATTGATGCAAAGTTTGGTTGGGGTCGAGCAGCCATTCAAGTTGCGTTCACGATTTTTGTATTAACTGAAACTTGGCTTGTTCCAATTGAAGGTTATTTAGTCGATAAGTTTGGTCCACGTCCAGTGGTTTTCTTTGGCGGACTGTTATGCGGCATCGGCTGGATGATGAATGCTCATGCTGAAACATTGACCATACTGTATACCGCAGCTGCTGTGAGTGGTGTTGGCGCTGGTGCTGTTTACGGTACATGCGTAGGTAACGCGCTCAAGTGGTTCCCAGATCGTCGCGGCTTGGCTGCTGGTATGACTGCTGCTGGCTTTGGTGCGGGCTCTGCGTTGACGGTGATTCCAATTGCCAAAATGATCGCAGAACAAGGCTACCAAGAGACTTTCTGGTTCTTTGGTATTGGCCAAGGTGCGATTGTTGTGATTTTGAGTTTGCTCTTGTCTAAGCCTGTTAAAGGTGCCATCACTGCTGTTAAAGCAAGTGTTAGTCAGACTCGCAAAGATTTCCGCCCAATGGAAATGGTTAAGCAGCCTGTGTTTTGGATCATGTACATCATGTTCGTGATGGTTGCAGCTGGTGGCTTGATGGCAACTGCGCAATTGGCTCCAATTGCTAAAGACTTCCAGATTGCTGGCGTAACAGTGAGCTTGATGGGATTAGCATTACCTGCTTTGACTTTTGCATTGACGATTGACCGCGTATTGAACGGTTTAACCCGTCCATTCTTCGGTTGGGTATCTGACAAGATTGGCCGCGAGCAAACAATGACCATGTGCTTCACGTTTGAGTGCTTGGGTATTCTTGGTTTGTATTACTTCGGTCGTGATCCAGTGATGTTTGTTCTGTTGACTGGTCTCGTGTTCTTTGCTTGGGGTGAGATCTATAGCTTGTTCCCATCAACTAATGCGGATACATTCGGTTCAACTTATGCTGCTGGTAATGCAGGCCTCCTCTATACAGCGAAAGGTACTGCTTCATTGTTAGTGCCACTCTCCAGCGTATTGGTGGCTACAACCGGTGGTTGGGAAGTAGTGTTCTGGGTTGCCAGTATTTTGAACGGTACAGCTGCAATCTTGGCGTGGTTCGTATTGCGCCCAATGCGTCGCAAGTTGATCGAGCGCTCCGCTACGATGTAATTAAAGCTTCAGTAGTTCTTGAAAGGGGTCCAATAGGACCCCTTTTTCTTTTCCAGACGCATGAAGCACTTGGGATAAAATCCACTAATCATGAATTTCCGTCACCGCAAACTCGTTCACTGGCTTGCTGCAATAGCAATCGCGATGAGTGCGCTTGCGCCAGCGCTTTCACAGGCGGTATCCCTTGCAAAGGGTGGTAACGGTTTTGCCATGGAGATTTGCTCAGTAGATGGCAGCAAAATGCAGATCAGTGTTCAAGCTGATGAGCAGGCAGACCAGGTCAATTCAACCCAATCTTGTCCTTACTGCGTTACCCATTTCAGTGTGACACCAGCATTTAATACCAATTTGAGTTTTCAAGCGCCGCAAACTTTTGCGTTTCTACCCCAGCTCTTCTATCAATCACCTAAGCTACTTACAGTTTGGGTATCGCCTCCCTCTGCAGCACCTCCTACACAAGCCTAAATCTTTTTAGGACATAGCAATGCTATGTATTTGGCAACCAAGTAAATAAGTTGCCGTGATTTGTGTGGGGAATTCAATTGAAGTTCAAGAAAATAGCAGTGGCGATAGCGTTTTTATTTCCAGCAACAGGTGTAATGGCGTGTGCGAGTTGTGGTTGCAGTTTAAATACGGATATTGGCACTCAGGGAATGGGGATGACCCCAGGCTGGTCATTAGATGTTCGTTATGACACTCTCAATCAGAATAAATTGCGCTATGGCACGAAGGGGATTGGCCAGGCTCAAGCTGCCAAGACTACCAATACTGCCACTGGTGCGCCCGCAGAAGTGGAGGGGTATACGCAGAATAATTACATCACTGCTTCGTTGGATTACAACGATGGAGAGAGCTGGGGTGTGACTGCTGTGTTGCCATTCATCATGCGCAACCATATGACTTATGGATCAAATTCTGATGAGGGTACAGGAGGCTTTCCTACTGGAGAAAATGGCTATAGCTCTAAGGGCTCTGGTATTGGCGATATAAGAATTATTGGGCGCTACTTTGGTCTTGCAGAGCAAAAGGATTGGGGGATTCAGTTTGGCGTGAAGTTGCCGACCGGAAGTAATTCACAAAGTGCTGCTGCTAATTCAGGCGGGACTGTTGCAGTTGATCCTGGCCTTCAACGTGGTACCGGCTCTACAGACCTCATTGGTGGCATTTACAAATTTGGATTCGTAAATGATTTAGAAAATTGGGGGTATTTCGCACAGGCACAGTACCAAGCTGCTGTCATAGTAACTAATGTTCCTAATTCTTTGGTAGGTTTATCAAGCGGCCCAAGTGATTCGCCAACGATCACCACTGGTGGTTCTTATCGTCCAGGCAATTCACTGAATGTAAACGTAGGCGTAAATTACCAAGCTTTTGAGAAATGGGTTCCAACGCTACAGCTAAATGTGATTAACAAAAGGGCTGATAGCGGAACTGCGGCCGATACTTGGGCAACTGGCGGAACACTTGCTTATCTAACGCCTGGAGTTTTATATCGATTGACAGAAAAAACTCAGATGTATGCCAATTTGCAATTGCCAGTTTATCAAAACGTGAATGGTATTCAGGTAGTCCCCTCGTTCATTGCCTCGATGGGCGTACGAGTTCACTTTTAATTACTGAGTAGATAAAAGTGGGGTAATGATTTCGTCAAGAAGTTTGGTATCGACTTTGGGATCACCAGTCAAGCCATTTTTACGAAGCTTTCCCTGCTTATCAATGATGAATGAACTGGGTATACGCCAAATTCTGCCGTAACCTGAGTAATTCATTTGCTGTCTTTCTGCAAAGAGAAAGGAATAATTTTGCATGATTTGTTTTGCCTGGCCCATATCTGCAGGTTTATCTACGGTAATGGCAAGTACTTCGAAACCTTGAGACTTATTTTTCTTAAGGTAGGCTTCAATGGCAGGCATCTCTTCTCTGCAGGGTTCACACCAACTGGCCCAAAAGTTGACTAGCACTACCTTTCCTTTGTAGGCATGTAGTGAGAAGACTTTTCCATCCAAAAGCTCACCCTGAATATCAGGGGCAGGATTTCCGAGTTCAAGCCCTGCATAAGCGGCAGATGACTGCAAAAGAATAATCAGTAGGAAGAGTCGAAAAGTCTGCATAATATTGGGGAAATCAGTTGATGCAATGTACCACTTTTTAATTGAGGGGCAAAAATGAAGTCAAACATATTTTTAACAATGAGCATTGCCCTCGGCATTGCTTTTAGCGGCAATGCCTTGGCTCAAAATGCCCTAGTTGGCCCAATCAAAATTGAGCACGCTTACACTCGGGCCACAATGCCGGGTCAACAAGTTGCTGGCGGCTTTATGAAGATTGAAAACAAAGGCGGCCCTGCTGATCAATTGGTTTCTGCTAGCTCACCAGTGGCGGGTGAAGTGCAGTTACATGAGATGTCAATGGAAGGTAACGTGATGAAGATGCGCCAGGTGAAAGATATCTCAGTGCCAGCAGGCGGCTCTGTTGAGTTAAAGCCTGGTGGTTTACATCTGATGTTCATGAATATCAAGGCTCCACTGAGCGCTGGTGAAACAGTGCCTGTGAAATTGACATTTGCAAAGGCAGGCGAAGTTGAAGTGAAGATGCCTGTGAATGTGATGGGTCAGCACGTCAAACAGTAGGCTTGATTCAATAGCGCTAACAAAAAAGCCCCTAGTTTTACCTAGGGGCTTTCCTTTACTGATTTATTGATTAAGTTAAATCTAAATTCAGATCCGTTACGGCGCCTTTGCTAGCACTACTTGCAAGACTTGCATACTTGGCTAGTAAGCCGCGGGTATAGCGTGGCTTAGGTTGCTTCCAGTTAGCCCTGCGCTTTGCAATTTCTTCTTCGCTGACATTGAGTTGAATGAGTAACTTATGAGCATCGATCGTGACAGAGTCACCTTCGTTGATGAGGGCGATGACACCGCCAACATAGGCTTCAGGAGCAACGTGACCAACAACCATACCCCAGGTGCCACCAGAGAAGCGACCGTCAGTGATAAGGCCTACAGACTCGCCTAGACCTTGACCAACGAGGGCTGAGGTAGGAGAAAGCATCTCACGCATACCGGGACCACCTTTAGGGCCTTCATAGCGAATGATGACAATGTCACCGTCTTTAATCTTTTGGGCCATGATGGCTGCCATAGCATCATCTTCAGAATCAAAGACACGGGCTGGGCCAGTAATCGATGGATTCTTGAGACCAGTAATCTTGGCAACACAACCTTCTGGGGAGATATTGCCTTTCAGAATGGCTAAGTGACCTTGCTTATACAAAGGATTATCTAAAGTGCGAATCACTTTTTGATCTGCGCGTGGCACAGCAGGAATATCTTTCAATGTTTCAGCAATCGTTTTACCGGTGATCGTCATGCAATCGCCATGTAATAAGCCGCCGTCGAGCAGAATCTTCATCACTTGCGGAATGCCGCCAGCTTGATGTAAGTCGGTTGCTAAATAAGTGCCAGATGGTTTCATATCCACAATGACTGGAACAAGCTTACGAATGCGCTCAAAGTCATCAATCGTCCATTCAATTTCAGCGGCACTGGTAATTGCTAAGAAATGCAATACCGCATTAGTAGAGCCGCCTACTGCCATGATTACGCTGACTGCATTCTCAATAGATTTTTTAGTAATGATGTCGCGTGGGCGTAAGTTATTCTTGATTGCGTCTACTAAAACACGAGCAGATTCAGCAGCGCTCACTACTTTTTCATTATCTTCGTTAGCCATGGTTGATGAATAAGGTAGGCTCATACCTAGAGCCTCAAAAGAAGAGCTCATGGTGTTTGCTGTATACATACCACCGCATGAACCGCTGCCGGGGCAAGCATTCTCTTCAACCCCTTTTAAATCCTCTGCACTTAATCTGCCAGAAGTAAATTCACCAACAGCTTCGAATGCAGAAACAATATTGAGATCTTTGCCTTTGTAGTGACCTGGCTTAATCGTGCCACCATAGACATAGATAGCTGGAACATTAGTGCGTGCAATTGCCATCATGCCACCTGGCATATTTTTATCGCAGCCACCAATCACAACCACGCCATCTTGCCAAAGACCATTGACGCAAACTTCAATGCTGTCAGCAATCACTTCACGAGAAACGAGGGAGTATTTCATACCCTCGGTACCCATGCCAATGCCATCAGAAACAGTAGGGGTGCCAAATAGCTGGGCTTTTGCACCTGCTTCTTCAAGGGCATCGACTGCTGCATCTGCTAATTTTTGTAATCCACTATTACAAGGGGTAATCGTGGAGTGACCATTCGCAACGCCAACCATTGGCTTTGAGAAATCCTTTTCCTTGTAGCCCATGGCGTAATACATCGAGCGATTGGGTGCGCGAGCAACTCCCTCGGTGACCATGCGTGAGCGTTCATTAAGGCGTTTCATGCTTATTACTCCAGAAAAGGTTGTTGTCGAAAGGCTCTATTGTGCCGTGAGATCTGATTGGGGGCTAAGCTTCCTATTTGGCGTAAGCGGGAGATCAACATATATTGCAATGCAATATAAATGAGAATGAATTCATCAATATTAATCGCGACTATTCACTGTAAGGCTAATAGCTATATTCAATATAGATGTCTAATATGAATAAATATGTTGATCAATCATTATTTTCCCTTTGAATTCAATGACTAAAGTCGGCCATATTTACCTGATTGACGATGATGAATCGATGCGTATCTCGTTGGCGAGGATGCTGCGCGAGTTGGGCTATTTAGTTGAGGATTACGCCTCTGCGCGCATATTTTTAGATAAGTCCGTGCCAGTATCCCCAGCAGTCATTCTTTTGGATATGCAGATGCCAGATATGACAGGCCTGGATCTACAAGAAAGACTTCTGAAATTAGGCCGTAAGACCCCAATTGTCTTTGTCAGTGGCCAAAGTCACCCCCATCAAATCGTTCACAGCTTGAAGAAGGGGGCAGTCGATTTTCTGTTCAAACCATTCAATTTGGAAGAATTGCTGAAAGCTGTGGCAGATGCGCTTGATTTAGATAGCCGCCAGTTAAAACGCATTTCTTTAGACGTGGAAACGAGAAGGGACTATGCCAGCCTGACGCCAAGAGAGCGTGAAGTCTGTGGCTGGCTAGTTAAGGGACTTCTAAATAAAGATATTGCCGTCAAACTAGGCACTACTGATGCCACCATTAAGGTTCATAAAGCTAGAGTGATGGTAAAAATGCACGCAGATTCAGTGCAGAGCTTGGTGAAGAAATACTTAGAGTCAGATTTAGAAAATCATGCTTTGAGTCACTAGCCTTTAAGCTAATTACTTTGATGGTACATAAGTACTACTATGAAAAAAAGTATTAAAGTTATCAGTCGATTAGAGTTATCACTTTAAAAAATAGCGAGATCTATCTTAGATGGGCAATCAAGCAAAACTTCCGGAGATTCGAAAAGAAGCTTTTTCAAAAGCCCGGGAAAGTCTTGGTTTAAGCGCTAAGGATTTAGCTGGTATGGCTTGCCTCTCAGTGCGCCAAATTCAACAGATTGAAAATGGTGAATCGAATTCTTTCTATGGCGCCCAAATTAAAGTGACTGCTGCGAAAAAGGTAGCGGCATTATTAAAGCTAAAAGAGGAAGATGCTTTTGATTTTGGCGACTCAGTGCCTGAGAAAAAAATCGATCCTGAAAGTGTATTAGTAGAGAATCAATCTAGTCGTGTGGCAAGCGGTGTGTCAGCAGAAAAAAACATAGCGCATGCAAAATCTAACCAGACTAAACCACTCGACACTATGAAAGAAAAAGTCGTTCTTTCATCAACCTCGTCAAGTCAAGAAAAATATCCCCAGAAGAAATTGTTTATTCTTTTGGGTATCGCTCTAGCTTTAGTATTTTCAATAGTAAATTTGCGCCCCTTATTTTTCCCTGAACCTGTGAAGCAAGAGATCGCGGTAGTAGAGGAGCCTGTTCCCGCTAGCCCGCCTGCAGAGCAGGTGGCAGAGAGTAAGCCAGAAGAAAAGCCTGCTGTGGCCGCCTTTGCCGTTGTGCCCCCTGCGCCGGTAGCTCTACCAGTAGCTGCGTCGGTAGCTACTTCAGAGTGCCCGCCTGCGGATACTTCAGCTGTAGGCTACAAAACTGAGTCCCCTAAAAAGGCTGGTGATATGGTGTATTTGCAATCCAAGACAGCCCAAACTGTTTGCGTAGTTGATGCCAGTGGCAAGACTCAAAACAAAACTTTAGAGCCTGGAGTGGGAGTGAGTGTTTTTGGAAAGCCACCGCTCAAGGTCTTAACCTCTGGACAAGCTCAGATAGATATGTATTACCAAGGCGTGAAGGTGCGTCCTTCTAATACCACTTCAAAGACAATTATTTTGGAGCAGGTTGAAATCATTCAGCCTACAGCTTCAACAGATTCTCAGTTGCGCTGAGAATCTGCGCTAGCTTAAACGGCAATCACACTGCAGATTCGTTAGTTTCGCCAGTACGAATCCGAATGACTTGTTCAACCGCAGTAACAAAAATCTTGCCGTCACCAATTTTTCCAGTGTGTGCAGCTTTGGTAATGGCCTCAATTGCAGCCTCAACACGATCGCCTGGAACAACAGCCTCCACCTTAACCTTAGGCAAGAAGTCGACTACATACTCAGCACCACGATAAAGCTCAGTATGGCCTTTTTGGCGACCAAAACCTTTCACTTCCGTGACGGTAAGGCCAGTGACACCCACTTCTGCTAAAGCCTCACGAACTTCGTCAAGCTTGAACGGTTTAATGATTGATGTAATTAATTTCATTTATTCCCCCCTAATGCAGTAATCATACCTAGAACTGAAATATAGCGCTAAAAGCGAACACTTTTATCCATTTTTAGGCTCTAAATTGTGAAGTAATTGGGTAGCGCCAGTCGCGACCAAAAGCGCGGGTAGTGACACGAACTCCTGGAGGCGCTTGGCGGCGCTTGTATTCATTTAATTTGATCAGGCGGGTAACCTTTTCTACGCTCTCAGAATCAAAACCAGCAGCAACGATTTCGGCTATCGATTGGTTCTGTTCCATATAGCGCTCCACGATGCCATCTAAGACCTCGTAAGAAGGCAGACTGTCCTGATCGGTTTGGTCGGGGCGTAATTCAGCTGAAGGCGCGCGCGTCAAAATGCGCTCAGGAATCACCGACTTAATACTATTGCGGTAATCGCACAATCGATATACCAAAGTCTTGGCAATGTCTTTAATCACTGCAAAGCCACCAGCCATGTCGCCATACAAGGTGCAATAGCCAACTGCCATCTCGCTCTTATTGCCAGTAGTTAATACCAGGCGCCCAGTTTTATTGGATAAAGCCATCAGCAAGGTGCCGCGGACACGAGCCTGAATATTCTCTTCAGTAGCATCTAGCTTTAAACCTTTGAACTGTGCTGCTAAAGATGCTTCGAGGGCATCTACTGGGCCGCTAATCGGAATCTCGTCGTATTGAACGCCCAAATTCTTGGCCATCTCGCTGGCATCAATCCAGGAAATATCAGCTGTATAGCGTGAAGCCATCATCACGGCACGCACTTTGTCAGCGCCTAAAGCATCAACCGCAATAGCCAACACTAAAGCAGAATCTACGCCACCGGATAAGCCAAGGATGACTCCTGGGAAATGATTTTTAGTAACGTAGTCGCGAACACCTAGAACGAGTGCTTGATAGGCCTGCGCCTCAACGCTTTGCGCTGGGCTAATCAGACCCTTTTCCAATTGGCCAGAGGGGCTAACATTAACAATACCCAAGCCAACTTCGAACTGAGGCATTGCCATGACGACATCGCCTTGACTATTTAATGCAAATGATCCGCCATCAAATACCAATTCATCTTGTCCGCCAACCGCATTGACATAGACCAAAGGCATTTTGGTTTGCGCAATATGTTCACGCAGTACATCAATTCGCAAGGCTTCTTTTTTCAAGTGATAAGGCGACGCATTGGGAACCAGTAAAACTTGAGCGCCAGCAGCATGTGCTTGTTTAGCAGGACCAGCATGCCATGCATCTTCACAGAGAATCACGCCATAGCGAATACCATCGCATTCAAACACACAGGCTTTATTCCCAGGAACAAAGTAACGTACTTCATCGAATACTTCATGGTTGGGCAACTCTTGTTTAGCATAGCCTGCAATCACTTTGCCGTTTTGTAAAACAGAAGCATAGTTTTGTAGACCCGCTGGAGTCTTTTTGGGGTGTCCCACCACTACGGTAAGTCCTGAGTATTGACCCAACTCTTTCATTAAGAGGTCAAGTTGCTGCTGTGCTTTCTCAATAAAAGCAGGGCGCAGTAATAAATCTTCGGGGGGATAACCAGTAAGCGCTAACTCTGGGGTAACTACAAGCTTGGCGCCTTGCTGAAAGGCATCTTGAGCAGCTTTGTGAATCAGGTGTGCGTTACCCGCTAAATCCCCCAGCATTGGGTTCATTTGGACTAGGGCAATTTTCTGTGTGCTCACTCCGAATCACAAAGCCTTTATAAATAAGTCAGTAGATCAAATTGATGGATGTTCTTTGTTGTAGCGCTCGATGCCTTGCAAGATTTCTTGATGAGCATCTGCAACGCCACCCCAGCCATTGACCTTGACCCATTTACCTGGCTCGAGATCTTTATAGTGCTCAAAGAAGTGTTGGATTTGATTGAGGCGTAATTCATTGATATCTTCTGGCTTTTGCCAGTGAGTATAGATAGGCAAAATCTTGTCTTCTGGAACTGCCAATAATTTAGCGTCTTGTCCAGCTTCATCTTCCATTTGGAGAACGCCAATTGCACGGCAGCTCACAACTACACCTGGAATCAGTGGGAATGGAGTAATGACGAGAACATCAACAGGGTCACCGTCACCAGCGATGGTTTTATTGATGTAGCCGTAGTTACATGGGTAGTGCATTGCGGTACCCATAAAACGGTCTACGAAAATGGCACCACTTTCTTTATCCACCTCATACTTCACTGGATCAGCGTTCATTGGGATTTCAATAATGACATTAAAGCTCTCAGGGATCTTTTTTCCTGGCTTAACTTTGTCCAAACTCATAAATACTCCAAATGGTGATTAGTAAATACCCTGATATTAGCAAACAGGCTCAGGGGTGATTCTGATACATACTGTTACAGCCTTAGAGCCCTAGTTTAAAGCTTTCAAAAACTAGGCCGACTTAAGTGCTAGATATATAAAACAATAGGATCAACTTTAGGGAGTTCAAGCATGAGTAATGTCACTTTAGGCTTGTATTTTGCCTTGGCATGCGGTGTCCTGGCCGTGATTTACGGTTTTGTGATGCGCAGCTGGATTTTGAAGCAAAGTACGGGCAACGCCAAAATGCAAGAGATTGCAGACGCAATTCAGCAGGGTGCTGCCGCTTATTTATCACGTCAATATAAGACGATTGCTGTAGTCGGGGTAGTTCTGACTATCCTTATGGCGCTCTTTTTGGACTTCGCAACCGCTATTGGTTTTGTGGTCGGTGCAGTGCTATCCGGAGCATGTGGCTTTATTGGCATGAACGTTTCAGTGCGTGCAAACGTGCGTACAGCCCAAGCAGCTACCGTAGGCATGAACGAAGCTCTTAATGTGGCATTTAAAGGTGGCGCAATTACTGGCATGCTAGTAGTTGGTCTTGGTCTATTAGGTGTTGGCTTGTTCTTCATGTTCCTAGTATCCATTGGTGCGGGACAGGATCTTGCCGCGGTATTACACCCACTCATTGGTTTGGCCTTTGGGTCCTCATTGATTTCTATCTTCGCGCGTCTTGGTGGCGGTATCTTCACCAAAGGTGCAGACGTTGGTGCTGACCTGGTTGGCAAGGTAGAGGCAGGTATCCCAGAAGATGACCCACGTAATCCAGCGGTGATTGCAGATAACGTTGGAGATAACGTAGGTGACTGCGCAGGTATGGCAGCTGACCTCTTTGAAACTTATGCAGTGACACTGATTGCGACGATGGTACTAGGTTCCTTGATAGTTACCGGTGCGCCAGTAGCTGCCATTGTTTACCCATTGGTATTGGGTGGCGTCTCCATCATTGCCTCTATTGTCGGTTGCTCTTTTGTAAAAGCAACGCCTGGTATGAGAAATGTGATGCCAGCTTTGTATAAGGGCTTAATCATTGCTGGTGGTTTGTCATTGGTAGCGTTCTACTTTGTGACGAACTTCATCATGCCTGATGATGCTCTAGGTATTCCTGGTAGCCAGTGGCGTTTATTTGGCTCTACAGCAGTAGGCCTCATATTAACTGCAGGTTTGGTATGGATTACCGAGTACTACACCGGTACTCAGTTCAAGCCAGTGCAGCATATTGCTGAGGCTTCTACTAAAGGTCACGGTACTAATATCATCGCTGGCTTAGGTATCTCGATGAAGTCAACTGCATATCCAGTGCTCTTTGTATGCGCAGCGATTTATGCGGCCTATTGGTTAGCGGGTTTATACGGTATTGCAATTGCAGCGACAGCCATGTTGTCGATGGCAGGCATTGTTGTTGCGCTAGATGCCTACGGCCCAATTACCGATAACGCTGGTGGTATTGCTGAGATGGCTGGTTTGCCACAAGCAGTGCGTGATATCACTGATCCATTGGATGCAGTGGGTAACACTACTAAAGCAGTGACTAAAGGCTATGCGATTGGTTCAGCCGGTCTTGCAGCACTCGTATTATTTGCTGACTACACCCATGCACTAGAGGGCATTGGTCAACAAGTCTCCTTTGACTTGTCTAACCATATGGTGATCATTGGACTATTTATTGGCGGCATGATTCCTTACTTGTTTGGTGCGATGGCAATGGAAGCGGTTGGTCGTTGCGCTGGTGCAGTAGTGGAAGAGGTACGTCGTCAGTTCCGTGAGATTCCTGGAATTATGGAAGGGACTGCTAAGCCTGAGTACGGCAAGGCAGTAGACATGCTCACTTCTGCAGCCATTAAAGAAATGATTATTCCTTCTTTATTACCAGTGGTTGCGCCAATCGTAGTTGGTCTTTTACTAGGGCCTGCCGCATTGGGTGGCTTACTCATGGGTACGATTGTGACTGGCTTATTTGTAGCGATCTCGATGTGTACTGGCGGCGGCGCTTGGGATAACGCCAAGAAATATATCGAAGAAGGTAACTTCGGCGGTAAAGGTTCTGAAGCGCATAAAGCAGCAGTGACTGGTGATACTGTAGGCGACCCCTACAAAGATACCGCTGGTCCTGCAGTGAACCCACTCATTAAGATTATTAACATTGTGGCGCTGCTTATCGTGCCATTGTTACCGGTGATGAGTCGCTAAGAAAAAGTAATCAAAGCAACAAACAAAAACGCCTAGCAATGCTAGGCGTTTTTTATTTTTCCTTACATAAGGCGAATATGGATATTGGGTAATTTATCATTTGGATATGCAAAAAGTTAAATTATTTTGAATTCATGTTGACCTAAAAAATCCCAAAACATTTCCTAGTGGTTTTGTTGATCACAAAGCATTGGCTTTGGTTACAGAGTCAGAAATACTGGCCCATGAAAAAGAGGATGACCTTGCGTGGAAGAGCGTTATTACAGCTGCTATCAAACCCAATAGGACATAAATCCTCCCTTAAATAGGGGTTGTAAGAGGGTTAAATGCAATATACAATTGCTATATACATGAGGAGGACTGGATTTTGGCTATTTCAACTGTTTTTACGAACAATCGAACTCAGGCAGTGCGACTACCTGTCGAGATGCGGCTTCCAGAGAATGTTCGCAAGGTGAATGTTCGTGCAAAAGGCTGTGAACGCATCATTGCCCCAATTGAAAACATATGGGACAACTTCTTCTTAAGTGAAGCAGGTGTAAGTGATGACTTTATGGATGAAAGAGGGACCCAAGAACAAGGCGATAGAGAGCCTCTTTAATGCTTAAATACTTATTAGACACAAACATTGTTATTTATGTCATGAAACGAAAACCTCTAGAGGCCCTTAAGGTTTTTAATAAAAATGCAAGTCGTATGGCTATATCTACTATTACGTTGGCAGAGTTAATTTATGGCGCTGAAAAAAGCAAGCAAGTAGAAAAGAATCTCAACACTATTGAGGACTTTATCAGTCATTTAGAGGTTTTGCCTTACGATATAAATGCGACTCAGCATTACGGCCAAATAAAAGCATTTTTAGAGCGATCCGGAAAGCCAATCGGTGTGAATGATATTCATATTGCTGCTCACGCTAGAAGTCATGGATTAACTTTGGTCACCAACAATTTATCTGAATTTAAAAGGGTTCCAAATCTAGCTCTTGAAAATTGGGTTTAAATAGCGCTCCTTAAGCAAAAACGCCTAGCACTGCTAGGCGTTTTTGCTTAGAGAATCTTCAGAAGTCTTAATCCAAAGTTTCCAAATAACGTTGTGCATCTAATGCAGCCATACAGCCTGTACCAGCGCTGGTGATGGCTTGGCGATAGATATGGTCTTGCACATCGCCAGAAGCAAATACACCAGGGATATTGGTAGCAGTAGCATTGCCCTCTAAGCCGGAGTGAGTTTTGATATAGCCATTATTCATATCTAACTGGCCAATAAAGAGTTCGGTATTGGGTTTGTGACCAATCGCAATGAAGGCGCCAGTCAAAGCGATATCTTCTGTGCTGCCATCTTGTTTCTTGATGCGCACACCAGTCACGCCTTTTTCATCGCCCAGAACTTCATCCAGTGTTGCATTGAGTTTGAGTTCTACTTTACCTTCAGCAACTTTGGCCATGAGGCGATCATTCAAGATTGGCTCTGCACGGAATTTGTCACGACGATGAATGACGGTGACTTTCTTTGCAATACCAGTCAGATAGAGCGCTTCTTCAACGGCGGTATTACCACCACCCACTACGCAGACATCTTGATTGCGATAAAAGAAACCATCGCAAGTGGCGCACCCGGAAACACCGCGACCCATGAATGCTTCTTCGCTAGGTAGGCCAATGTATTGGGCAGAAGCGCCAGTAGAAATAATGAGGGCATCGCAGGTATAGGTTCCAGAGTCGCCAACCAAGCGAATTGGCTTCTCTGTGAGGGCTGCTGTGTGAATATGGTCAAAGATGATCTCGGTATTAAAGCGTTCTGCATGCTTTAAAAAGCGCTCCATGAGCTCTGGGCCCTGGACCCCATCAGGGTCTGCAGGCCAATTTTCGACGTCGGTAGTGGTCATTAATTGACCCCCTTGAGCCAGGCCAGTAATGAGGGTAGGCTGTAAATTGGCTCGGGCAGCATAGACTGCCGCTGTATAGCCAGCAGGGCCAGAACCGAGGATAAGAACTTTGGAATGTTTTGGGGTATTTGTAGTCATACCCAAATTATAGGTTTGCTTGTTTACAATCAGCAGAACATGGCGAGAACCGTATACCCGAAGTCCAAGGCTCCAATGAGCCCCCAGCCCCCAGAGATGGACGGGCAGGGTAGGATGCCCCGCCTTCTGCTGGAGGCCCGCTGGTTCATCTCCCTAGGTTTGTGCCTAGGTTTATTTGCCATTTTATTCACTTATTCCAAGGCTGATCCAGCCTGGTCGCATGCCAGTTTTGAGACCCCAAGGAACTTGGGTGGCCGTTTTGGAGCTTATTTGGCCGACTTGATGCTCTATATCTTCGGCATCTCTTCCTTCTGGTGGGTAGCCCTCTTTGGGCGTCGGGTCCTCAATGGCTGGCGTGAGCTCTGGAGCATTCCGCTGCCACCGGATCCCGATGCCAAACCAGAATCCCTCTTAGTCCGCTGGTTGGGCTTTGGGCTGACCTTAGCGTGCAGCATGGGTCTTGAGTCGATTCGCATGCATTCGTTGTCCTGGGAGCTGCCAAGACCACCTGGTGGCATTTTGGGTGAGTTGATCGGTGATCCCTTGCAAATGTCTCTTGGCTTTACTGGGGCAACCCTGGTTTTGCTATTTGGCTTATGTGCTGGCTTATCCCTGTTTTTACACTTCTCTTGGTTAGATATTGCCGAGAAAGTAGGCCGCTTCCTAGAGGTGACTTTTCACCGCATTCGTGAGCGTCGCGATAGTGAAGAGGATCGTAAGCTCGGCGAGGTTGCTGCGGAAGAGCGCGAAGAATTTGTGGAAGAATTTCGTGGCCGCGTTGAAGTGGCAGCTCCCGTACAAATTGTGCGAGCACCGATAGAAATTCCAAAGAGTGCCCGAGTTGAGCGTGAGAAACAACAGCCGTTATTCGTTGACATCCCAGATTCAGAATTGCCACCGCTGGCATTGTTAGATCCCGTGCCAGAAGTAAAAGAGACCATCTCTGCCGACGTCTTGGAATTTACTTCTCGCTTAATCGAGCGCAAGTTAGCTGAATTTAATGTTCAAGTTACTGTGATTGCTGCGTATCCTGGTCCTGTCGTCACTCGTTATGAGATTGATCCAGCGATTGGCGTCAAGGGGAGTCAGATTGTCAACCTCTCACGTGACCTAGCTCGTTCACTGGGTGTTGTGAGTATGCGTGTCGTGGAAACGATTCCAGGGAAGACCTGTATGGCTTTGGAATTGCCAAACCCTACACGTCAATCAGTTTACCTTTCTGAGATTTTGACCTCGCAGGTCTATAACGATAACCATTCATTGCTGACCTTGGCTTTAGGAAAAGATATTTCTGGTAGCCCAATGGTTGCAGACTTAGCGAAGATGCCACACTGCTTGGTTGCTGGTACTACTGGTGCTGGTAAGTCAGTTGGTATTAATGCCATGATTTTGTCGATCCTCTTTAAAGCAAAGCCGGACGAAGTACGTCTAATCATGATTGACCCAAAGATGCTAGAGATGGCAATCTACGACAAGATTCCGCATCTCTTATGTCCAGTGGTAACGGATATGAAGCAGGCTTATAACGCTCTCAATTGGGCGGTCAATGAGATGGAGCGCCGCTACAAACTGATGAGTAAGTTTGGGGTACGTAACCTAGCGGGCTTTAATAAGAAAATTCTGGAGGCAGAAGAAAAAGGTGAAAAGCTCACCAATCCATTTAGCTTGACTCCGGATGATCCTGAGCCAATCTATAAAGCACCAGTTATCGTAGTGATCATCGATGAGTTGGCTGACTTGATGATGGTCTCTGGTAAGAAGATTGAAGAATTGATCGCGCGGATTGCACAAAAAGCACGTGCCGCAGGTATTCACCTGGTATTGGCAACACAGCGCCCGAGCGTAGACGTCATTACTGGTTTAATTAAAGCGAACGTACCAACCCGGATTTCATTTCAGGTCAGTAGTAAGATTGACAGCCGCACAATTTTGGATCAACAGGGCGCTGAAGCACTCCTCGGTATGGGAGACATGCTCTATATGGCACCAGGTACTGGCTTACCAGTCCGCGTGCACGGCGCATTTGTATCTGATGATGAAGTGCATCGCGTAGTGGATTGGCTGAAAGAGAAGGGCGAGGCCAATTACATCGATGGTGTTCTTGAGGGTGCTGATGAATCCAATATGGATGCCTTAACAGGTGATAGTGGTGGTGAGTCAGACCCCCTCTATGATCAAGCGGTCGCAATTGTTCTAGAAAACAAACGTCCTTCTATCTCTTTAGTCCAACGTCACTTACGAATTGGTTATAACCGTGCTGCTCGCTTACTTGAAGATATGGAAAAAGCAGGGCTTGTATCTAAGATGGGCAACGGCGGTAATCGTGAGATCCTGCGTCGCTCTTCCGAATAAGGCAGTAATTTTGCAAAGATTCTTTTCTGCAGCATGTCTTGGGGCAGTAATTCTGTTTTCAAGCGCAGCCAATTCTCAGAGTGAGAGCGGTGCCGATCAATTGCGTCAGTTTGTGCGCAACTCTAAAACAGCTGAAGGTGATTTTGTACAGCAGCAGTTGCGGGCACCTAAAGCAAATGAGCCACAAGATAAAGGTTTAAAAGTGGTGCGCCAGACTCAGGGTCACTTTGTGTTTCAGCGTCCCGGAAGATTTATCTGGGATACCCAAAAGCCATATGAGCAAAAGTTGATTGCCGATGGTAAGCAGCTCATTTTGTGGGATAAAGATTTAAATCAAGCCACTATTCGCCCTGCAGGACAAGCATTAGCTGCGACACCAGCAGCGATTCTGTTTGGTGAGGCCTCCTTAGATCAGCATTTTGATTTAGTGGAAGGCGAAGCGCGTTTGGGTATGCAGTGGGTTGCCTTGTCTCCCAAAAAAGATCCCAATGTAAAGAGTAGCAATGATCTCCCTTACACAAAGATCTCCATAGGGATGGCTAATGGCTTACCAAAAGCCCTGGAGTTGATTGATGGCCTTGGAAGTGTGGTTCTGGTTACCCTAGATAAGATTCAGTTGAACGTGAATCTACCAGCAAACCGCTTTACTTTTACGCCGCCGGCTGGTGCAGAGGTCTTACGCTTAAACTAGAGCCTAAATAAAACTCATAACCTATAGAGCCCATAGAGTATCGAATGATTGATCCACAATTACTCCGCAAAGATATCGCCGCAGTACAGGCGCGCCTCGCTACTCGTAAATTCCAGTTGGATGTTGAGAAGTTCAACGCTTTAGAGTCTGAGCGTAAATCTTTGCAAACTCGCACCGAAGAACTACAAGCTAAGCGCAATCAATTGGCAAAAGCCATTGGCATGAAAAAAGGCAAAGGCGAAGATGCCTCAGCTGAGATGGCAGAAGCAAGTCAGATCAATATTGACATGGAATCTGGTTCAGTAAGGCTGGCGATTCTGCAAGCAGAGATATCCGATTTCTTGATGGGGATTCCTAATTTGCCCGATGAATCAGTGCCTACTGGTAAGGATGAAACGCAGAATCAAGAAATCAAACGTTGGGGTACAGAACCTATTTTTGATTTTGAGATCAAAGATCACGTTGATCTCGGTGGTCCCTTAGGCTTAGATTTTGAGGTAGCAGCGAAGATCAGTGGCTCACGCTTTGTAGTGCTCAAGGGCCCAATTGCTAGATTGCATCGTGCGCTTGCGCAATTCATGATTGAGACTCATGCTAGCAATCATGGTTATCAAGAGGTATATACGCCGTACATGGTCAATGCCGCTTCTATGCGTGGTACAGGACAACTTCCTAAGTTTGAAGAAGATCTTTTTAAAGTTCCTCGGCAAATGGGTGGAGAGGATGGTAATTGCGAAGCAAAAACAGAGAACTTCTACCTTATTCCCACCGCAGAAGTTCCTGTTACTAATTTAGTTCGCGATGAAATCGTTAATGCAGATCATCTGCCACTGAAATATGTTGCGCATACTCCATGCTTTCGTTCTGAAGCAGGAAGTTATGGTCGCGATGTGCGCGGCATGATTCGTCAACATCAGTTCGACAAAGTAGAGCTAGTACAAATTACAAAGCCAGAGCATTCGATGCAAGCTCTTGAAGAGTTGACCGGTCATGCTGAACGTATTCTGGAGCTCCTCGAGTTACCGTATAGAAAAGTATTGCTTTGCACGGGTGATATGGGTTTTGGTAGTACTAAGACTTATGACTTAGAAGTATGGATACCATCACAAAAAGCCTACCGTGAGATTAGCTCATGCTCCAGCATGGGCGACTTTCAAGCTAGACGGATGCAAGCCAGATTTAAATCTGGCCAAGGCAAACCGGAATTAGTGCACACCTTAAATGGTTCAGGTCTTGCAGTGGGTAGGGCTTTAGTAGCTCTGATTGAGAACAAGCAACAAGTCGATGGAAGCATAGCTATACCTAAAGCGCTACAACCCTATTTGGGTGGCTTGATAGTCCTCAAGCCAATCTAACTTAGCCCTTTACAAATAACCCCGAAGCTATAATTGCTCTTCGGTTCGGAGAGGTGGCAGAGTGGTCGAATGTACCTGACTCGAAATCAGGCGTACTGTCAAAGGTACCGAGGGTTCGAATCCCTCCCTCTCCGCCAAAAACTAATCTATATTTTTCATTAAGATTTTCTGGGCGGCGGCGGCGTAATCATTCATTGTTTTAATAAGCTTGGCAGTCGGACGCACATATTTGATCCGCTTATCAGACTCATCGAGATAATGCTCAACCCAGCCATCATTTACGAACCTAAGATAGTGTCCACGTACGGCCGTATAAGAGTGAGGGACTGAGGCAAAGAGCTCTTTGATTGAGATATTATTTTTGGCATAGTTATTAATTGCCAAGACAAGAATTAAATCGTAGGCAATCAGAGAGTTTTCAATTGGCAGGCGATCCTTGCACCAAGTGCGTAAGGCAAAGATGCTACCAATCATTAATTCATGGGTTTTACTAAACATGTTGTGAATCTATCAGCAATATCACTTAATAGATACCTAAAAAGACATCTTAAAAGGACATATTTATATTTATTGGCATCTTAAGAATTATTTCTAGAATAGAATGAAATGATTCTCAATCATGAATTCTTCTAATGAAAATTACTGCCTACTTACCTCTCATTATTGTTTTTAGTTTGTTTGCTTGTGCAACTCCAGAACGTGAGTTTGGGGTATACAAGCAATCGGATGGTGCGGTTGGGGTACATGCTCCAGCTGGTGCTAAAGAGAGTGAGACTCAAGAAATGGCTCTGGCAGAATGCAAGAAGCTAGGAAAGCAGAATGCTGTAGCTGCTGGAAGTAGGAAAACGGTCAATGACCGTTTTCCTATTACTTATACCTACATCTGCAGATAAGTTGCGATTAAGTCTTGCTTCAGGATATCAATTAGCTTAATAACCACTTCTTAATCGACTTATTGACGCACATGGCATCTAAAGCCAGCCCAAAGAACTCAGAGCCATTGGTGACCATGCTCTCGATTGCTTCCACTTTTCCAGATTTAATGCCGCGCAAGTAGGTTGCCGCACGATAACGTAAGAAATGCTCGGTTGCGCCTTCTTCATTTTCGGTAGTGCATAGCTCAAGGCTGCCGTAGCGGGTTTCTGGATTGATGTTCAGAATTGCCAAGCCCAGTGCGCCAATCAATTTATCTGGAACCGGGATGGGCACATAGGAGTAGAGTGAGATCAGCATTTCTTGCTCGTCTACTTCGATAATGTGATCAATGTCGAGAACATCTTGCTCGGTTAATTCTGTTTCACCAGAATCACCACCACCAAAAGTAGATTCAAACTGCAGCATTGCAGTATCACTGCCTTTGGAAATCTCGATCATGTCAGGATAGCCAAGTAAACCTTTCCACCAATACATCAAGGTGAAGGTGCAAGGTTTTACCTCTACTAAACCTTTGCTAGTAGATTTGGCAAAGTAAAGACCATAAAACTCATCATCTTTCTCAAGGCCATATTGGTCTACCTTAGTAGATTTTGATATTGACTTTTTGGCCGTTGGTTTCTTTGCTGGCTTCTTAGCGGGAGCTTTCTTGGCTGCCACTTTTTTCACCACCTTTTTAGTCGCCACTTTTTTTACTACCTTTTTGGCAGCGACTTTTTTGACAGCTTTCTTTGTAGGGGCTTTTTTTACCACCTTAGTAGCTACTTTCTTTTTTGCTGGGGACTTCTTTGTAGCCATGGTTTATTACCCTTCTTTTGGTGTTAATGTGCTTAAGTACTTATAGATATTACTGCAAGTTCCTTGCAGTTTTAATATTGGCTATATGGGGCTTGTCCTCCTTATAACAAGGGAAGACCGCTAAGCATCCATATTTTAGTCTAGGGCTTACCATCTTGATAAGCTCGATATAGAATGAATGCGCAATGAGTAAAACCCTCAAAATTATTCTGATTATCTTTGCCGCTGTCTTAGCCTTAGGAGGCTTGGGTGCTTGGTATGCTGCATCATCTGTCAATCCAAGGCAATTAACCCAGCTGCTCAGCTCCGCAGTGAAAGATGCAACAGGACGTGATCTTAAAATTGCAGGGCCAGTCAGTCTCAATATCTTCCCCTCAATTGGCGTTAAGGCTGAGCAAGTTACCCTCAGCAATGCATCATGGGCAAGCCAATCTCAAATGCTATCTTTAAAGCATATTGACCTCGAGGTAAAGCTATTTCCTTTATTTCTAGGAAATGTAGAAATTAGCAACATTCATCTTGCTGGACTAGATGCCCATTTGGAAGTAAATAAGTCAGGGCAAGGTAATTGGGATTTAACGCCATCAGTAAAACCAGCTGACTCAAAAAGTGCTAATAGTAGCCCGCCTCAGAAATCATCTGATGACACTACTTTTGTGGCCATAGATACTGTTTATATTTCTGATGCACATATCACTTATCAAGATGGCAATAGTCCTGCGAAGATGATAGAGGTGCCGAAACTTTCATTAATCGGTGGAGGCGGTAAGACTGCCATCTTGCTTGACTTACAGTACGCTAATTACAAGATGGGTCTCAAGGGGAAGGTGGGCTCACTGCGCCAGCTCATCATGGATTGGGATCAAAGTCCCGTCAAGACAAATCTCGATTTGACGCTCACACTCAACGGAAAGTCTTTGGATATTTCAGGGAAGATAAATAAAGTCCCTAAGGTATTGCCGCAATTCGATATCCAGCTACAGTCTAATTCGTTTGACTTAGCCCCCTTAGCGGCAGCATCGCTTGCATCCTCGACTGGAAAAAAAACAGCAGCAGTGAAGTCTGCAGAGAGTCAAGGCAAATATTTTTTTAGTGATGACCCTTTGCCATTTGATTTATTGCCAAATGCTAATGGAAAGATTGCGCTAAAAATTACTCAGCTAAGCTTGCCAGATAAAACCTCATTGCAGGATTTGAAGGGTAGCATTGCATTTAAGGGTGACAGGATTGATATTAATGATCTGAAATTTCAGTTAGGTAAAGGGCAAGCTCAGGCACAAATTTCGCTTACACAGATTAGCAGCGCCTCTCCAGTAGTAACGATCAAGGCGCATGCCAAAGGCTTTACTGTGGAGCAAGTGCTAGCTAGCAGAGATTTCAGTGCCAAGATGAGTGGGGGAGATGCTCAAATTGCCTTGAATTTATCTGGCAGAGGTAAGAGCTTGCATCAGATTGTCGGAGCTGCAAATGGCGCAGCACAAATGACTGTGGGTAACGCCCGCATCGACTCAGACCTATTGAATGCTGCAGGTGATTTAGCTGTCACCGTGATGGATGCCTTAAATCCCATGCGCAAGCAAAGTAATCAAACTATCTTAGAGTGCGCAGTTGCTTATTTGCCCGTAAGTAATGGCATGATCAATATCAAGGAGTCTATTGGAGTGGAGACTGATAAGTTAGACATTACTTTATCGGGAACGCTCAACCTCAATACTGAGGCAATTAATCTGAAGATTGACCCCCATCAGAGATCGGGCATCACTACGGGCGTTAACTTAGGTAGCTTAGTTCAGCTTGAGGGAACCCTACAAGATCCTAAGGCTGGTATTAATAAGGAAGGTGTAGTGAATAGCGCGGTTTCAATTGGTTTGGGAATTTTGACTGCAGGAATGAGTATTGCTGCTGAGAATGCTAAATCTGTCAGCACCAAGAGGCAGCCCTGTAAAACAGCAATGCACTCTTGGGCCGATATTTACCCTGCGCCTAATTGATTTAGTCTTTAGAAAACTAAGCCACTGATAAAGAGGCTAAATAAAGAAATAAAAATACTCGCAAAGAGTGCAGTCCAGAAACTGGAAATCGTAAAGCCGCTAACAAGAGCCGATACCAGCATTAAGACTAAAGCGTTAATGACCAGCAAAAATAAACCCATCGTAATTACTGTTAAAGGCAGTGTAAATAGAATGAGTAATGGCTTAACGATGGCATTGGCAAATCCGAGGACTAAGGCAGCAATGATTAGTGAGCCCCCATCGGCAAAGCGCAAGCCACTAAAGATATAACTCGCCACCCAAAGGGATAAGGAGGTTAAGCCCCATTGCACTAAAAACAGTGTTAAGTTACCCATAATATTCTTCCTTTTTTCTAGTGAGAAGTTTACAGAGTGTTGCCTATTGAACTATCTTATCAGTCACCTAGTAATGTGGGGGAATTTCATCTTTGAGGCTTCCACCACCGCCACCAGAGCTGCTAGCCTGCTCTTTAATCGCTTTTAGCTCACGGTACAGAAATTCAATTTGTTGTTGTTGCTTATAGATGGTCTCATTGAGTTTTTCGATGAGGTCTTCAGTGAAGCTCAGTTTGATTTCTAAATTGGTAATACGGTCATCACTCATTTGATTTGCCCTTTTATTCTGAGACGAGCTCAAAGCGCCCATCTTCCATTTCTGCTTTTGGCCTAATCCAAAAATCATGAGATTGCATCGATTCATAAACGTAGGCTGGCGCAAGAGAGGCTTCAATATTGGCCAGTAAGACTACTTTATAAAATCCACCAGTCTTTTTATGCATCAGTTTGCTGCCAGGCTTGAAGAGCCCTTCATCAGGGTCAGCCATTTTAGGTTTAGTCATGTCAACTAGGCACTTTCTCAGTATGATCTTGTGATGGCAAATCCCATCCCGTACTCCATTCTAGATATATCTCCCATTCCTGCGGGTTTTACTGCCGCCGATGCCTTGCGTAATTCTTTGGATATTGCCCAGCATGCTGAAAAATGGGGCTATACCCGTTACTGGGTGGCTGAACACCACAATATGACAGGTAATGCGAGCTCTGCAACAGCTGTACTGATAGGATATTTAGCCGCAGGAACATCCCATATTAGGGTGGGATCTGGTGGCGTGATGCTACCTAACCATGCCCCCTTAGTGATTGCAGAGCAGTTTGGCACTTTGGAGTCTCTTTATCCAGGACGAATTGACCTAGGTCTTGGTAGAGCGCCCGGTACCGACCAGATGACAGCAAGAGCCTTACGTCGAGATCTGCTTGGGAGCGATGATCGGTTTCCACAAGATGTTCGCGAGCTGCAACATTATTTGGGTCCGCTTCAAGATGGACAATCCGTTAAGGCGATCCCGGGTGCTAACACAGAGGTGCCAATTTGGATTCTAGGGTCTAGTCTATATGGTGCTCAGCTGGCGGCCCATTTTGGTTTACCTTATGCATTTGCCTCACACTTTGCGCCTGAACAATTGTTGGAGGCAATGAAGATGTATCGTGAACTTTTTAAGCCCTCAGATAAATTAGATAAACCCTATTGTGCTTTTTTAATGAATGTTGTGGCTGCTGATACGGATGAAGAGGCTGCGCACCTCTTTACAACCTTACAGCAAAATGTAGTGCGGATGAGGCGTAATACTCGCGGTCAATTGCCCGCACCAATAGCCGATCTTGATGAATTTTGTGAGCCTCATGAAAAGGCAGCAGCAGCCCATTCCTTAGAGGTCTCTGCGGTAGGCTCACTAGAAACGATTCAAAAAGAAATGCGTCACTGGTTAGCTGCTACTGGGGCAGATGAAATCATCATGACCGGACAAATTTATGATCACCACGCTCGCTTAAGATCATTTGAAATTGCAGCGCAGGCTGCTAAGTCCTTAGAATTCTAAAGACTGATAGTCCGCAGAAATCAAGATATTTTCTTTTGCGGCATGATCGGCAAACTTTAATACTTCATTATCTTTGCTAATAAGAGTGCAGGGTCTGGCTGTGAAGGCTAAGTCCAAAAAGACCTGATCGTCTGGGTCTTGGCTCCGCCAGGGGGAGCTCAATAGACTTTGATCATCTAAGACTCGTGCTAGCGACGTCCATTGCAGCAAGATCTTTTTTTGGTCTATCGTCTCCAAAGCAAATAGAGGTCGAGAGATCACATCTGCAAACTCTTCTAGAGTCTTGGGGCTAGCAAGCGCATCGATTTGTTGATTAAGTAATGCCTGCTTTAAATGAAGCGCTCTAAAGTCGTTAAAGACAAATAGATCTAGCAGAACATTGGTATCAAAGACGACGGATTTCATCTTTCAAGAATTACTTAGTCTTGATTACTGCGCCAAACTTCAGGTGTGATCGTCACATGACCTTGATCCGAAGAAACATAAACTTCGCCATCCTGAATATTGACATGAATGACCATGCTGCGCTCAACCAATTTATTTAATTCTTTTGCTTGCTCAGAGGGAATAGAAATGATTTGGAGATTGCGGGCACGCGTGAGTTTATTTGCAATGCCATCCCACCAGATTTTGCTGGTATGTCCACCATAGCAATACACAATGACTTGGTCTGATCTACCGCAGGCTTTCAGAATGCGGCGATCATCTGGCTGACCAATTTCAATCCAAAGCTTGATGGCATCGGTGAGATCTTTAATCCAGAGATCTGGCTCATCGGTATCACTCAAACCCTTGGTAAAAACCAAATCCTCATGTGCCTGCAAAGCAAAGGCGAGAATTCTGACCATCATCCGCTCCTCAGTTTCAGAGGGGTGCTTAGCAATGGTCAGGGAGTGACTACCGTAATAATGGCGGTCAGAGTCTGCGACGTGAAGGTCGGCTTTGTGGATGGTTGCGCGAAGAGCCATCCCGCATTATCGCCCTTAAAGTGGGCTATTCATATTCCTTGTATCATTTTGGAAACTAGACCTTTCAAGCGGAATATCTATGAATACTTGGCCTACTCGAAAAATCCTCTATTTCTTGCGCTTAGTCGTCGGACTTATTTTTATTGGTTTTGGAAATTCGCTCATAGCAGCGGAAGTTTGGCCTAGTAAGCCAATCAAGATCGTCGTGCCATTTTCTCCAGGTAGCGTTCAAGATGCCTTAGCGAGATCCTTTTCCAATGAACTAGGCCAAGCGCTTGGTCAATCAGTCCTAGTTGAAAATAAGGCGGGAGCTGGTGGCACCGTTGGCACTGGCATTGTTTCTAAATCTGCCCCCGATGGATATACCTTAGTGATGGCTGCAGCTAGTCACAATATCAATGGCACTTTATTCCCTAAGCTCAGTTTTGATCCGATCAAAGATTTCACGGCAGCAGCCTATGTCGGCACTAGTAGTTATGTTTTGATGACCAATACTGAATTTCCAGCAAAGACTGTCGCCGAGTTTATTGCTTTAGCAAAGGCTAAGCCTGGTGGATTCAATTACGCTAGCGCTGGCAACGGCAGCGCCTCTCATTTGGCTATGGCCTATTTCGATAGTATGGCTAGCATTGATTTAGTGCATATACCCACTAAAGGGACGGGAGATGCTATTACCGAATTGCTCGCTAATCGGGCTCAGGCAGTGATTGCTGCAAATGTGGCTGCGCTGCCATTTGCAGCGGACAACCGAATTCGTTTCTTGGGGGTATCTTCCGAGAAACCTTCGCCATTTGTGCCTGGCATTCCGCCCATTGGTAATACTGTTAAGGGTTATGTATTTGATAGTTGGTTTGGCTTGCTAGCTCCAGCCGGGACTCCAAAAGAGGTGACTAATAAAATTTCTACTGAAATGGCGAAATTACTCAAGCAGCCAGACATCATTGAGCGTATGCGTCGTCAGGGAATAGAAATTGGGAGTCTGACGCCTTCTGAATTCAATCAACTGCTTGTCAAAGATTTCGATCGCATGGCAAATGTAGTCAGAAGCTCGGGGGCAAAAGCAGAGTAAGTCTCAATACTGTGTATTGTAGAGCCTCATGATTCGCATTACTGAACTACGCCTGCCTGTCGACCATGCTCCAGAAGCTGTGGAAGCAGCTATTCTTAAGCGTCTCAATTTATCTACTAAAGACTTAATCAGCTTTGAAATCTTTAAGCGTAGTTACGATGCTAGAAAGAATGCGACACTTTCTTTCATCTATACGGTTGATCTTTCAGTAAAAAGTGAAGAAGCCATTCTTAAAAAATTTGATGGTGATATTCACATCAGACCATCACCCGATACGAGTTATCACTTTAAAGCCAAGGCGCCTGAGTCCATTGCCACAGGCGAATCATTGCGCCCGGTAGTCATTGGTTTTGGTCCTTGTGGAATATTTGCTGCGCTCGTTTTGGCGCAGATGGGATTTAAGCCGATTGTGTTAGAGCGTGGTAAGAAGGTGCGAGAGCGCACTCAAGATACTTGGGGCTTATGGCGCAAGAATGTACTAAACCCAGAATCGAATGTGCAATTTGGAGAGGGCGGCGCCGGCACTTTTTCAGATGGTAAGTTATGGAGCCAGATTAAAGATCCGAAGTTTTATGGCCGCAAAGTGATTAAGGAATTTGTGAAGGCAGGTGCGCCAGCAGAAATTCTATACGTTGCAAAGCCTCATATTGGTACCTTCCGCTTGGTAGGCGTAGTAGAGAAAATGCGTCAAGAAATTATTGACCTGGGTGGTGAGATTCGTTTTTCCCAAAAAGTGATTGGTTTTGACATTCAGAACGAGCAAATTACTGGTATCAAAATTGAAGGCCATGAAGATCTGCCTGCAACCCATGTCGTACTGGCACTTGGGCATAGTGCTCGAGATACCTTTGAGGCTTTGCATGAGGCAGGAGTCTTTATGGAGGCCAAACCATTTTCAGTGGGGTTTCGCATTGAGCATCCACAATCGCTGATTGATAAGGCCCGCTTAGGACCTCACGCCGGCAATGAGTTGATTGGTGCAGCTGATTACAAGTTAGTTCATCACGCTAAGAATGGTCGCTCGGTCTACAGCTTCTGTATGTGCCCTGGCGGCACAGTCGTAGCAGCAAGCTCAGAGCCTAATCGGGTAGTCACTAATGGCATGAGTCAATACTCGCGCAATGAACGTAATGCTAATGCAGGCATCGTGGTAGGCATTACTCCAGCGGACTATCCCGGCGGTCCACTTGCTGGAATTGAGTTCCAGCGCGCAATTGAATCTAAAGCCTTTGAGCTGGGCGGTGGAACCTATGAGGCCCCTGGGCAACTAGTGGGAGATTTTCTGGAAGGCAAGTCCTCAACGCAGTTTGGCAGCGTGATTCCATCATATAAGCCAGGCGTTCATTTGACTGACTTAGCAGACAGTTTGCCAGCCTATGCAATTGAAGCAATACGTGAAGCACTGCCTGCATTTGAAAAGCAAATTAAGGGCTTTTCGATGAAAGATGCTGTTTTAACGGCTGTAGAGACTAGAACCTCTTCACCTCTTCGTATTACCCGTGGCCTTAACTTTCAAAGTTTAAACATTAAAGGGCTCTATCCTGCAGGTGAAGGAGCTGGTTATGCAGGCGGAATACTCTCGGCTGGCGTTGATGGGATTAAAGTAGCAGAAGCACTTGCGCTAGATTACTTATCAAAGTAAATCTTTCCCTCAGCCTGCTCATTTTTCAGATAATTTCAGAAAAATCACCTCTTTTTCGGAAGTGACGATAATGTCGCCATGGCTTTAATCGTACTTACTGATGCAAAACTGGCTTTCGGCCACGTAGACCTCCTCGCAAATACCGCTTTTTCACTTGAATCAGGTGAACGCGTTGGCTTAATTGGGCGCAATGGCACTGGCAAATCTTCTTTATTGAAGATCTTAGCTGGCATTGAAAAAATGGATGATGGGCTTTTGCAATATCAGCAAGGCCTGAGAATTGCTTACGTTCCCCAAGAGCCTATCTTTAATGCTGAAGAGACAGTCTTTGATGCAGTCTCAAAGGGCGTGGCCAGTGCCAAAGCCCTGCGTGAGGAATATGAGGCGCTGAGCATAGGCGACTGGGATGATGCCTCTCACCACCGCTTGGATGAGGTGCAATCGCAATTAGAGGCACTCAGCGGCTGGAATTGGGAGCAGCGGGTGCATGAGACGCTAGACCGATTGCATTTGGAGGCGGATCTTAAAATCAGCACGCTATCAGGGGGAACTAAAAAACGTGTGGCACTTGCACGTGCTTTAGTAGAAATGCCTGATGTTTTACTTTTAGACGAGCCAACTAACCATTTAGATTTAGATTCAATTGCATGGCTGGAGGGGCTTTTAAAAGAATATCTAGGCTCTGTCATTCTGGTTACCCACGATCGCGCTTTCTTAGATAATGTCTGTACGCAAATCGTTGAGCTTGATCGTGGAATTTTACGAAGCTACCCTGGCAACTTTACCCAATACGAAGTTCTCAAAGAACAAGAGCTCAATGCAGAGTCATTGGCTAATGCCAGAACCGATAAATTATTAGCCCAAGAAGAGGTATGGATTCGGAAGGGTGTCGAAGCTCGGCGGACACGTAGCGTCGCCCGTATTGCTCGCCTTGAGAAGTTACGCACCAGCCGCGCCGAGCGAAGAGATGAGATGGGCCAAGTGAAGTTGGCTGTTTCAGCGGGCGATCGAAGTGGCAAGATTGTGGCAGACCTCCAAAATGTGAGTAAATCCTACGATAGGCCGATTGTGCAAGACTTCACCGCCACGATTTTGCGGGGCGATAAAGTCGGTTTACTGGGCCCTAATGGTGCAGGTAAAACAACCTTACTGAAATTAATTCTAGGGACTATTGCTCCTGACTCAGGAAGCGCTACGATGGGTACTCGCATTGAAGTGGCTTATTTTGATCAAATGCGCGAAGGTCTTGACCTTAATGCTTCGCTTGAGGACTATATTAGCCCAGGCAGCGAGTGGATTGAAATCAATGGCAATAAGAAACACGTCAAAAGTTATTTAAGCGACTTCTTATTTGCACCAGAGCGCACTAATTCTCCGGTAAGTACTTTGTCGGGTGGTGAACGCAATCGTTTACTACTTGCTCGTTTGTTTGCTAGACCGGCAAATGTGTTGGTTCTAGATGAGCCAACCAACGATTTAGATATTGATACCTTAGATTTGCTTGAGCAATTGCTACAAGAGTACAAAGGAACTGTATTTTTAGTGAGCCATGATCGTTATTTCTTGGATAACGCAGTGACTAGCATCATTTCTCATGAGGGTGATGGACTATGGCGTGAGTATGAGGGCGGCTACGAGGATTGGAAGATCCAAAAAGCACGCTCAGATCAAATTCGTGCCAATCTTGCAAAACCTGAATCTAAAGTTGAGCCTAAAGCCGAGGTCAAGCAAGCGCCTAAAGTAGAAGTAAAGCCAGCGATCAAGAGTGGGGTGCAAAAACTCAATGGCAAGGAGCGCCAAGAGTTAGAGACTTTGCCTTTGCAAATCGAAGAACTAGAAATAGAGCAGGCAGATATCGGTATTGCGATGAGCAATCCAGAGCTTTATAAGAATGAACCTGAGTTGGCTGCCAGCCTGCAAGCACGTTTAACAGAGATTACTGAGCAGCTAGAACAAAAACTTCAACGCTGGGAACTGCTGCTGGGTCGTTCCGAGTCTTGACCTTGCTTATTTAAGGTTTAGGCGCGCACGAAGTTGTGCGATTTCATCTAAGAGATTAAGCGCCAGAGCAACTCCTGAAACGTTCAATTCCAAATCATGCGTGAGGTGCGCTGCGGTTTGGGCTCTTTTAAGAGAGTCTCCACTAAAGCGCCAATCTTCGGGGGATGAGCCTGCAGGACTGAGGACTCCCTCTGATACCCAAGACATAATCAATTCTTGAGGAGTGCGAGAAGCGTGCGAGAGTTCCACAATGCTCATATGCACTTCGTTTTCTACGATACTTGCTTCAATCCAGGTGGTGTTTATCTTCGTCATGGTCATCATCCCTTCAGGTGAGATCTAGGGTTGAAATCAAAAGCCTTCTCAAAGTTTTGATAGGCTTCTTTTTGGGCATCGGTTCCTGCAGGTGGTAAAACAATCGTGGGAACTACATATAAGTCACCAGGCTCGGCACTCGGAATGCCTTTGCCTTTGAGACGCAGCTTGCGGCCAGCAACAGTCCCTGCTGGAATCTTTAATTCCAAAGTAGTACCTGCTGGTGTCGGTACATTGACTGCAGTACCTAAGGCTGCCTCCCATGGCGCTAATGGAATATCGATGAATACATCCTTGCCATCAATCCGATAGATTGGATTTGGATGAAAATCAATTTCTAAATAGAGATCACCTGCTGGACCTTCGCCAATACCCGGACCTCCTTGCCCTGAGAGGCGAAGATTTTGACCAGCTTTGATCCCTTTTGGAATGCTAACATCTAATTTACGTTCTTGCGTACTTACATGACCATTGGCATCTTGCGTTGGCATGTGCAATGCAATAGTGCGCTTAGCGCCGTTATAGGCATCAACAAGATCAACCAAAATTTTGGCATGATGATCTTGCCCTTTGAAGTTCATACCTTGACGTGCTTGTCCACTGCGGCCACCTTGGCGATGATTGCCTCTACCAAAAAGAGATTCAAAGAATTCACTTTGGTCACCTTCAAAGCCGCCACCATAGCCTGGATGACCACCATTAAATTGGCTATCAGAGTATTCAAAACCTTCATTCCAATTTGGGGGAGGGGTAAAGTCTTGACCGTTTTTCCAGTTAGCACCAAAGCGATCGTAAGCTGCACGCTTCTCGGTATCTTTTAAAACCGCATAGGCCTCACCAATTTCTTTGAATTGCTCTTCAGCACCAGCCTCTTTATTGATATCTGGATGGTATTTGCGGGCAAGCTTGCGGTAGGCAGTCTTGATTTCAGCTTCGGTAGCAGAGCGCGCTACGCCAAGTGTTTCGTAGTAATCCCTAAATTTCATATGCCTGTATTCATCCTCGGGTGTTCATTCTTGCTGAGCTCATGATGAATTCTACAGGCGTATTAGCTCATTACTCCAATTTGCCAGGGAACAAATTCATAATCGCCCAGGCCCAGCAACTCGCTCTTAGAGGCCTCTCCAGAAGCAGTTCTTAGGAAGAGCTCAAATATGCGTTGCCCCATTTCTTGAACAGAGACAGTCCCGTCCAAGATCTCGCCACAATTAATATCCATATCTTCGGAAAGCCTCTGATACATCGGGGTATTAGTAGCTAGCTTGATGCAAGGTGCAGGTTTAGAGCCAAACATGGAGCCTCTACCAGTGGTAAAGGCAATTAAATTCGCACCACCAGCGATTTGTCCGGTGGCTGAGACAGGATCAAAGCCGGGAGTATCCATAAAGACAAAGCCTTTAGCGGTAACTGGCTCAGCGTATCTATAGACTTCCATTAATGGACCAGTGCCACCCTTCATGGAAGAACCCAAAGATTTTTCAAAGATATTGGCAAGTCCACCAATTTGATTTCCGGGGCTTACTTGGCCGTTGATTTGAACATCTCTACCAACAGAGTATTCGTCTTTCCACCAGCGAATGCGTTTAATCAGTTTTTCACCAATGGCTTGATTTGCAGCGCGGCGGGTGAGGGTATGTTCTACGCCATAAATCTCAGGTGTCTCTGACAAAATCCCAGTACCACCATGGCGAGACAAAATATCAATCGCTGCACCTAAGGCAGGATTAGCAGTAATAGAAGAAAAACCATCTGAACCACCGCATTGCAAGCCAATACACAGATGACTTGCCGAAACCGTTTCGCGTTTTACTTTATTTGCTGCTGGAAGTAATGCTTTGACTGCCTCAATACCGGCTTCAATCGTTTTACGTGTGCCACCAGTCTCTTGCATGATGAAAGTATGAAGATTTGTACCCGCAGTGAGGTCTTCCTGCTCCATCAATCCTTTTAATTGGTTACGCTCACAGCCAAGACCAACAATGAGGGCTGCTGCAAGATTAGGGTGACGAGCATAACCAGCCATCGTGCGACGGAGTAGCTGCATTGGCTCACCACTCATTTCCATGCCGCAACCAATATCATGACTAAATGCTACGACCCCATCTACATTTGGAAAATCTTTTAATCTATCAGGCGTAAACCAGTCAGCAATTTTATTTACTACAGTTGCGGAGCAATTCACAGTCGACAAAATACCAATAAAATTACGTGTGCCTACTTTTCCATTGGCTCTGATATAGCCCTGAAATGTGGCGCGCTCAGATTCCGGCAACATTTGAGTAGGTTTAAATTCACTAGCATAGGCATAGTCACGATCAAACTCACGAAACTCAGTGTTATGACTGTGAACCATGGTGCCTGCTTCGATATCGATATTTGCAAAACCTACAGTCACGTTGTATTTCAGAATTGGATCACCTTTTAGAATCTTCTTGGCTGCTATCTTGTAGCCTGCAGGGACTTGGCTACGGCTACTGAAGTTTTCACTAGGCACTTCGGTGCCAATAGCAATATCAATCCGCGCCACCACGATATTGTCATTGGGATGTAGGCGAATTATTGGACCAGCTAATTTTTTTCCAGAGGTTTCAATCATGATCTTATTGGGTCTTGTATAAGGGGTTTATCGTAAACCTAGACCGGCTTTTATTTAATGACTCAGATCAAAAAATAGCACTTCCGCATCCACGCCATCCTGCATTTCTAGGACAGATTCGTTTTCTATGAGCAAGGCATCACCACCAGCCAGTTTTTGATCATTGACAGTCAAAGATCCCTTGATTAAGTGAACATAGGCCTTGCGTTTTGGATCTAATTGCATCTTGGCTGACTGAGAACCATCAAACAAGCCAGCGAATATCTTAGCATCCGCTGATATTGATACAGACCCAGCTTTACCATTTGGTGAGGCAACTAAACATAGCTTGCCTTGTTTGTCTGTTTGCGGGACGGTCTTTTGCTCATAGCTTGGTTCAATTTCTAAAACATTAGGCTCAATCCAGATTTGTAATAAGTGGGTTGTTTGATCTTTGGCGTGGTTGAACTCGCTATGCGTCACACCAGAGCCAGCACTCATGCGTTGCACGTCTCCTGGTGGAATACTTTTTACATTGCCCATACTGTCCTGGTGCGCTAATTCACCGGAGAGAACATAGCTAATGATTTCCATATTGCGATGGCCATGTTTACCAAAGCCCATACCGGCTGCCACTTGATCCTCATTAATAACTCTTAAATTCCCCCAGCCCATAAATTGGGGATCGTGGTACCCAGCAAAAGAGAAAGAATGAAAGCTTTTGAGCCAGCCATGATCGGCATAGCCTCTTTCTTGGGATTTTCTAAGAAACAACATGCCAATACCTTTTATTGTGATGAATTAAGAATAGGTGCGAGATCATGATCCATATATATAAGGACCTAAAGCAGGGTGCCATTCATCAGTTATTCGCTTTCACCTGATCTACTGGGGTATTTGAAAGAGGCATAACGTACCACTGCATTTGCTAAAGCTAGCACGAGGATTGTGATGCCCATGTAGAGAATGGGTAGATCAGCTTCATGCTTTGTGTTAACCAAATCAATAATGAGTCGGGTAACGGCAGTAATGGCAACATAGATTAAAAAGCGGACTGGCATATGGTTAGTTTTGAAATAAATTCCAACCATGGCGCCGATCTCTAAATAGATGAATAGCAGTAGCAAGTCTTCAATTGATGCAGATCCTTTGCCCATCATTCCCACAAATGCAACGGCTGCTGACCAAACTGTTGCCGCACCAATTCCAAACAAGGCAATGCGATGAAATAGGGATACAAATAGGTTGCCAATCGGTACTGTCCACTTTTCAATGGATGCCTCTAGCTTAGAGGCATCTTTTGGTGAGTTTGGGGTCATGCTCATATAGATCTAGATCTCCGGTTTTCTAATACATTTTTGCCAGTATATTTCCCAATGAGGTCTGGGAGAATAAAAAAGAGGCCCAAAGGCCCCTTTTTTCGGATGATTGTCTTTGATTACCCCAAACTATCCGCCCAGATATTGTGAGCCCATCCCCAGGCGTATACCCCCTCAAGGGTGGATGGTGCCGGTGAGAGCCCTCCAGAGCCCGGAACAGTCTTGAAGGTCTTTTCAGCGGCGTTGTATTGATGGACGCTAGCAACGTGCACAACCTCACGGTCATTGACGAAGCTATAGCAGGTATTGGTGAGAACGGGCGCTGGATTCATTTCCCAGCCACAGAGCTCAGCAACAATGGCGGCCGCCGCTACTTTGGCATGTTGATTCGCCATGTGACCAGACTTGGGCATTGCTGGTGCAACTTGAATTGAGTCACCTAAAACATGGATATCTTTTTGTGCTGTAGATTCAAAGTTAATGAAATTCACATTCACCCAGCGACCATTTGAATTTGCCAAACCTGTTTTGACTGCAATTTCACCAGCACTCATTGCAGGCAGTAAATTCAATACATCAGCCTTCACATCATCTTGCACTTCAAGTTTGATTGTTTTAGTTTTTGCGTCAACCGCAGTGACATTATGTTTTGGCAAGTATTCAATCATTCCGGAATACTGCTCAGCCCAAACTTTCTTAAATAGAGCGCCCTTCGATGTCACATCCTGGTTGGCATCCAAAATTAATACTTTAGATTTTGGCTTATTGCGCTTAAGGTAGTTCGCCACTTGGCAGGCCCGCTCATATGGACCAGGAGGGCAGCGATAGGGGGCCTCTGGAATACTCAGCGCAAAAGTTCCCCCATCACGCATTGCTGCCAATTGATTGTGAAGGGCAACAGTCTCAGGGCCAGCCTTCCAAGCCTGCAAGGTGACACCATCTTTATTGGCTTGCGCTAGACCTTCAATGCTATTCATCATCAGAGTAATGCCAGGAGAAACAATTGCCTTGTCGTAGCGCAAGGTTTTACCTGAAGCTAGTTTGACGGTTTTTTTATCTGCATCAATACTGGCAACGCTATCTTGAATAATGTTGATGCCATGGCGCTTGCTCAGAGTATCGTAAGGCGAAGTGAGCTCTGCCAAAGTACGTGAGCCACCTACAACCAGATTGGATAGTGGGCAAGAAATAAATGAAGCATTTGGCTCAATGAGTGTTACTTTGGCAGTATTATTTGAAAATAGGCGTAGGTATTTAGCAGCAGTAGCGCCGCCATAACCACCACCAATAACTAGAATTTCTGCTTTTTGTAAATTAGCGCGAGCCTGGCCAGAGAAGCCTGCAAGCAATCCAAGCGCTGCTGCGCTTTGACCAATGAAGTGTCGACGATCCATGATGGGCTTCCTTATTATTTCTTGCCAAGCTGATTGGCGATAGTTTCGAGTTGCTCGTCAGAGTAGCCTTTAGCTAACTGCGGCATGATGGTTCCTTCGCGAGCGCCTGATTTAAATGCCTTTAATTGGGCTAGCATTTGCTCGCTAGTTAAATTGTTGATCAAGGGCATACCGCCATCAACCACCCCTTTGCCGTCGGTACCGTGACAGTTAGCGCAAGTAGCAGCAAGGCTGCGTTTATATAAATTGCTGGCATCAGCTTTTTGCGCAAGACTAGCGCTACTCCAATGGCTTAAGCTGATATAGAGCGCTGCTAGGATTGCGGGTTTGAGATACTTTGCTCGCATGGGTTACATCTCCATTTAGTTTATTTCTGAATTATGTATTACGTTTTTGTTTAGTCACATATTAAACAAGAAGTCCTGAAGGAAGTAAGATTTGCCTCATATTCATTTTTCATAAGCTCATGCAAAAAAGAGGCTGAATCTGCTTTTATCAGATCTTCGCACATACCTATAAACTATAGGGATGCGAGGTTTATTTTCTTACCGTTCTGCTCTCCTAATATTACTTTTAGGTGTATTTACCTATCTTTACGGCTTAGATAGCCGATTTGCACCTAAAAACGGCGATGAGTATCCCTATATGCATATTGTCCGTATGACTGCTGAGGTCGGAAATTGGTTACCCCTCCAGTCTGAAATGGACGGGATCAAAAATACCAAACCACCCCTCATTTTTTGGCAAGGAATTGCCAGTACTCACTGGGCAAGCCAATGGTCGCTAGCGAATCTTCGTTGGCCTAGCGTTCTCTATACAGGGCTTACGGCATTTTTCTTATTTTTAGCAGTGCGTCGCTTTAGCGGCAAAACCCAAACCGGCTTATTGGCGACTTTAGTTTGGCTTTCTTTCTTTGCCACCTATCGTTATGGACGTCCCTTCTTAGCAGACCCACCAGAAGTCTTTTGGATCAGCTTGCCATTCATGGCGCTTCTATATTGGGGTAAGTGCGCGTTTGAATCCAAATTCTTTTTCCCACTATTGGCCGGCATCTGTTTTGGCCTGGCTCTTTTTGCCAAATCCTTTGCTTACATCGCGCCAGCAACTTTCGCCCTAAGCCTTTACTACTGGCGCTGGCGGCAGTGGAGTATTCCAAAAACACTCACCCATGATCTTTATAAGGTCTGTATCGCTGGCATATTGGCCCTAGCAGTATTTGCTTTGTGGTTTGCATTTGATCCAAACCCAGAAGCGGTTTGGCAAGAATTTGTTCTGGGTGAGAACGCTGGAAAATTTGCAGCACGAAATTCAAATTACTTCCTAGATCTCGTTCGTGGCGGTGACAGTGTTTGGCTATTACTTTTAACTACAGTAGCTAATGCTGGCTTATTTACTTTCGTCTTGATTTCTACTTTATGGCAATGCTGGCGTGAACGTCGTTTCTTAAGCTTTGAAGAAGTTCTCTTACTATTGCTGATAGCTGCATTTTTGATTGTGTTTACTTTGCCTAGCCAGCGTTCTGGCCGATATCTATTACCAGTCATGCCAGCATTTGCTGCCTTGATTGCCTTGCATTGGGAGCGCTTACCTTTATGGGGCTTTCGGATTGCACTTCTCCTACAGATACTGATTCTTTCCCTCCTATTGTGGATCGGCGCTAATCTGCAATTTTCTGGCCTGATGGGGGAGGTCTACTCATGGACTTATTCTTATTGCCATTGGATCTTGATGGCTGGAAGTCTTGTGATTGCTCTAGTGGGTTTATTTAAATATCAACAGACTAAAACTTTGGCATTAGCAGCTTGCTTCCTGACTTATTGCGCACTGACTAGTAGCTTAGCCCCCTTAGAAGGGCAGCTCGGACGCTACTCAACAGCGACGATTGCCCAATTGCAAGGTAAGGATATTTGGATTCCTTGTGACTTCCGCGCAAAAGATGAAGAGTATCGATTGCTCTTGCCTGATACTAAGTTACACGGCTATCCAGCGAAAGATGCCAGTGATGTGAATGGATTGACAAGCTCTTACCCTCTCGTTGCGGTACAAGTGCCACTTGGAAGTACTCCTGTACTTTGTGATTCTTGTGAAATTGTTGGGCAGAGAATGGAAATGCGAGCTCGGCACTCCAATGAAGAAATTATGGAGATCTTGCAGGGCCAGGTTAGCAAGAATCTATTTGTAAATGAGTACTTAGTTGCAACATCAGTTGCAAAACCAGTCGCCTCCGATCTTGTTAATGTTAAGGATGTTTGTAGATGAGCCGTGTTCTCGCCCTGTGTTTTTTATTGCTAGCTGCAGTGATCGGCTTTTTACATATTGATAGTCGTCCAGCTTGGGCTCCTTTTTCGATTAATACAGTCACTTCAGTTGAAGAAGAAGTGGATGTGTCGGCTACTCCAAAGTCTAAAAATCAAAGCATTCAAAGTAAGGCAAGTATTGCAAGCCCCATTAGCACATGGTTACCAGAAACCGGCGCTGCTTCAGTACATGCCGCATCTCTGATCGCATTGAAGGACGGAGCTATTCGGGCTTTTTGGTTTGCTGGCAGTCGCGAAGGGGCTGCAGATGTTGTGATTAACAGTGCTGTTTTTGATCCTAAGTCATCCAATTGGAGCGCCCCTACTGTAGTGATGGATAGAGTGAGTGCTGAAAAAGGTTTATCACGTTATATCGCCAAGCTGGGCAATCCAGTGCCCGCCAGAATGGCAGACGGTCGCCTGCAATTGTTCTTTGTCACAGTTTCGATAGGTGGTTGGGCAGGCAGTTCAATTTCCAGTGTGATTTCAGATGATGAAGGTTTGACCTGGAGTAATCCACAGCGCCTGATCAGTTCACCCCTGATTAATCTCAGTACCTTAGTGAAGTCGCCAGCCATTTCTTTTGCTGATGGTCGCCTAGGTTTGCCTGCTTATCACGAGTGGATCGGGCGCTTCGGTGAATTCTTAAGAATCGATGCCGGGCAAGTGATTGATAAACGTCGCATGAGCTCTGGCCGAAGCACTATTCAACCACTGGTTTTTGTAAACGATGCTCAGGACGCAACTGCGTATTTCCGTCAAACAAGAAGTGCAGGTCAAGCCAAGCAAGTGCCCGTTAGCCAAACACAAAATGCAGGCCAATCATGGCAGTCAGAGGCAGATTTGCCGATTGCCAATCCTAATGCTGCAGTGACTGGTTTACAGCTGAATAATGGCGCAAGAATTTTGGTGCTCAATAATCTCGAAACAGGGCGTTATCGCTTGGTCTTGATGATGGCGGATGCTAAATCTGGACAGTGGCAAACCATAGAAGTGCTAGAAGATGATGAAGCCTTGCCAGAAGATCAGCGCAAAGAATTTTCTTATCCATACCTCATTAGCCTTGATGGTAATGATGCTCATGTGGTTTATACCTGGGATCGTAAAAAGATTCGTCATCGATACTTCTCTGGGGCTTGGTTAAAGCATGCCCAAAGCCAGTTCAATACTTCACCAGTAGATGTCATTTCTCAGGAGGCTAAATAATGAATAATCTGATGCAAACTCTTGCCTTAGTTGAGATGTCCATTACTTGCGCTGCAGTGATTACATTACTAGTGCAAAAAACATCCCATCAACAATTTCCACTGATTGCAAAAGTATTATTGATTCTATTGATCAGTAATCTCTTTTTCTGGCCATTAGGCCTCGGTATGGAATTACCGCTTTCTGCTTATATCAGGGGTGTCATTGGTGATCTGAGTATCGTCACTACCTTGTTACTTTGGACCTCATTGCTATCCTTAAGTAAGCCTACTCCATTGGCATTGAAGTTCGCTGTAGCTTGTATCGCCATTGCTTTCTACCCACTTGCCTTAGGTCTTGGCATGATTGATCCCTACGCTTGGGGATATGGATCAACTCTGTTCTTGATTGCAGTCTTACTCTTTGCAACTGTATGTGGCCTAGCCAATTGGAATAAGGGTGTTTGGATTATTGCTATCGCTATTCTTGCTTGGGCAGCCCATTGGCATGAGTCTGCCAATCTTTGGGATTACTTACTAGATCCATTCTTGGCAATCTGGGCTTTGATAGCATTATTTGGAGTGCTTTATAGAAAGCGCCGCGAGAAGGCTCGCTCTGGTTATTTATTTAGACCAGGTTAAGCAATTTAGGATTTAGCATCAAGTCTTTAGAAAGAAAAAAGCCAGCAATATGCTGGCTTTTTATCTGATGCAGTCAATGCTTAGTCTGGAATATTCGATTTACGAATAATCGGACCCCATTTATTCACTTCTGCCTCAAGGTGAGTCTTTAAGCCATTGGGGGTCATCTTCTCTGGCGAGACGATATCAATGTTGGCATCTTCTAAACGCTTTTTCACATCAGGTGAGTTGAGCGCTTTTTTCAAAGCAGCATTGAGCTTATCCAAAATCGGTTTTGGAACACCTTTTGGCGTGTACATGCCATGCCAAACTTTGACTTCGAAACCTTTTAAGCCTTGCTCATCCAAAGTCGGTACGTTTGGAATTGCAGGTAAGCGTTTCATAGTAGTAGTGCCATAAGCCTTCACACGACCATCCTTGATATAAGGAATAGTTTGGGTCGTTTGATCGCAAAGTAGATCTACTTGACCACCCAACAGGTCTGTCAAAGCAGGGCCAGTCCCTTTATAGGGGATGTTAGTGAGTTTCACACCCATACGGCTTTGGAATAGCAAGCCGCAAAGCTGAGACACGGCACCTGGACCAGCATTAGCCATGGTGAGTTTTGAGCCATTCGCTTTGATATAGGCCTCTAACTCTTTGAAGTTATTTGGCGGCAAATCTTTTTTACCCAAGAGCACCATTGGTACGTCGGCTACTTGGCCGATATATTCAAAGCTAGTCAATGGATCGTAGGGAAGCTTGTCATAGAGTGCGTTAGCAGTTGCCATACCCATGTGATGCAGGTAAATGGTGTAGCCATCTGGCGCAGCACGCGCTACCTTAGTAGAGGCAATGGTGCCCCCAGCGCCGTTGACGTTCTCAACTACTATGGTTTGCCCCAAGGCTTGCCCCATTGGCACTGCAATTAATCTTGCAACAGTGTCAGTAGGTCCGCCAGCAGCAAAAGGTACGACGAGGCTGATTGACTTTGTTGGCCAATCTTTTTCTGCTAAAGCATTACCGCCTATAAGCGCACTAGCAGTGAGTGCTGCAGTGATTCCGGAAAATAAGAAATTCTTAATCTTCACTTTCATCTCCATCTTTTTAAGTTGAATAATTTTGCCATCTTTAGAGCCCTTTGGGGAGTGGTAATCCCTAGTATTTACCAGCAATGGCAATGGTTTTTTGGGCTAGTAATACCGCCAGGCGATCAATCATGCGCCCATCTAGCTTCACTGTACTCCCTTTAGATGCTTATCGGCCTCAATAACCCGCTTGCCCCAAGCAACTTCCTGCTAGGAGGGCATAAAGGTATCTCCAGTAGATTCATATGGGACTGGCAGTCTAATTACTGGTAAGTAGAGGGCCTAGCTTGGCCTGTTTGCGAATATTCCACAAGAGATCAATTGCTTTTTTCATCTCAGCAGGGCTGGCGCCTCCACTAAAAGCAGCAAGCCGCATCGCCTTATCGGTAATCTCGGTGCGGCTTAAGGTATTTCCAGGATCCCCTTTAGGCTCATCAACGCGACCATCCAGAATTTGCCCATTATTCAAATGTACTTTGACTTTACCAATCCAGCGTTGTGGATATGCACTATCTACTTCGGGGTCGAGAGTCATAGTGACGCGATCACGGAAGAGGCAAATAGCATCATCATGAAAATGTGCATCAAATTCTTGAAGGCCAGCGAATTGATAGTGGGCAACCAAAGCCAATACAGTGCCCATAGAAAACTTGGATTGATGAACCGTGGCTGGATTAACGACAGGCCCTAAGACATCAATCGCACCTTGGTGTACTAAAGTTTCTACTTTAGCGATATCGCTTGGCTTGAGTTTATTGGCTAACATGACTTGTAAGAGCGCATCAGCAGCAGGGTGCGTGTGACGACAGGAGGCGTGATATTTAAAGCTCGTTTCTGCTAAAGCCCAGCGACTACCTAAACGATCCACTAATTTGCTCGGATTGGCATCACTTGACATGCCGGCAGCTAAACCTTGCTTACCTTCGAGGATATGCTCTGCGCCAGTAAAGCCTGCTTGGGCGATATATGCGGACATTAAGCCGGTTGCAGCAGCATGGGCGGTATGTAATTGTTTGGAGTCTGCAGCATCACGTAAAAATTCCCAGAGGCCAGCAGATTGTGTGCCAGCAGAACCAAAGGCATGCAACATTTGCGCGGGCGAGAGTTTTAGCAGTCGACCCACAGCAGCAGCAGCAGCAAGCGTACCTGCAGTGCCAGTGGTGTGAAAGACTTTGTAGTGAGAACGGCCTAAAAATTCACCAACCCGAATGCCAACTTCGTAACCAGCTACTGCTGCAACTAAAAGATCTTCGCCAGATGCGCCAATGGCTTGTGCACAAGCTAAGGCAGGTGGAAACACCACGGTAGCCGGATGAAAGACTGAGCCATTGTGGACATCATCTTGCTCGGCCACATGTGAAGCGGCAGCATTAGCCATTGCTGCTAAAAAAGGACTGGAACTTTTTCGCGAGATCAAAATTTCTGAAGGGCCAGCGTGCTTGCTATCAAAGCCGCCCATATTTTGCGCAAACTGGGTAATGGTTTCAACAGGACGTGAACCTTTGCCTGCAATTGCTGAACCAAACCAATCCACTAATAAATCTTCAGCACGGCTCATCACATCATTTGGAATATCACTTACTTTTAAATTAGCAGCGAAGCTTGCTAACTCGAGAGATAAATGTTCTTGACTCATAAAAATATTCTCTTATTAGTGCTGATACGTTATACCAAAACAGCAGTGGCTTGCATGGTTAGCCAGCCTTCATGATCCTGCGCCCAAATAGCAATCGTTTTGCCACTTGGATCTTTTTCTAAATCAGGCTTAGCGGATACTTTGAAGATATTGATATCAAAGCTTGGGCGAATTGCGCGGAACTCAAAGCTCTTAAGCTTGCAGCCCGGAATACTTTGACGGACTAAATCTACCAAAAGAGTGGCAATCAATGGGCCATGAACAATCAGACCTGGATAGCCTTCAACTTCGGTAACGTATTTACGGTCGTAGTGAATGCGATGACTATTAAAGGTGAGTGCTGAGTAACGAAATAGCAACACATCATCAGGCGTGATGGTCTTAGTCCACTTCGCATCGCTTGGTGCAGGAGTAGGGGCAACTGGCTTGTCATCAGGACCTGGGGCATCGCGATAGACAATGTCATGTTCTTCAACGATGGCAAGACCTTGTTGGTTTGATATTTGATGTTTCACTAAAACAAAAATCAAATCACCGGTGCGGCCTGCTTTATGTGTGACGGATTCAATTTTGGAAATGCGCTCAATCTCATCGCCTACAGCAAGCGGCGCTAGCCACTGGATCCGGCTACCTGCCCACATGCGACGTGGCAGTGGGACTGGAGGAAGAAAGCCGCCCCGCTTGGGATGGCCATCAGCACCAATCTCCGATTCGCGGGCATGTGGAAGAAAATACAGCCAGTGCCATAGTTCAGGTAAAAAAGCACCTTTACTTGGAGCCGGATCATCGCGATCCAAAGTTGCCGATAATGCACGCACAGGCGCAGCTGTAACAATATCTTGTACAGACTCAGTTTTACCGAGCCATTCTTGTAAGTGGGTGATGGTTTGAGATTCGATTCGCATAAGTTCTATTATGCCAATCTTGAGAAACTGCCTTAGCCTATTAACACTGCAGCAAGGTAAACCAGAAGACCAGCTAATGCAGACCCTCCTATAACAGTCATCACCCCTTTTTGGAACTTAAATAGAGCCAGTCCCGCTAATCCACAGATGATGATCGATATCCAGGAAATAGAGGCGCCCAGACCGCTTGGTAAAAACACGTGATAGGCAAAAAACAGGCCCAAATTGGCAATGACGCCAACCACCGCAGCGGTAATAGCAGTAAGTGGTGCAGTAAAGCCAAGCTTGCCATGAGTAGATTCAATCAGGGGGCCGCCGACTAGAATAAAAAAGAAAGAAGGCAAAAAAGTAAACCAAGTAGCAACGCAAGCACCAATCACCCCAAACCAGAATGGATTGCTATAACCAATCAGGTGTTGAATGTGACCAGCCAAGTAACCCACAAAGGCAACGACCATGATAAGTGGTCCAGGGGTGGTTTCACCAAGGGCTAAACCATCAATCATTTGATTGGCGCTGAGCCAATGAAAATGATCTACAGCACCTTGATATACATACGGCAGTACGGCGTAAGCACCACCAAACGTCAGTAGGGCTGCTTTGGTAAAGAACCAAGCAATTTCTGGGTAAAGGGTCTTCCAGCCAAAAATTGTAATCAATCCTGCAATCGGCAGTAGCCAGCAAGTCAATGCAATCACACTGTGGCGTATGGTTTTCTGAATATTAAATTGCGCATGCACAGGTGTTGGAGTGTGGTCATCAATGAGGGCGCTACCGTAATTTTTCTCTTTGGAGTTTGTGTGTGAACCTGTTTGCTCAAAATACTCTGGATAACGTTTGCCTCCCCAGTAACCAATTGCGGCAGCAATCATGACAATAATCGGAAAGGCGAGATTCAAAACGAAGATCGCTAAAAAAGAGCCGAAGGCAATCCACTTCAATGCATTGTTATGAATCGTGCGCTTACCAATGCGCACAGCTGCGTGCAACACAATCGCAACTACTGCAGGTTTAATGCCAAAAAAGATTGCAGCAATCCAAGGCACTTGTCCGAAAGTCAAATAAACCCAAGACAAGGCAATCAGAATAAATAGTGACGGCAATACAAAAAGAGTTCCAGCCAGAATACCGCCCCAGCTGCGGTGCATCAGCCAGCCTATATAGGTCACTAGTTGCTGCGCTTCTGGCCCAGGTAGCAACATACAGTAGTTGAGAGCATGTAAAAAGCGCCGCTCAGAAATCCAGCGACGCTTCTCAACCAACTCTTGATGTAGGACAGCGATTTGTCCTGCGGGCCCACCAAAACTAATAAAGCCAAGTTTGGCCCAAAACTTGAGGGCCTCACCAAGTGGAATGTTCAAGCTTCTTCCATCCCACCAATCACTTGGCTAAAGCCGTTATCCACATAAATGATTTCAGCAGTGATGCCATTTGCTAGATCAGAGAGCAAGAAGGCAGCCGCATTACCAACATCATCAATCGTGACGTTGCGACGCAGTGGAGCAGTTTGCTCAACAGCTTCTAAAATTTTTCCAAAGCCTTTAATTCCAGAAGCGGCCAAAGTTTTAATTGGGCCAGCAGAGATAGCGTTTGCACGAATCCCTTTTGGTCCAACTGAACCAGCGAGGTAGCGCACGGATGCCTCTAAAGAAGCTTTTGCTAAACCCATGGTGTTGTAGTTTGGAACAGTCTTCATTGATCCTAAGTAGGTCAATGTGAGTAAGGATGATTTATCACGCAACATCGGCAATGCTTCTTTGGCCATTGCAGGAAAACTGTATGCGGAAATATCATGGGCAATCTTGAAACCCTCGCGGGAGAGCCCTTCTAAAAAGTCCCCAGCAATCGCTTCGCGGGGAGCAAAGCCAATCGCATGAACAAAGCCATCAAACTGAGGCCAAGATTTGGCTAAATCCGTAAAGAGGGCAGAAATCTGCTCGTCGCTACCGACATCGCAGTCAAAAATGAGCTCGGTATTGAATTCTTTTGCAAAATCCACGATCCGGTCCTTAAAGCGCTCTCCTACATAGGTAAAGGCCAGTTCAGCGCCTTCGCGGTGACAGGCCTTGGCGATACCATAGGCAATGGAACGGTTAGAGAGGAGGCCGGTAATGAGGATTTTTTTGCCGGAGAGAAAGCCCATGTTGTGTCCTTTGCTTCAAATATGATTAGCTATCTACAATTGTTGCATATATGCCTACCCTAAACCCCATTCGCCACATTAGATATATCTTCCTGCTAGCCATGCTTCTAGGGCTTGGGGCTAATGCAGCGCAGGCAGCTCAGGGGATTTCCCAGTATGGCAAGCCTAAATATCCTGATGGATTTGCCCATTTTGATTATGTGAATCCAAATGCCCCTAGGGGTGGCACCCTGACTTTGCCGAACCCGGGGCAAAGAACCAGTTTTGATAAGTTCAATCCATATACCCTGCGTGGTGTGACTGCTCCCGGAATTGAATTGATGTTTGAGTCTTTGGCTGAAGGCAGTGCGGATGAGGTATCGAGTATTTATGGTTTGCTCGCAGAAGATATTGCGGTGGCTGCAGATCATAAGTCAGTCACGTTTCGGATTCGTCCGGAAGCAAAGTTTTCGGATGGCACATCTGTCTTGGCTGCAGACGTTAAATATAGTTTTGATGTGCTGATGAGTGGCAAAGCGCACCCAAGATACAAAACCACTTTTGCAGACATCAAAGAAGCGGTAGTAATCTCCGATCGATCAGTGCGTTTTGATTTTAAGAACAATAACGCTGAACTCCCGATCTTGGCTGGAACGCTCCCAATCTTTTCTCGCAATTGGGGAAAGAAGGCAGATGGCAGCATTGTTCCTTTTGAGAAGATTGCCTTTGAAGTCCCGGTGGGTAGCGGCCCGTATCTGATTGAATCCTTTAAAGCTGGTAAATCAATTACCTATAAAAGAAACCCGCAATACTGGGCTGATCAAGTAAGTAAGCCTTTAAATGTGCGCGTGGGTTTTTATAACTTTGATCGGGTACTTTACAAGCTATATAGCGATGATGCAGTCCGCCTTGAGGCGTTTAAGGCAGGAGAGTTTGATGCCATTGTTGAATACCGCGCCAAGATTTGGGCAAAGGGTTATGTAGGTTCTAAGTTTGAAAACGGCACTTTATCGAAGAAGGCATTCTTAAATCACAATGGCGCAGGGATGCAAGGTTTTGCCATGAATGTGCGTAAACCAATTTTTAAGGATGTGCGCGTTCGCCAAGCATTGGGTTTAGCTTTGGATTTCGAATGGCTCAACCGTCAAATATTTTTCGATCAATATGGCCGTATCAACAGCTACTTCACCAATAGTGATTTGAGTGCCAACTTTGATGGCCCACGGAACCCTACTGAAGCAGAGTTGAAATTATTGAGGCCGCTCAAGGCTAAATATCCGCAATGGGTGCCTGATGCGGTATTTGGTCCTATGCCGGCACCGCCATCTACAAAGTCACCAGACAGCTTGCGTCAGAATTTAAAGAAAGCCCGTGAACTATTAATGCATGCAGGCTGGCAGTACCGAGATGGCGCTTTGCGTAACGAAAGGGGCGAACCTTTTCGTATGGAAATGGTGGAAAGCGGAGGATTCTTCTTGAGAGTAATTTCTGCTTACAGTCGAAACTTGGAAAAGTTAGGCATCCAGCTAGATATTCGCACCAGTGACTTTGCCTTGTATCAAAAGCGGATGGATGAATACGACTTTGATATGACTACAACCCGTTTTCCAGACTCGCAAAATCCTGGCAATGAATTATGGGATCGTTTTGGTAGTCAGGCCGCAAAGGAAAAAGGCTCAGACAATATCATCGGTATGCAGTCGCCCGTTGTTGATGCCTTAATTGAAGAGATTACTAAAGCCCAGAATCGCGAAGAGTTGCGGGCTGCTTGTAGGGCGCTTGATCGAGTCCTGTGGAATAGTTATTACGTGATACCGCAGTGGTACAACCCAACTCACCGCGTTGCCTTTCGGAAAGAGATGCGCTACCCCGAGCCTCCTTTGTATTATTCAGCCGAGCCTTGGATTATGCAAAACTGGTGGAAAGAGGAGTCTAAATAATGCAAGGACAAATGCGCGCTTACATCTTTAAACGCCTGCTCTTGATGATTCCAACTCTATTGGGCGTTCTGACTTTGACTTTTGCAGTAGTGCAGTTTGTGCCGGGCGGCCCAGTCGAGCAAATGGTATTGGAGCTCAAAGGCAAAGGTGATGCTGGGGTTGGAGGTACAGAATCTTCTGGTGCTGGCGCTACTTATCGTGGACGTCAGGGCATAGATGCCCAACGCTTAGAGGAAGTAAAAGCACTTTATGGGTTTGATAAGCCACCGTTAGAGCGTTACTTCATGATGCTTGGTCGTTTTGCCAGATTCGATCTAGGTCAAAGCTATTACCAACATGAAAGTGTCTGGGGATTGGTTGTTTCGAAACTCCCAGTGTCTATCAGCATTGGTTTGTGGACCTTCTTCATCACGTATTTGGTTTCGATTCCGCTGGGCATTGCAAAGGCAGTGCGGGATGGCTCGCGCTTTGATGCCGTGACCAGCAGCATCATATTAGTAGGCTATGCCATTCCAGGATTTGTCTTGGGAGTTTTGCTTTTAGTCATCTTTGGTGGCGGCAGCTTCCTGCAAATATTTCCCTTGAGAGGTCTCACTTCAGATAACTGGAGTGATCTGAGTTTGATCGGCAAGGTGATGGACTATTTATGGCATTTGGTTCTGCCAATCACTGCTTCAGTGCTTGGCAGTTTTGCAGTTGTCACCATGTTGACTAAGAACTCCTTCTTAGAAGAGATTCGTAAACAGTATGTTTTGACTGCGAGAGCAAAAGGCCTTACTGAACAACAAGTACTTTGGAAGCACGTATTCCGCAATGCACTTTTGCCTCTGGTAACAGGCTTCCCAGCAGCCTTCATCGGCGCATTCTTCACCGGCTCGCTCTTGATTGAAACACTGTTTTCATTAGATGGGCTTGGTTTGCTCTCGTATGAGTCTGTGATGCGCAGAGATTACCCAGTGGTGTTCGGCACCTTGTATTTATTTACCCTCATTGGTTTGTTTACTAAGCTCATATCGGATCTTTGCTACGTTTATATCGATCCTCGGATTCAGTTTGGCGCTGGAGGCGGTTCATGAGTCGTTGGCAGCGCTTTAAGCACAGTCGCGTTGGTTACGCCAGCTTATGGATCTTCATGGTCCTGTTCGTCTTGTCTATGTGCGCCGAACTGATTGCTAATGACAAACCTTTAGTTGTGCGTTACGAGGGACATTTCTATTTCCCAATTGTAAAGAATCAGGCAGAGACGGTATTTGGTGGCGACTTCTCAACCCCAACCGATTTCTTGGACCCCGATATTCGTCAAAACATTACGAGCAATGGTAACTGGTCAATCTATCCCCCAATTCACTACAGCTACGAGACACTGAATTACTTCTCAAAGGTCCCCAATCCAGCGCCGCCTTCTTGGGAAAACTGGCTTGGCACTGATGATCGTGGGCGTGATGTCTTAGCACGTCTGATTTACGGATTCCGCTTATCCATTTTGTTTGGTTTGGCGCTCACGATAGTAGGGGTGAGTGTGGGCATTATTACAGGATCCTTGATGGGATTTTTTGGTGGCAAGTTTGATTTGATCTCACAACGCCTGATTGAAATTTGGTCAGCAATGCCAGAGTTATATCTGCTAATTATTTTTGCCTCGATCTTTAATCCCAGCGTTTCCTTACTAATCATCCTCTTGGCTGCATTTGGATGGATGGGTTTATCTGACTATGTCCGTGCAGAATTTTTTCGTAATCGTGCCTTGGAGTATGTTCGGGCAGCACGTGCATTAGGACTAACGAATGTGCAAATTATGTGGCGTCATATTCTGCCAAACAGCTTGACTCCGGTTATTACCTTTTTGCCATTTCGGATGAGCGCTGCCATTTTGTCTCTGACGAGTTTGGATTTCTTGGGTCTGGGCGTCCCGCCTGGCACTCCCAGTCTTGGAGAATTGCTCTCGCAAGGTAAAGGGAACTTAGACGCCTGGTGGATTTCTTTATCGACCTTTGTTGTCCTAGTGGCAACTCTACTGTTGCTGACGTTTATGGGTGAGGCATTGCGCGATGCATTTGATTCTCGTAAATCGGGCGCGATGAGCGGAGGTCGCTCATGAGCTTGCTGCGTTATGAAAATCTTTCTATTTCATTTGGATCAGGGCGCCGTGAAAAGTTTGCGGTGAATCATCTCGATTTAGAAATTGGCATTGGTGAGCGGGTTGCGCTTGTAGGTGAGTCTGGCTCTGGCAAGACACTTACTGCTTTAGCTCCCTTACGACTTGAGCCCGAGGGTGCTAAGGTATCTGGAAAGATTTTATGGAATCAGAAAGATGGTCAGGGCACAGTTGATTTGCTCTCATTACCAATCCAAGATATCCGTGAAATTCGTGGTCGAGAAATTGCGATGGTATTTCAGGAGCCGATGACAGCGCTTAACCCCTTATTCACAGTCGGCAATCAAATTATTGAAGCTGTCCAAATTTATCAACCCCTGATTTCTAAATCAGATTGCATCGATGCTGCGATTGATCTCCTCAGAAAGACTGGTATTCCTGAGCCTGAACGGCGCTTTCATTCTTATCCACACCAGCTCTCAGGCGGCCAAAGGCAGCGCGCCATGATTGCAATGGCACTAGCCTGTAAGCCACGCCTCTTAATTGCAGACGAGCCGACAACTGCACTTGATGTGAGTTTGCGTCTGCAGATTTTAGATTTACTCAAAGAGCTCCAAGAAGAATCTAAGGATCAAGGCGGGATGGGAATCTTATTGATTACGCATGATCTCAATTTGGTAAAACACTTTGCTCAGCGTGTGGCAGTGTTACATCAAGGAAACTTGATGGAGTCAGGACCTACCAAGCAAGTCTTCACCCAGCCAACCGATCCCTACACAAAGGCGCTAGTCAATAGTGGGCCTGTCAGAGATTTAGCTCCTGTCATGCCCCTAGCACCTGTTTTACTCAAGACCGAAGATTTATCGGTTGCTTATCCCAGTTCAGAATCCTCCTCTTGGTTTAAAAAAGCACCGGCGCATAAGGTATTAAAGAAGGTCAGCTTTAACTTAAAGCAGGGGCAAACCATTGGTGTGATTGGCGAGTCAGGCTCTGGTAAGACTACGCTTGGTATGGCTGTGCTAGGTTTGTTGGGGGATTCTGCAGCACAGGTTTCTGGAGAGGTGGATGTTCTGGGAAGTGATTGGCAAACACTCAAACCAGTAGAGCGCCGTGCCATGCGTTCGAGCTTACAAGTTATTTTTCAGGATCCATTTGGCTCTTTATCTCCGCGTATGAACGTGATGGAAATTGTGGCTGAGGGCTTAGATGTTCACTTTCCGAAACTCTCAGCTACTGAACGTGAAAATCGTGTGTTGGATATTCTGAAAGAAGTGGGGATTGATCGCTCGGCACTCACACGCTATCCACATGAGTTCTCTGGTGGGCAAAGACAGCGCATCGCTATTGCCAGAGCGCTGATTTTGCGCCCACAAATTTTGGTTTTAGATGAACCCACTTCCGCTTTAGATGTCTCCATACAAAAGCAAGTACTGGCACTGTTGACTGAATTGCAAAAGAAGTACAACTTGGCCTATCTCATGATTAGTCATGATTTGGCCGTGATCAGAGCAATGTCCCATGAGGTGATGGTCCTTAAAGACGGCAAAGTAGTGGAGTTTGGGGATACTGAAACCCTCATTAAGTCTCCACGCCAGACCTATACCAAGGAACTTTTTGCTGCGGCTGAGTTGGCTTAATAGGGTAGTGAAATACTCCTTAGATGGGCTAATTTGGTGCATATGCCCCATTCTGAGGATAAATTTTCTTTAGAAACATAGACTTAAGACTAGAGTCAGGATTTGGTTAATCAAAGGTTCTTTGTTAAACTGATTCGATGTCACTGAAAAAAGCGCTACTTTTCAAGTTCCTAGGTTTTGCCTTGGGCTTAGCCGTTTCTGTGTCGACCTATGCAGTCGATACACCTAGTGACGCCCCTGCCGAAGCAGTTGTTCCTAAAGAAAGCATGTTTCAGGCGGGTCGCTCTTATCTTTACCGTGTTTCTGACCGCTTGGTCGATACCGTTTCTGGAAAATCAGAAGAGTTAATTGACCGTGCCATGGAAGTCATTGGCGTTCGTTATCGCTCCGATACTGAGTTACCTCAGTCTGGTTTGGACGGCAGCAGTTTTGTTGGCTATGTTTTCAAAGACAAGCTGGGATTTTTATTACCACGCAAATCCACGCAAATGAGTCGCGTTGGTAAGCCTATTAATCGTGATGAGTTGCAGCCAGGTGACCTCGTATTTTTTAATACGATGCGCTTAACTTTTTCTCACGTTGGTATTTATGTAGGCGACAATAAATTTATCCACTCTCCATCCAAGGGCACCGCTGTTCGGGTTGACGATCTTGGAAGTTTGTATTGGGATAAGCGTTTCGATGGGGCGCGCCGCTTAGATGGTAGCGATAACCTCAATGACTCTGAGCGTCGAGAACTTCTAAACGAAGTCAAAAATCTCAAGCGTAAGTCACGCAGCCTATAAGGCCTGGGCTCTCTAGCCCTTTAGCTTTTCCTTAATCAAAGCCATTTGCTCCTGAGTAGCTGCCTCTCCTGCAAGGATGGCCGCATTCCTAGATTTGAAATCACCACTACTCATTTGCTTGAGTTGTGGGGTAATCACAATATCAGCACTCTTGAGTTCGAACTGGTTAATGCTGTTTTGCATAATTGAAATGGTGTGCTGAAGAATTCCAAACGTACCGCTAGCGTCTTGATGGGCTGGCTCTGAAGAAATATTGACTGCAATCACGATGGTTGCCCCCATCTGTCTTGCATAACTCACCGGCACTGGTGCTACCAATCCACCATCGACATATTCTTTGCCACTAATGACTGTAGGCTGGAACACCCCTGGAACGCTGCATGATGCACGCACAGCCTGCCCAGTATTGCCGCTTCTAAAAAGGACGCCTTTGCCTGATTGCAAATCCGTTGCCACAATTCCTAGAGGTATGCGCATTTGCTCAATCGTTTTATTTTGGACTTCCCGATTGACCATGTTTTGTAGTGCATCCCCTTTAATGAGACCACCAAAACGTCCGGCAAAGGGCAGACCCCAGTCGGCAATGGTCGCTTCATCCAGATTCAGGGCCAGGCGATTGAGATCATTGCCCGATGCGCCTGAAGCCAGAAGGGCTGCAATAACACTGCCAGCGCTACTACCAACCACGATGTCAGGCCGAATGCCTTGTGCTTCTAATGCCTTAATCACGCCCACATGGGCAAAGCCTCTGGCTGCTCCGGCACCGAGTACCAAGCCAATAACCGGTTTTTTGCTCCCAATCAGACTGCATGAGGAGAGGCTTGCAGCCCCCAGTAGGGCGCCAATTCCAATCCCTAGACCCAGTAGGCGACGGCGCTCTAGGGAGCCTGGATCCTCAAATGACTGAATCTGGGGTTTTGATGAAATATTGTGCATATGGCTATTGTATTGAGCCTACCTTATAATGGGTACACGGTGAACGAAAAGGACTTCGTTTCGGCGCGAACCAATCCCCAACTAGAATTCATGAGATGGATTGTTCGTAGTAGCTAGAGAACACCCCAAACCCATTACTGAAATACATTTTTTAAAGCCTCATCAGGATATTCCTGATAGCCCGAATTTTATGGACGATCACAACAAGCGCGTTATTGAAACAGCCCTCCTGTGCGCACAGGAACCATTGAGCGTTGCTGATTTGTCTCGCTTATTTATTGAAGACATCACTACTGCGGATATCGATGAAGTCTTAATCGAGATTCAGCGAGCCTGGGATGACAAAGGAATGGAGCTGGTGCATATTGCGACTGGCTGGCGTTTTCAGAGTCGCTTATCCATGCGCGAGTATTTGGATCGTTTAACGCCTGAGAAGCCCCCAAAGTATTCTCGTGCAGTGATGGAGACCTTGGCGATTATCGCTTACCGTCAACCAGTTACCCGTGGTGAGATTGAAGAAATTCGGGGTGTTGCTGTAAGTACTAATGTGATGAAGCAATTAGAAGATCGCGGTTGGGTAGAGATTATTGGTCATAAAGAGACCATCGGTCGCCCCGGTTTATATGCCACTACCAAACAATTTTTAGATGACTTGAGTTTGACTAATTTGCAAAGCCTGCCCATCTTAGAAGATGCAGCACCAATGGCAGCAGCAGAGCAGTTAGGCCAAGCGATTATCGAATTTGATCCAGATGCCACAGTAGAAACTGTGATCATCAATGAAGTAGTAGAAGAAGTTACCCCTGAGTCTGAAGAACAATCAGACGAAACAAAACAATAATTAATGACAAGCTCTAACGAAAACGATTCATCCCCGGTAGTAAATCCATCGGCAATTCCATCAAGCACTGAAGCAGCGCCATCCAATGGGGATGGCAATAAAGCGGAAGGTCGTGAGGGTGGAGAGCGTGGGCCTCGGCATCCCCGTCGTGCTGGAACAGGGAAACATCCATTTAATAAGAAGCGTCCTTTTAATAAGGATCGCCCTCGTCGTGAAGGCGATGCCCCCCATGCTCCAAGAGAGGGTGGCCCTAATATTTCTGCTAAGTTAGCTCCAAATCCTGCTGATATTGAAGCGCTATTTGCTTCAGTAGTTTCAGGTGAATTTGATGCTGCTTTAGATGCCCCCGAGGCATTAGAAGTGAAAAATCCAGATGGCTTTAATGAGAATGAAGTTTCTCATCAGACAGGTGCAGAGCGTCGTGAACAACGTGCACAAGGTTCGCGTGAAGATGAAGATCCTGATGCGCCAACTGAAGAAGAAGTCAGTAGCTTGCAATTTGCGAACGTCGATGAGTTACCGCTCAGCATGCGCGATGAAGTTTGGTCAGATCTTGATGGTTTAGATGATGATGCTGACGATGAAGATACTGTCAAACTGCATAAAGTATTAGCTGACGCTGGTATGGGCTCGCGCCGCGATATGGAAGACTTGATTATTCAGGGTCGCGTATCGGTCAACGCGTTGCCTGCGCACATTGGCCAACGTATTGGCCCAACCGATCAAGTGCGTATTAATGGCAAACCAGTACATCGCAAGATTCAGACTAAACCACCACGCGTGATTTTGTATCACAAGCCTGCAGGTGAGATTGTGAGTCAATCTGATCCAGAAGGACGTCCAACAGTTTTCGATCGCCTGCCTAAGCCGCGTCAAGGGCGCTGGATTGCAGTAGGTCGTTTGGACTTTAATACCGAAGGTCTTTTGTTATTCACTACCTCTGGTGAGCTGGCGAATCGATTAATGCATCCCCGTTATGGCGTTGAGCGTGAATACGCAGTGCGTATTTTGGGTGAGCTTGGGCAAGACTCCATGGCGCAACTCAAGAGTGGCATCCAGCTTGATGATGGCCAAGCAAAATTTTTGCGTCTTGCAGTAGGTGGTGGCGATGGTGCAAATCGTTGGTATCACGTTGCTTTGAGTGAAGGCCGCAATCGTGAAGTGCGCCGCATGTTTGAAACTGTAGGCCATACAGTGTCACGTTTGATTCGTACGCGTTATGGCATGTTCTTATTACCTCCACGTTTGAGGCGGGGTAAATGGGAGGAGGTTGAGGCTGGCGGCATCTATAACTTGATGAAGTCTGCAGGCTTAAAAATGCCACAGCCGCAAGATAAGGGCCGTAATCCAAACCCAAACGGTCAAAGTCGTAATTCTGCCGGTGCAGATTTTCAGCCTGATCCAATGCAAACCTCAGTTTCTTACTGGGGCTCACGCGATGCCTTAACTCTTGCTAGCGGCCACAATGGCATGACCCATCAGGGCAGAAATGCCAATCCTGGCGGTGGTGGCTCAGGCGAAGGGCGCGGTCCTTTCCGTGGCCGCACCCAAGGTGGCAGACCTGGACAGGGTAGTCAGGGTGGGCAAGGGGGTCAAGGCCAAGGTCAGAACCGCAATAAAGGCAAAAAAGTACACCATGGCCAGTCTGCTTTTGTGACAGCCGCACCCCAAAGTCCTGGAAATGGACCCAAACGGGGTGCGCCAAAAGGGCGAAAACCCTTCAATAAGGGCCCCAGAAAGCCTCGTAATCCAGGCGAAAGCTTCTGATTTCTAACAGTTTTCCCTAAAATCAGCTATAATTTTTGACTGACAGCAGTGTTTTGCTGTTTTTAGTAGTTACCGACTGATGTTGCGATCAACGTAAGTCGGCCTGTTCTGAATTTCGAGAATATGGGCTTCAAGGCCCATTTTTTTTTGCCATTTTGGTATGAAGGAAAGTCGTGAAGGATCAGCAGGTAATTTCTGCAGAGCTGGAAAACTTAGGTTACACGTTAGTAGATATTGAGCGTGAAGCCGGAGGCTTGTTGCGCGTCACGATTGAAAATCCCGATTACGAGCGTTTGATTAATGTCCTCGATTGCGAGAAGGTAAGTCATCAGCTGAGCTACGCATTGCCAGTTGAGAACATTCCTTACGAGCGTTTGGAGATTTCTTCACCAGGCTTAGATCGCCCTGTGAAGAGTGCGGCAGATTTTGAGCGCTTTACTGGAATGGAAGTGGATTTAAAGTTGCGTGTTGCCGCTGGCGGCCGTAAGAATTATCGCGGTGTGTTGCAAGGCTTACTGACTGGTGAATTGAATTCACCTGATGCGAAGTTTGGTTTGGTGTTTGAGGGTGCTGATGGTCAGCCCTCTCAATTGGAGTTCTCTTTAGCCGAGGTCGATAAGACTCGGTTGGTCCCTGTTATTGATTTCAAAGGAAGAAAGTCATGAGCCGAGAAGTTCTCATGTTGGCAGACGCCCTAGCGCGCGAAAAGAACGTTGATCAGACTATTGTGTTTGAGGCGCTCGAAATGGCGTTGGCATCAGCCACTAAGAAACGTTACCCAAATGAAGATGTCGATATTCGTGTATCGATTGATCGTGAATCGGGTGAATACGAAACCTTCCGTCGCTGGTTGGTTGTACCCAATGAAGCTGGCCTACAAGAGCCTGATAAAGAGATTCTGCAGTTTGAAGCCCAAGAGCAGCTTGCCGATATGGAAGTTGGCGACTACATCGAAGAGCAGATCGAATCTTTAGCATTTGGCCGAATTGGTGCGCAAGCTGCTAAGCAAGTGATTTTGCAACGTATTCGTGATGCTGAGCGTGAGCAAATTTTGAACGACTACCTTGAGCGTGGCGAAAAAGTCATGACCGGTACCGTGAAGCGCGCTGACAAGAATGGTTTGATCATTGAATCTGGTCGTGTTGAAGCTTTATTGCGTCGCGATCAAATGATTCCAAAAGAGAATTTACGTTCTGGTGACCGTGTGCGCGCATACATCCTGAAGGTGGATCGTGAAGCACGTGGCCCACAGATTGAACTCTCCCGTACTTGCCCAGACTTCTTGATCAAACTCTTTGAGAATGAAGTTCCAGAGATGGAGCAAGGTTTATTAGAAATTAAGGGTGCAGCTCGTGACCCTGGTATTCGTGCCAAGATTGCTGTCGTCACGTATGACAAGCGTATCGATCCAATCGGTACCTGTGTAGGCGTGCGTGGTACCCGCGTTACTGCAGTTCGTAACGAAGTTGCCGGCGAAGCAGTCGATATTGTGTTGTGGTCTGAAGACCCAGCTCAGTTTGTGATTGGGGCTTTAGCTCCAGCGCAAGTTTCTTCAATCGTGGTTGATGAAGAGCGTCATGCGATGGATGTTGTGGTTGATGAAGAAAACTTGGCAATTGCGATTGGCCGCAGTGGACAGAACGTTCGCTTGGCAAGTGATTTGACAGGTTGGCAGATCAACATAATGACCCCAGAAGAGTCTGCTGAGAAAACCGAAAAAGAAGCCTCTTCCGTACGTCAGTTATTTATGGATAAATTAGACGTTGACCAAGAAGTAGCCGATATCTTGATTGAAGAGGGTTTCAACACCTTGGAAGAAGTGGCCTATGTACCGCTTTCTGAAATGCTCGAGATTGATTCTTTCGACGAAGATACTGTGAATGAGTTGCGTACTCGTGCTCGTGATTCCTTGTTGACTATGGAGTTGGCAAAAGAAGAGCGTGTTGGGGAAGTTTCCCAAGACTTACGTTCTTTAGATGGAATGACAACGGAGCTGATTGCTAGGCTTGCTGACAATCAAGTTCACACCCGTGACGACCTTGCTGAACTAGCTGTTGATGAGCTAGTTGAGGCGACACAAATTGACGAAGAAACTGCGAAAACGCTCATCATGAAAGCGCGCGAACATTGGTTTACTTCATGAGAGGAAGTAGTACATGGCAACAACAACAGTAAAAGCACTCGCCAAGGAACTGAAACGAACTGCGGTTGACCTTTTAGAGCAATTGAAGGCAGCTGGAATCGAAAAAGGTTCTGAGGACGAGAGCATTACCGAGAAGGACAAAACAGTTCTACTCGAACATTTGCAAAAAGCACACGGCAATGCTGAGACTGGCGCTCGTAAAAAGATTACTTTAATCAAGCGCGAGAATTCTGAGATCCGTCAAGCAGACTCTGCTGGACGTACTCGTACCGTGCAGGTTGAGGTACGTAAAAAACGTGTCCTAGTAAAGCGTGGGGAAGAGGCTGCGGCACCTGTTGAGCCTGTACCAGAAGCTAAACCAGCTAAGGCTGCAGCAGTTAAACCAACCCTTCCTGTAGAAGAATTAGAAAAACGCGCCGCAGAAGCGACCCGTCAAGCCGAGTTATTGGCTCGTCAAGAAGCGGAAATGAAGGCGGAAGAAGATGCTCGTCAAAAAGCAGCTGCTGAGACGGTTGATAAAGACCCAGAAGCCGCTAAAGATGCTTCTGCAGCTGAGAAAAAAACAAAGTCTGAAAAGGCTGCAAAAGATTTAGCTGTAAGCAAAGAAAAAGAATTAGCTGAGATTCGGGTTCGTCGCGCTGCTGCTGAGGCTGAAGCTTTGGCTATTCGCGACATGATGAGTACACCAGCTCGCGTTCTCAAGGCACCAAGTGAAGTTGCTGCTGAAGAAGCGAAAAAAGGAACCTTACATAAGCCTGCAAAAGTAGAAGGTGCAGAGGATAAGAAAAAATCCCCAGCTAAGGTTGGCGGTAAAACGATTAAGTCTTCAGAGACATCCTCTACTTGGCAAGAAGAAGGCGCTAAGAAGCCAGGCGGCCTGAAAACTCGTGGCGATAGCTCTGGCGGTATAGGCGGTTGGCGTTCAGGCGGTGGCCGTAGAAAGCAACGTCAAATTGCTGAAGCCAATGTGGATACGAACTTCCAAGTACCTACAGAAAAAGTAGTGCATGACGTACAAGTTCCAGAAACTATTACTGTAGCTGAGCTAGCTCATGCAATGGCAGTGAAAAGCGCTGAAGTGATCAAGCTCCTGATGGGCATGGGTCAGATGGTAACGATTAACCAAGTACTCGATCAAGATACTGCAATGATTATCGTTGAAGAGATGGGCCATACAGCCCATGCTGCTAGATTAGATGATCCGGATTTAGATCTTGGTATTGCTGGTCATGATGCTGAATTATTATCACGTCCACCAGTAGTGACCGTAATGGGTCACGTTGACCACGGTAAAACTTCCTTGCTTGATAAGATTCGTACAGCAAAAGTAGCTACCGGTGAAGCTGGTGGTATTACTCAGCATATTGGCGCATATCACGTGGAAACACCACGCGGCATGATTACCTTCCTAGATACGCCAGGTCATGAAGCCTTTACGGCGATGCGTGCTCGTGGTGCTAAGGCAACGGATATCGTGATCTTGGTAGTGGCGGCTGATGACGGTGTGATGCCGCAAACTAAGGAAGCGATTCACCATGCAGTAGCTGGTGGCGTTCCAATTGTTGTAGCGATCAACAAAATTGATAAGCCCGATGCGAACTTAGAGCGCGTTAAAACTGAATTGGTTGCTGAGCAAGTGGTTCCAGAGGAATACGGTGGTGATGTGCCATTTATTTCAGTATCAGCAAAAACTGGCGAAGGCATTGATGCTTTGTTAGAGAACGTTCTCTTACAAGCTGAAATTCTTGAGCTGAAGGCGCCTAAAGATGCTCCGGCACAAGGCCTGGTCATTGAGGCTCGCCTAGATAAAGGCCGCGGTCCAGTTGCTACAGTACTAGTCCAGTCTGGGACTCTGAAGCGTGGCGATATGTTGTTAGCAGGTTCTACATTTGGTCGCGTACGCGCAATGATGGATGAAAACGGTAAGCCATGTAATGAGGCTGGCCCATCGATTCCAGTAGAGATTCAAGGTTTAGCTGAAGTTCCTGCTGCCGGTGAATCAGTGCAAGTAGTTCCTGATGAGCGTAAGGCTCGTGAGATTGCGCTCTTCCGTCAAGGTAAGTTCCGCGATGTGAAATTAGCTAAGCAACAGGCATTCAAGCTCGAAACCATGATGGAAAATATGGAAGAGGGCGCGGTTGAAGCAAAGCTGTTACCTTTGATTATCAAGGCCGACGTTCAAGGTTCACAGGAAGCTTTGTCACAATCATTGCAAAAACTCTCCACTGCTGAAGTTAAAGTGCAAATTGTTCATGCAGCAGTAGGCGGAATTACTGAAACGGATGTGAACTTAGCGGTTGCTTCTAAGGCCGTCATTATTGGCTTTAACTCCCGTGCGGATGCTGCAGCGCGTAAGTTAGCCGAGAACAATGGCGTTGATATTCGTTATCACAATATTATTTATGACGCTGTTGATGAAGTGAAGTTGGCTCTGAGTGGTATGTTGACACCAGATAAGAAAGAAGAAATCACCGGTCTCGTTGAGATCCGTCAAGTCTTCTTGGTATCTAAGGTTGGCGCCATTGCAGGTTGCTTGGTAGTTGACGGTATTGTTAAGCGTACATCAAGCGTTCGTCTGTTACGTGACAACGTGGTTGTCTGGTCTGGTGAGCTTGACTCACTCAAGCGCTTCAAAGACGATGCTAAAGAAGTTCGTGCCGGTGTTGAGTGTGGTCTTTCATTGAAAGGCTACAACGAGATTAAAGAAGGTGATCAACTTGAGGTATTTGAAGTTACCGAAGTAGCTCGTTCACTCTAGTTTTAAGCACATGCATAAATCTAGCCCGCATCGTAACCAGCGTCTTGCTGATCAAATTCAGCGAGACCTGGCCGAGCTGATTCCGCGCGAGTTGCGTAGTTCTAGCTTAGGCTTAATTACGTTGCAAAGTATTGAGCTCACGTCCGATTTAGCACATGCCAAGGTGTTTTTTACTGTCTTAGGTGCTGAGCCTGAGCATGTATTAAAGGCACTCCAAGAAAAAGCAGGGTATTTACATTCTTTATTATTTAAGCGTTTGCATATTCATACCGTTCCAACCTTGCACTTTCACTATGACAGCTCAGTTGAACATGGCATAGAGATGTCTCGATTGATCGATCAAGCAGTAGACAGTGATCGCAAAGACGAAGTCCAATAATTTCATGGCTATTCGGATCGACGGCGTAGTGCTGCTAGATAAACCCGCAGGAATGAGTTCCCAGGGAGCAGTCACTGCAGTCAAGCGCGCATTTAATGCTGATAAAGCTGGTCATACGGGTACTTTAGATCCGATGGCAACAGGTCTTTTGCCCATTTGCTTGGGTGAGGCCACTAAGTATTCTCAAGATTTATTAGAAGCTGACAAAACGTATATTGCTAAAGTCAAATTTGGTTCACGTACGGATACAGGTGACGCAGAAGGTAGCACTATTGAAGAATTTCCTTTGCCAGTATTTACAAGTGAAGCAGAAATCAGAAAAGCATTAGAGGCATTACTCCCAAAATTTAGCGGGCCGATTTCTCAAGTTCCACCAATGTATTCAGCGTTAAAGCGCGATGGCAAACCTTTGTATGAATATGCCCGTGCTGGCCTTGAGTTAGAGCGTGCTGCGCGCGAGATCACGATTCATCAAATTCGTTGGACTGATATTCAGTGGCCAGTAGCGACTCTAGAGGTCTCATGTAGTAAAGGTACTTATATTCGCGTATTGGCAGAAGATATTGGCAATGCTCTTGGCTGTGGTGCTCACTTAGTTGGCTTACGCCGAACTGAAGTAGGGCACTTAAATCTAGAGCAGTCATTTACGATTGAATCCATTCAGAGTGGTTTACAAAATAGCTCTAACTACATCTTGCCAGTAGATGCATTGCTGCAAACCTTACCTCACTTAACAGTGGACGAGCAACAAGCGAAGCGCTTAGAGATGGGACAACGTGTGCCTCTCAATTTGCCTTCGATTGAAGCGCTAGTGCGTATTTATCGTGCTACTGCTGCACCTCATAACTTTATTGGCACTGCTGATTGGCGCTCTGGGGTCTTGCATCCTAAGCGTTTGATTTCGCAGGCATCTTAATAACCCTTGTACCTATCTTTAACTTTAGAAGCTTCACATGACTAAACGCGCACTTCGTAATATCGCCATCATCGCCCACGTTGACCACGGTAAAACTACTCTGGTTGACCAACTCTTACGCCAATCAGGCACATTCCGCTCGAATGAAAAAATGACCGAACGCGTCATGGACTCAAACGACTTAGAAAAAGAGCGTGGCATTACTATTTTGTCCAAGAACTGCTCAGTAGAGTACGACGGTACTCATATCAATATTGTTGATACCCCAGGACATGCTGACTTTGGTGGTGAAGTAGAGCGTGTGTTGTCTATGGTTGACGGTGTATTGCTTTTAGTGGATGCAGTTGAGGGCCCAATGCCACAGACACGTTTCGTAACCAAGAAAGCGCTAGCACTTGGTTTGAAGCCGATTGTGGTGATTAACAAGGTTGACCGTCCAGGTGCTCGCTGCGATTACGTTATCAATGCAACCTTTGAGTTGTTTGACAAACTCGGCGCTACTGAAGAGCAGCTCGATTTTCCAATCATCTATGCCTCTGGCTTGAATGGCTATGCAGGCTTGACAGAAGATGTTCGTGAGGGCGATATGCGCCCTCTGTTCGACGCTGTCTTAAAGCATGTTCCTGTCCGTGACGATAATCCTGATGGTCCTTTGCAGTTTCAGATCTCTTCAATTGACTACAACAGTTATGTTGGAAAGATTGGTGTTGGTCGTGTGAACCGTGGCCGTGTTAAGCCTGGCATGGAAGTGATTTGTATGAATGGCCCAGATGGTGTGCCATTTAAAGGACGTGTTAACCAAGTATTGAAATTCAAAGGCTTGGAGCGTGAGGTTGTTGAGGAAGCTTTTGCTGGTGATATCGCGTTGATTAACGGTATTGAAGAGTTAGCGATTGGCACGACTGTCTGTGCAGTTGATACGCCTGAAGCATTGCCAATGTTGAAGATCGATGAGCCAACCTTGACCATGAACTTCATGGTGAACACCAGCCCATTTGCAGGTCGTGAAGGTAAGTTTGTTACTAGCCGTCAGATTCGTGAGCGTTTAGATCGCGAATTGAAATCGAATATGGCACTGCGCGTTAAAGAGACTGATGACGATACTGTGTTTGAAGTATCCGGCCGTGGTGAATTGCATCTGACCATCTTGGTTGAGACCATGCGTCGCGAGGGCTATGAAATGGCTGTTTCTCGTCCACGCGTTGTTTTCCATGAAGAAGATGGCGTGAAGATGGAGCCGTATGAGAATTTAACAGTTGACGTTGAAGACGCAACCCAAGGCGCTGTGATGGAAGACTTGGGTAAGCGTAAAGGCGAACTGCAAGATATGGTGAGTGACGGAAAAGGACGCACGCGTCTGGAGTACCGTATTCCAGCACGCGGCCTGATTGGCTTCCAAGGTGACTTCATGACCATGACTCGTGGTAATGGCTTAATGAGTCATACCTTCGACTCTTACGCTCCTGCTAAAGATGGCATTTTGGGTGAACGTCATAATGGCGTACTCATTAGTCAAGATGATGGCGAAGCAGTTGCTTATGCCATTTGGAAATTACAAGACCGTGGTCGCATGTTTGTAAAGCATGGCGATCCTGTTTACGAAGGTATGGTCATCGGTATTCATAGTCGTGATAACGACTTAGTTGTGAACCCAATTAAAGGGAAACAACTAACCAACGTACGCTCCTCTGGTACGGATGAGGCGGTCCGCTTAGTGACCCCAATTGATCTAACTCTTGAATATGCAGTGGAATTCATTAGCGATGACGAATTAGTGGAAGTTACTCCAAAGAGCGTGCGGGTTCGTAAGCGTCACCTCAAGGAACATGATCGTAAGAAGGCTTCACGCGAGTAAGCGCCTCAAGCTAGACAAGAAAAGCCACCTTCGGGTGGCTTTTTGATTGTCATGAATCCATCATATATATTTCTATATAATTGGAAATATGAAAAATACAGATGCAATACAAGCTTTTCTGGCGTTAGGGCAGGAATCTCGTCTCAACGTCTTCCGTCTGATTGTCCAGCGTGGTGATAAAGGACTTACTCCCAGTCAAATTATTGAGAAATTGGGTATCCCCAATGCAACCCTGAGTTTTCATTTAAAAGAATTGGTGAAAGCAGACTTACTCTTGGTTGAAAGACAAAGTCGTAACCTGATCTATCGTCCTAATGCAGGGCTCGTGCAAGATTTAAGTGGGTTCTTGTTAGAAAACTGCTGTGATGGCGAATCTTGCATTCCAGTCAAAGTTTTGAAGAAAGCGAAATTAGCATGAAGCAATACAATATTCTTTTTCTCTGCACTCATAATTCAGCTCGCTCGATTATTGGGGAGGCCTTAGCTTCTACACACCCAAGCGGTAAGCTTAGAGGTTTTTCTGCAGGCTCAACTCCTGGCACAAGCGTGAACCCATATGCCGCCCAGATTGCAAAAGAGTTGGGTCTGGATACTTACTTACTGAAATCCAAAAGTTGGGATGTGTTTGCGCAGCCTGATGCCCCAAAGATGGATTTCATTATTACGGTATGTGATAACGCGGCTGGTGAAGTATGCCCCCATTGGCCTGGTCAGCCAGTGACAGCCCACTGGGGATTTCCTGATCCTTCACAAGTCCAGGGTACTGATATTGAAAAGAAAGCAGCATTTATCAGCGTGATGAATGGCCTTAAAAAGAGAGTCGATATTCTAGCTGCCATGCCTTTAGATAAGTTAGATGCTATGAGTCTGAAAGAGATCCATTCCAAATCATGAGCACACTTACTAAAAAACTTTCTTTTTTAGATCGCTATTTAACGGTCTGGATTTTTTCTGCTATGGCTTTAGGTATTGCCCTAGGTTATTTCTTGCCTGGAGTAGAGGGCTTTATTAACTCCTTTCAGGTGGGTAGCACTAATTATCCCATTGCTATTGGTTTAATACTCATGATGTATCCACCCTTTGCTAAGGTGAGATATGAAGATCTGCCAGATGTATTTAGAGATAAAAAGATCTTTGCGATTGCTTTTCTGATGAACTGGATTATTGCCCCAATCTTCATGTTCTTTCTGGCAATTACTTTTGTGCCCACCCAGCCTGAATACATGGCAGGCCTTATTCTGATTGGGATTGCGCCTTGTATTGCAATGGTGATTGTCTGGAATGATATTGCTAAAGGATCTACCGAATACGCTGCAGGCTTGGTTGCCTTTAATGCGATCTTCCAAGTTCTATTCTTTAGTCTATATGCCTACGTATTTCTAACCGTGTTGCCACCATTATTTGGCCTTACTGGATCAAACATCAACATCACAATCGGTGAGATTGCTAAGACCGTCTTTATCTATTTGGGCATTCCTTGTATTGCAGGGCTATTCACAAGATTTGTGATGCTCAAGTTTGTCTCTAAAGATTGGTATCACGAGCACTTTGTGCCAAAAATTGGTAAGCTCACATTGATTGCGCTGCTCTTTACTATCGTAGTCATGTTCAGCCTAAAGGGAAAACTCATTCTTCAGCTTCCAGGTGATGTTCTCACCATCTCCATTCCATTGCTGATCTATTTTGGAGTGATGTTCCTAGCCACTTTTGTAATCACAGCCAAGATGGGCATTGATTACAAGCGCTGCTGCACTTTATCTTTTACGGCATCCAGTAATAACTTTGAATTAGCGATTGCTGTTGCAATTGCAGTCTTTGGGATTAACTCTGGCGCAGCCTTTGCAGCGGTAATAGGGCCTCTAGTAGAAGTTCCTATCATGATTGGGTTGGTAAGCATTGCCCTATGGATTAAAGAGCGCTATTGGCATGCAAGTTAATTCTGAAGGAGTCTCAGCATCGCGGGTATTTTTGCCTGCTGATCAGCCTTACCCAAATTTATTACAATTCTTTATCGCTCAGTTTCCTCATATCGAAGTCAAGGAGTGGGAAGATCGCTTTGCTCAAGGTCTAGTATTAAATGCCGAGGGAGAGGCTCTTGAGGCAAGTAGTGCATATCAACCCAACACCCACTTGATTTACTTTAGGCGCTTGGCCCGCGAACCAGAAATACCCTTTGAAGAAGAGATTCTCTTCCAAGATGAACATATCCTAGTCGCAGATAAACCGCACTTCTTACCAGTGACTCCAAGTGGCCTGTACTTGCATCAGACTTTACTCAACCGACTCAAGAAAAAAACTGGTATTCAAACCCTAAGCCCTATTCATCGCATTGATCGTGATACTGCTGGGCTCGTGATCTTTTCTATTAAGCCAGACGAGAGAGCTTCATATCAGAATCTGTTTAGAGATAGAGTTGTCACGAAGATTTATGAAGCGATCGCTCCTTATTCCGAGGCACTCAATTCAAAGCTGCCAATGACCTATCAGAGTCGTCTTGAGGAATCAGAGCATTTCTTACAAATGATGGAGGTGGAGGGCGAGCCTAATACCGATACATTCATTGAGATCATTGCTCCAAGCAAGCCTTGGGCTAAATATCGACTCACACCAGGTAGCGGTAAGAAACATCAACTCCGTTGCCACCTCAATACCTTAGGCATACCAATTAAAGATGACCAGATTTATCCAATCCTTACGCCATATCAAGAATATGATTTAGATCTTTCAAAGCCTTTGCAGCTATTAGCAAAGGAAATATCTTTTTTAGATCCCATCACTAATGCTCAAAGAGTATTTGTAAGCAAGCGAGCCTTAGACTTCTAGTCCCTTAATCTTTTAAAGCTGAAAAGCTATTCGCTTGTGCTTTACTCCAGTACAACTCAAATACTCTTGGTAGGTTCAGAGAAGAGTCGATACTTCCTCCCTTGAGAAGAAGTCCAGTAGGCATTTCTGGGAGGAGGTAGGATAAGAGGCGTACTTCATGTGCATTAATCCGTCGAATAATATGGGGCGCATCAATTTCACCAGGGTGATGTAGGCCGGCCGCCTCTACTAATCCTTTGAGTGTTTTAAGAGTTTCATTGTGAAAATTAAAGACGCGCTCAGCCTTATTAGGTACCACTAAGGCTTTTTGGCGAAGTGGATCTTGGGTTGTGACGCCAGTAGGGCAAAAGCCAGTATTGCAGACTTGTGCTTGAATACAACCAATTGAGAACATGAAGCCACGTGCACTATTGCACCAATCAGCACCCAAGGCAAAAGCAACTGCCATATCAAAAGCGCTGATAATCTTTCCGGCACAGCCAATTTTAATTTGATCGCGCAGATTAGCGCCCAGTAAGGTGTTATGAACTAGACGAAGCCCTTCTTGAAGTGGTGTACCAACGTGGTTGGTAAATTCAACTGGGGATGCGCCTGTGCCACCCTCAGAGCCATCCACCACAATAAAGTCTGGGTAGATATTGGTTTCTAACATGGCTTTGACAATCCCAAACCATTCCCAGGGATGTCCGATACAAAGCTTAAATCCAACTGGCTTACCGCCAGAGAGATCACGTAATTTTTTAAGAAAATGCATCATCTCAAGTGGGCTTGAGAAAGCGCTATGGGATGCCGGAGAGATGCAGGCCTCGCCTACATTGACACCGCGTGCCTTGGCAATCTCTACAGTGACTTTGGAGCCCGGCAGAATTCCCCCGTGACCAGGCTTGGCACCTTGACTTAATTTAATCTCGATCATCTTGACTTGAGGATCAAGCGCATTTTCAGCATATTTCTTTTCATTAAAACTGCCATCTTCATTGCGGCAGCCGAAGTAGCCGGAGCCAATCTCCCAAATAAGGTCTCCGCCATGAACGCGGTGGTGGGTGGAGATAGAGCCTTCACCAGTGTCATGGGCAAAACCACCTTTTTTGGCTCCCAAATTTAAGGCCATCACCGCATTGGCGCTTAGTGAGCCAAAACTCATTGCTGAAATATTAAAGATGCTCGCAGAGTATTTTTGTTTACAGTCTTTACCACCAATCTCAATACGAAAATCATGGCTAGGTAAACGGGTAGGGGCTAATGACGGATTGATCCATTGATAGCCTGGCGCCATGACATCAAGACTAGTGCCAAAGGGTATTTGATCTGGTACCGCTTTAGCGCGTGAATAGACTAAAGTGCGTTGCGCTTTAGAGAAGGGAGCTTCATCGTTATCCCCCTCAATAAAGTACTGCCGAATTTCCGGGCGAATATATTCGAGTAAGAAGCGCAGATGACCAATAACAGGGTAGTTGCGTAATATGGCGATCTTTTTTTGGAAAAGATCGTAGAAACCTACGATAGTTAAAGTACCAAACAATATTAGAAAGTGGAGGGCTTGTTTATCTAACCCTAAAGAGACAAAATCTAAAGCGATAAAACTGGCAATACTTCCAATAATGCAAAGGATAAAAGGGGTGTATCGAATTGGAATCAATTTGCTCAAGTTAGCCATATGGAGATCAAATAGAGGAGGTCTTAGTATACGAATTTAATACTATTGTGCTCAGATTGATCTAAATCAAGCTTTAGGGTGTTGTCAGCTAGTGGTGGGAGTATCCTGAAAGAGTAGCTATATCAATCACAGGAAGAACTATGTCATTAAATCATGCAGTTATTTGGATCGATCACAAAGAAGCCCACGTCATGTTCTTAAGTCAGGATGCTAGTGAGGCAGAGATCATTAAAAGCAAATCGACACATTCTCATTTACACCATAAAGGTGGTGAAGTAGGTAGCGGTAAGCTGGCATTAGATTCAAAATATCTCCATTCAGTAATGCAGGCTGTAAATGAATCCAAAGAAATTCTGATTCTTGGCCCAGGTTCTGCCAAATTAGAACTCATCAAACATGCGCATCAGCATGATGCCAAGATTGCTGAAAAGATTGTTGGTGTAGAAACTGTTGACCATCCGACTGATAAAGAGATTCTGGCGCATGCCCGTAAGTTCTTTTATAAAGTAGATCAGATGCTGTAAAACCCAATCAGGAGGTGAGCGAATAATGAATGAAGGCAAAAAAGCTGAAGAAGAATTGGGCCCAGATGGTCTACCTGGTCATGACTATTTCTTGGATGCCGTCAATCATATTGACGAAGCAGTAGCCAATAAATCGATTGCCATTGGTGCAGCAAAAGGAATTGTCTATAGCCTAGTAGAGACACTGGGCACCATGGTGGGTGATCCTGATTTGCCGGCGCATCTCAAATCTGGTTATATGGGCGCTCTTGATCTAGCGGTAGAGTTAGAGGCTAAGCTGTCAAAGTAGGTAAGGCAATTAAAAACCTAGATTTGCTAAATGAATAAGGGTAGCTTGGGCTACCCTTATTCATTCAAAACGCCGATTAAATCTTGATATGAGGGTGCGTAATGCAGGTTGTGTAATTAATTAATATATGTACAATGTACATATGAATTCATTAAAATTTGAATGGGAGCTACGAAAAGCCTCCGCTAATCTAAAAAAACATGGCATTTCCTTTGAAGAAGCGAAATCTGTGTTTTATGATGAAAGCGCTAGATTAATTTCTGATCCCGATCATTCAGATGATGAGGAGCGATTTATTTTATTAGGCGTGAGTCATGCTCTTCGTGTAATTTTGGTTTGTCATTGTTATCGAAGTAAGGGAAATGTCATTCGAATTATTTCAGCTCGTAAGGCAACTCCTCAAGAGTCAAAAGTTTATAAAAGGTGATCAATATGCGTAATGAATACGATTTCTCAAAATCTCGAAAAAATCCATATGCTTCTATGCTAAAGAAGCCAATTACGATTCGCTTGGATGAAGACTCTGTGACCTATTTCAAATCAGTATCTGAAGAAGTAGGTATTCCCTATCAAAGTCTGATTAATCTATATTTGCGAGATTGCGCTGCTTCTCATAAGAAGTTAAATCTTAGCTGGAAGTAAGCTAAGGATAAGGTTTTTCCCTCAGCTTTAATGGATTAAGGCGTGGGCCACCAAGAAAAACAAAAACTACCCTTGGGCTGTTTATAAATAATTGATAAAAGTCTCTGTGGAAAATAAGCAAAATAAAAGATTAGCAGTTGCCCCCATGATGGAGTGGACGGATCGTCATTGCCGCTCTTTTCATCGGACGCTCACTAAGGAAGCGGTTCTCTATACAGAGATGGTGACAACAGGGGCATTGATGCATGGGGATCTCCCGCGCCATTTAGACTATTCCCAAGATCAACATCCAGTGGTATTGCAGTTAGGCGGCTCAGAGCCTAGCGACTTAGCAAAGTCTGCAGAGTTAGGGCAACAGTGGGGCTATAAGGAAGTTGATCTTAATTGTGGCTGCCCGTCTGAGCGTGTGCAGCGCGGTGCTTTTGGTGCTTGCCTGATGGCTGAACCTAATTTGGTGGCCGACTGTGTCAAGGCAATGAAGAGTGCTGTAGATATTCCGATCTCAGTAAAACATCGCTTGGGATTGGATTCGATGGATGCAGCTGCCTCTCCCAAGGATTATCAGTTTGCGCTCGATTTTATTCTTGCTGTTGCTGATGCAGGCGCAAGCCAAGTAACCATTCATGCGCGTAATGCTGTGCTTAAAGGGCTGTCACCAAAAGAGAACCGCAGTAAACCGCCGCTACGTTATGAAGTAGCAGCCAAGCTGAGGCTAGATGCACAAAAACAATTTCCCAATCTCAAAGTATTACTCAATGGTGGTCTAGAAACGAATGAACAGATCGCGGGCCATTGGGATGACTTTGATGGCTTCATGATTGGTAGGGCGGCATATCATTTTCCAGCCATGCTCTTAGGCTGGGATGATTTGATTAATACCAACGGTGATGCGGCTGGCTATCTTTTTAGTGAAACCGAGTGGCATCGAATTCAGATTGGATTAGTTAAGCAAGTAGAAGCTTGGTTTGATGAATGCAAAGCTAAAGGTAAGCCCTTTTATATCGGCGCATTTACAAGACACATACTTGGCTTAGCACATGGTAGGGCAGGATCAAGATATTGGCGCCAGCGCCTCTCAGATCACCATGCTCTCGCTAAGGTACAGAGCAAAGCGGCGATAGTGGATTTTTTCATCGATGCCAGTCTAACCCTTGGGGATTGGGCGGCTTTTGAGTATGAAAGTGCTTAAGCGTGAGGCTAGAAGCACTGGTTTTGACAGGTTTTTGAGCAAAAAGCTATAATGTGAGCTCTACAACGGCGGACGTAGCTCAGTTGGTAGAGTCCCAGATTGTGATTCTGGTTGTCGCGGGTTCGAGCCCCGTCGTTCGCCCCACCAAATTCTGTAAAGCTCCCAAAATTGATTGAGGAGCTTTTTTATTAGGAATTTTTCTTTCTAGTGCTACGAGCGGACTCAGCGGCAGCATATTGCTGGTTTAAGGTGACATAGCCCTGCTGTAAGCTATGAACCTCGGATTCTAGGCTCGTAATTTTTGCGTAAATCTTGTCTATCCCGTTTTTCATAGAGTTTGATGATCTACCTCATATCCCTGAATATCAAGCATTACCCGTAATGTGCCAATTTACTATTTTCTTTAGAATAGAGATTGCTTAATTTAGCCTCTGGAGCTTGCTACATCATGAAAAAGTTTGATTTCACCGCCATTCTGTTTGGTCTATTGCTATCGGCTATTGCAGCGTATTTCATGCTTAGGCCATTGCCTAGCCAAAGCGCTCCTGCATCATCTATCCCAACCGTACAAATCGGTAATCTCATTTGGGATCAAACGGAGATGAATATTGGAGATGTCAAAGGCTTTGCGGCTACTGGTTTTGTAAGTGCTGCTGAAAAGAAGGGCGGCGGCCTCTCGTATGAAGCAGGTTTTGTGCAAAAGCCTGGTTGGACTTGGAAGACACCCTATGGAGTTTCTGCTGGTGATCTAGAACCTGCGGTGCACCTGAATCAAAAAGAAGCAGAATCTATTTGTCGTTATTACGGCAAAAGATTGCCAACAGATATTGAATGGAATTTGGCAGCATTTTTAGAACAAAGATCTAATCCTCCAGCGGGCTTTGTTAAAGGACAGCGTTACCCATTTCCCGGTGGCAGCACTCCAGCCGTTTCGCATTGCTTAAGTGGCTGTGGTGATTACAAGGGTTTAGCTCCAGTTGGAGCTCTCAATCGTGGCACGGGACATGTCACTACAAAAACTACCAAGCCTGGTGTTAATGGCATGTATGACATGGGCGGCAATGTTTGGGAGTGGACGGCTACAGAGCGTAACGGTGGCTACATGACACGAGGTGCTTCATGGTGGTATGGCCCAGAGAGGCAGCAAGAATCGGATTTGGAATCTAAACCTGGAGATATCGCAGTGGTTTATATCGGATTTCGGTGTGTAGCCGATGCCGTGAAACAATAAGGAATGACTAGTTCCGTAATCGATTCAACCGAGATTGAAATCACGCCTGATTACCAGGCTGTCATTGCGGCCATTGAGCGTCATGATCCATATATCTTTGTTAGTGGTAAAGCCGGTACCGGCAAAACAACGCTCATTGGTTACCTTCGAGAAACGATTCCTGGCAATGTCGTTGTTGTCGCACCAACTGGAGTAGCTGCATTGCAAGTGAAGGGCGTCACTATTCACTCTTTCTTCAGATTGCCGCCGCGTTTAATTTTTCCTGAAGAAGATATCAAGCCATTACGTGATAAGCGCCTTTATAAAGATATCCATTTACTTATCATTGATGAGATTTCGATGGTGCGCGCTGACGTAGTCGATGCCATGGATTTATTCTTGCGCGAGAACGGACCACAAAAAGGCAAACCTTTTGGCGGTATACAGGTAATGTTTGTGGGAGACTTATTTCAGTTGCCGCCAGTTGTCTCGAGTAGTGATATGCAGGTACTCGCTGATCGTGGTTACGAAGGCCCATACTTCTTCTGTGCGATAGCCTTGCATCGCAAAGATGTCACTATGGTGGAGCTTTCAAAGATCTTCCGCCAAAAAGATGAGCACTTTGCCGATCTTCTCAATCGCATACGCATCAATCAAGACGTAGATGAAGTAATTGATACCCTCAATGCCCAGTGCTATCAAGCCAATCAAGAAGTTGATGAAGAAACTATTACGCTCACCACTACCAATGCGAGAGCAGACCAAATCAATGGTGCGGGATTGCGAGCCATTACTAATGAAGTGAAGGTCTATGCAGGTAAAACGACTGGTAAGTTCAATATTGATGAGCGTAACCTACCTTCAGCCAATAATCTGGCCTTAAAGGTGGGTGCCAAAGTGATGTTTACAGCAACTGACCCCGGCTTTCCGAAGCGCTGGGTGAATGGCACGATTGGTATCGTTCGTGAATTACTCGCCGATAAAGTAAAAGTAATAGTTAAAAATGGACAGTACTCCAATACTGTTGAAGTTACTGGCCACCAATGGGAATCATATCGATACGACCATGACATGATGTCTGGCAAGATCTCTCCCAGCATTATTGGTACTTATGTGCAAATTCCCCTAATGCTTGCTTGGGCAGTCACTATTCATAAGAGCCAGGGTAAGACGCTGGACAAGGTCAAAGTAGATTTATCCTCTGGCGCATTTGCATCGGGCCAAGTCTATGTAGCCCTCAGCAGATGTAAAACGATTGAAGGCATTTCTTTACAAAGGCCGATCGAAGCAAGAGATGTCAGCTGTGATCCAGAAATCAAAGCCTTCTATTTGAACTGCCTGCCTCATAAGGCTGCGTAACAACAGAGTTATTTAAAGTTTTGCAAATTAATGACTTATTCTTTATATTAGAAGCTCAATAAGCTCACTCAGGAAAGACCTTATGAAGCTCGCCAAATTTATTTTGCTCTTTGCCGCATTCGGTATTTGTATTAACGCTAACGCTCAGGCCGTTAATCCAATTCCGGTGGTAAACGACAACTGGCGTTTTTCTGGAACAATTTCTGCATGGGTACCAGCAAGCTGGGCAACCTCAACAGTAGACAATCTCTCTAAATCAGCAGACTCTTCGATTAGCGATAATTTGAATAGTGCAGGAGCCATTGCTTTTTTTACTGCTGAGGCACATAAAGGTAATTGGGGCGTAATGGCAGATCTTGTGTACTGGCAAATGAGCGGAAGTAGTGATATTAATAAATCAAAAGTGGTCTTAGGTAGAGATCACAATTTATATGCTGGTACCAGCGGGCAACAGACGCAGACTATGCTTACCTTAGCCGGTACCTATACGGCTTACAGATCAAATAATTTATATTTAGATGGATTGGTTGGAGTTCGTTACATCAGCTCAACTGAGACTCTGGTGGCTACTGAGCAGTACACTGTTAATGGAAAAGTAAAGTCAGATGTCACCAGAAACCCTTCGTATACCAATCAAACCACGGATCCAGTAATTGGATTTAAGGGTAGAGCCAGAATTTACGATTCCTCATGGTTTGTTCCATTCTATGTAGATGCGGGTAAAGGACCTGGTTCAAATAATACAACCTGGCAAGCCCTGCTTGGAGTAGGTAATGCATTCTCATGGGGTGATATGACCTTGGCCTATAGAGCCATGGGTTTTGACCTTAAATCAAATATCGGTGTAACTAAATATACCAACGCTGGCCCACAGCTATCGGCAACAGTTAATTTTTAATTTAGTGCACTTTGAAAAATAAAGCCACCTTAAGGGTGGCTTTATTTTGTCCCGTAATTCGAGCTAGATTAAAATCCAGCTGCTAATCCATCTCGGCGATGATCGCTACCAGCAATATAAGCGGAGTCAGTTGTATCAGTAATTTTAGCAATGGCTTGTGCGCTACCAAAATCTAAACTATTCGCGGGCATCACGATTACCTCGTGCCCCATCTTTTTAAGACCCTCAACAATACTTGTTGGCATCGCTGCTTCAACAGTGAGTTTGCCTAAGTCATCAATTCGCCAGCGGGGGGCATCAGAACAGGCTTGAGGATTGAGATACTCATCAATAAAGTGCATTGCAAATTGAATATGACCTTGCGGTTGCATATTGCCACCCATCACACCAAAGGCCATAGTAGGTTTGCCACCCTTTGATAAGAAGGCAGGCAGGATGGTGTGAAAAGGGCGTTTGCCCGGAGCTACTTGATTGGGATGTCCTGCTTTAAGACTAAAGCTCATGCCACGGTTATGCAAAGCAATGCCACCAGGGGCAACCACACCAGAACCAAAGCCTTTAAAGTTTGATTGAATATACGAAATCATCATGCCGGATTCATCTGCGGCACAAAGATAGACTGTGCCACCAGTATGGGGATCACCAGGACCATAAGAGCCCACTTTATGGTGATCAATCAGAGCAGCACGACTCGCTAAATACTCTCTATCAAGTAATGCGCTCACTGGCATTGTCATTGAGCGTGCATCAGATACAAACTCATATGCATCGGCAAAAGCCATCCGCATTGCCTCTACCTGCAAATGAATATGCTGCGTGGAGTTTGCTGGATATTGTTTAACATTTGCAGCTTCCAAAATACCCAAAGCCATTTGTGCAGCAATACCAGAGCCATTCGGAGGAATCTCATGAAGAGTGTAGCCACCATAATCAAAGGCAAGCGGCTCAACCCACTCCGGTTTGTTATCTGCGAAGTCTTGCATGGTGAAGCAACCACCAGAAGTTTTTGCAAAGTCGACCATACTTTTAGCAAGCGGCCCTGTATAAAAAGACTCGCCTTGCGTCGCTGCAATCTCTTTTAAGGTTTTAGCTTGCTCAGGAAATTTCCAGATCTGTCCAGCCTGAGGAGCTTTACCGTCAATCAGGAATGCTTGTGCAAAACCGGGTTGATCTTTCAGAATCGGAATGGCTTCACGCCATTGACGGGCAATGACAGGAGAGACTGGAAAACCATTCTCGGCATAATCAATTGCACGCTTAAATAATTGCGCAAAAGGCAGCTTGCCAAATTTTTTGGATAGCTCAATCCAGCCAGCAACTACACCCGGAACAGTTACGGTCTTCCAGCCGATGGGATCCATTACCGATTTACCAGCAAAATATTCTGGTGTCCAAGCGGCAGGGGCGCGCCCCGAAGCATTTAAGCCATGCAGTTTCTTGCCATCCCATAGAATCGCAAAGCTATCTCCACCAATGCCATTCATAGTTGGTTCTACAACCGTTAAGGTGATGGCAGTAGCCAGTGCGGCATCGACTGCATTACCGCCATTCTGCAGTGCCTCAATACCTGCTTGTGTCGCAAGCGGTTGAGAGCTGGCAACAGTATTTCTGGCTAGTACGGGGGCGCGAGCACCGCCATAGGGTGGGGCAATCAACATAGGAAATTCTTTAAGCAATGAAATACGGTTGTAAATTAGTCAATCTTAATATTGGCAGCTTTGACAGCTTTTGACCACTTGACGTGTTCGGCGGTGGTGATTTCTGTCAATTTTTCTGAGTTAGCAAATTGGGTTTGGAGGCCTTGGTTGGCTAACTTATTTTTGAAGTCAGGATTGGTCAGTATTTTACGAATTTCTTTTTCAAGTCGAGCAATCACGGCAGGAGAGGTTCCCTTTGGCGCATAAATAGCAAAGAAATTCTCAACATCAAACTTCTTCATACCATCTTGCTCAAAGGTTGGAACGTTTGGTATCAAAGGTGAGCGCTCGTTTGAGGCAATTGCAATGGGTCTTAACTTGCCGCTTTGAATGTGGGGAAGAGATGCCGTCAGGCTATCAAACATCATCAAGGTGTTACCAGCAATTAAATCAGGTAAGGCAAAGCTGCTACCTTTATAAGGAATATGAGTTCCAGTAGCGCCAATGCGCTGCATAAATAAAGTAGATTCCAAGTGTGAGAGGCTGCCATTACCCTGAGAAGCGTAATTAAAGTTGCCATTCTTTGACTTAATAAAGGCGATCAGCTCAGTCAAATTTTTTGCTGGGACACTGGGGTTCACTTCTAGAATATGAGGAACAGAGCCTACTAGAGCAACGGAGGCAAAATCTTTTTGGAGATCAACTGGGGGATTATTAAAGAGTGCCTGAGCAATGGCTTGATTCGTGAGAGCACTAAAGTGAATGGTATAGCCATCGGGATTAGCTTTGGCTGCAGCAGTCATGCCAATCATTCCGCCTGCGCCTGGTTTATTTTCAACTACTACTGCTTGACCTAATGCTTCACCTAATGGGACTGCAATACTGCGTGCAAAAACATCAGTTGAGCCTCCTGCAGGAAAGGAGAGAATCATTTGGATTGGTTTTTTTGGCCAATCCGTATCTGGCGCTGCGTAACTGTAGCTTACAGCTCCACATAGAATGACCAGTGTCAAAATTCGTTTAATGTTATTCATATAGACTCTCTTAGAGAAAGATCGTAGCGTTTAATTTGAATGATTTATTTCTCATCTTTAAACCAATACCATTTATAGAGAAAACTTTGCCCCAATCGTCTAAAAGGAGCTAGTTTTTCTGACCGAAACTTGCCGAATGCATTAGGAAACTCGAGTGGCGAGTGATAGATTGGCAACTTTAACACGTCTGAATCAACCTTTTTCCCAGCTACAAGTTCCGCTAAGCGTTTACCAGCCCAGGTAGAAAAAGAAACGCCGTTTCCGCCATAGCCGAGTGCATACCAAACTGCTTGTGCTGGATCTGGTTGGGTGATGCGCGGCATCATATCGTGGCTTACGTCCACCCAGCCCCACCAAGAGTAATCAATCTCAATACCCGCTAAAGGTGGAAACTTTCTAGCAATAGCATCCGTTAATAGCTTCAAATGTTTAGGTGAGCTGGCATCAGCACCGCCAATAGAACTTCGACTGCCCATTTGCAGACGCCCATCTTTTAATAGGCGATAGTAAAAGCGTAGCGTACGAGTGTCAGTTAAAAAGGTATGCGAACGAAAGTTGCAGGCTTTTATTTCACTCGCGGTAAGGGGTCTAGTCACCAGCGAATTAGACAAAATAGGTAGGATCTTATTTTTGATGGGCTTTAATCCCTGTACACCGTAGCCACCGGTGCAAATGGCAATTCGTTTGGCTCGGACAACTCCGCCTGGAGTCTGTATATGGTGCACTCCATCAATCGTCCCCCATCCCAGTGCAGGGCTAGCAGTGTGAATTTTGACTCCTAGGCTCTGGGCTTTCTTGAGAAGACCAAAAGTAAATTTGAGTGGATGAATACCAACACCTTCACGCTCTAGTAGGGCGCCAGATGCATCATGATCATCGCAATATTGCTCGCGAACTTCCTGCGCGCTCAGTAATAGTGGATCGTATCCAAAGATATCTTTGCGGACTTTTGCCTCATTCTCTAGGTAGATCATTTTTTCTGGGCGGTGTGCAATGTAGAGGTGACCGCCATCAAAAGCATCACAGTCAATTTGACTTACTAGCTCTTTGAAATTTTCAAAGCCCGTATAAATTTCTCGATCTAATTTCTTGGCAGTATCTAAGCCCCAACGTTCAATCCATTGAGATCGTGATAGCCTACCGCTGGCATTTTGGCCTTGGCCACCACTGCGACTAGAGCACCCCCAAGCGGTTTGATTGGCCTCCAAGATAGTTGCTTGGATACCATGCTCTTGTGCTAAATAAAGAGCAGTTGACACTCCTGTTGAGCCTGACCCAATAATGACGACATCTGTATCGATATCTTGTGTGACAGGCCCATCTGTTTGCGGCGGGTTATTAGCAGTTGCAGCCCAATAGCTCGGCGCATAATCAGTTCCACTACCTGGATGAAGCGAGGTGAGCGGGTCATAGAGCGGATCGTATGCTACTGGTGGCATGTTCAACATAAGCCTATTGGGTTGCTGGTAAATTAGGGCGATTTTTACGAAAGGCATTTTTCATTTGAATCTTGCCATCCTTAAAAGTAAAAATATCGACACCATCAGTTTCAATCCGACTTCCATCAGCTGCGGTACCGACAAAGGTCCATTCCGATACTCCAAAATCACCGTCAACAAAATGCCGATCATTGATCCACTGCGCATCAGGCACATTTATCCAGGCACTTTCAAAAGCAGCCCTAACTGCATCCATGCCTTCATGACGAGTGCCGCATGCATCAGGGCCTGCTGCAGTCTGAAAAACACAGTCATTACACATCAAGCTCATTAAGCCATCGATGTCATGTCGATTCCATGCCGCGCTAAATTGAGCTAAGTGAGCGATAGTCATTTGTTTTTTACTATTTTGCATTGTGAGGTGAGGGTTTACTTTAACTATCGGAGGGTGAGTGAAAATACTATAGTATTGGATGATTATTTTCAAAAATTTGAGACAGCAATCTAATGTGCTTAATAGCAATAACCTCTATTTTGGCTTGATCCTGAGATTTGTGCCTACTTTCATTTCTTATTTTCCAGATAAGGACTTCAGATGAAGCCATATCATCACTGGCCTTCGCTCCGCGCAATCGCCGCGGAGGTTAAGAGCGGGGTACGCTCTGCGCGTGCCCAGGTTGCGCTTGCTTTAGATTTGGCTAAGAAAGAAACTTTAGATTCGGCTATCTCGCCTACATTTATTAGTCTTCATGCTGAAATTGCTCTGGCCTTGGCGGACCAACTTGACGCCAAGATTGCTAGAGGCGAGGACTGTGGTGATCTATGTGGAATTCCATTTGCAGTTAAAGATAATATCGATTGGCAGGGCTTAAATACTAGCGCTGGAAGTCCGAAGGCATATCTTCAGAAGGCATCATCAACTGCTCCTGTCTTACAAGGGTTAATCGATCGTGGCGCAATTCCGATTGGTAAAACCAATCTGAATGAGTGGGCGGTAGGTTTAACAGGTGAGAATGCTCACTTTGGTAATGTGATGAACCCCCATTTAATCGGTTGCCTTTCAGGAGGTTCATCGAGTGGTAGCGCAAGGGCAGTAGCGATGGGAATTGTGCCAATGGCCCTAGGCTCTGACACTGGGGGCTCTATCCGCATGCCTGCTGCTTGGTGTGGCATCGTAGGCCTTCGACCTTCGAGCGATTCTTTTTCTTTGGATGGCGTGGTACCACGTTCCCGAGCCTTGGATGTTGTTGGCCCTCTTGTAAATTCAATTGAGGATTGCGATTATTTTCTTGGCAGCTCTTTTTTGCCAAAATCTAAACCAAGTGATTTGGTTAATACAACGAGCATCAAAATAGGCTGGGATCCTCATCTCCTAGATGGTGTAGATGCTCCAGTGCGTTTGGCTTTTATGCAGTTTATGCACAATGCTAAACAAAATCACTCAGTCATATTTGTAGAGCAGTCATGGCCCAATTTTGAAAATGCCACTAGCTGCGCACTAACCGTCCTGCAAATGGAGTTTTTCGAGGACTTTACTCGCCTATGTGGGCCAATCGAAAGCTATGCTGACCGATTAGGAAAACCGGTATTAAACGAGCTTCGTCACTCAGCTTCACTGGAGCCCAAAGAGCTGATTAATGCCTATGCTCAATTAGCAGAATTTCGACAGGCTATGGCAACTGCTATTAGCTCTGTAGAGATGCTGGCGCTCCCTTTAACGCCTTGCGGCCCCGTATTAGAGGCTGGTCTTCCCCAGGCTGCTAAGCCATTAAGGGAGCTAAGCCTGCCAATGGGCGCCTCTGGACTACCGATCCTAGGAATGCCCTTGTTAGCTAAAAAAGACCCCTTAGGTTTAGCAGCATCGAGTTTGGCAGGGGTCCAGTTGGTGGGGAAAAAATATCAGGAACACAAACTTTTAAATATGGTACAAACATACTTAGATGCACCAAATTGAGGCTTAAGGCTTGCCACTTTGAACAGCAACCTTATACAGTTCAAGAGTGAAGCATTGATAAAACTAAAAATAGTTATGTAGTGCGTTTCATTACGGAGGCAATATGATTAATACCTTAAGACGTTCAGTATTTTTGGCAATGATTCCCGCGGCTATAGCGCTTGGAGTGACTAGTTTCTCACTGCCGGCTGCCGCTCAGCAACAAAAAACTCTCAGGTTTATTGCGCAGGCTGATCTCAAGATCTTAGATCCGATCACTACTACTGCTTACATTACGCGTAACCATGGCTATATGGTGTATGACACCTTGTTCGCCATGGACAGCAAGTTTGAAATCAAACCACAGATGGTGGATAAGTTCACCGTGAGTCCCGATAAAAAAACGTATACATTTACTCTACGTAATGGCCTCATGTTCCATGATGGCGCACCTGTTCGATCTGCCGACGTCATTGCTTCTATTGATCGCTGGTCAAAGCGTGATGGACTTGGACAAAAATTAGCGGAGTCGACAGATTCATGGACTGCCACTAACGACAAAACCTTTGTTCTGAAGCTTAAAAAGCCTTTTGCTTTCGTATTAGATGCTTTAGGAAAGCCTTCCTCCAACGTGCCATTTATCATGCCTGAGCGCGTTGCGAAGACTGATGCGTTTACGAATATCACAGATCCTACTGGTTCTGGTCCATTCAAAATGATCAAAGACGAATGGGTTCCTGGCAGCAAAGTTATTTACGTCAAAAATAAAGAGTACGTACCCCGCAAGGAAGCGCCATCTTGGGCTTCAGGTGGTAAGGTTGTTAAAGTTGACCGCGTTGAGTGGCTCTATATTCCTGATGCAGCAACTGCAGCCAATGCTCTAGGTAATGGCGAGGCTGATTGGTGGGAGCAGATGCCTCCAGATCTCATTCCACTGCTTGCTAAAAATAGTAGTGTGAAGGTAGAAAATATTGACCCATTAGGTTCAATGGGCCTCATTCGCTTTAACTTCCTATACCCTCCGTTTAATAACGAGAAGATGCGCCGTGCAGTAGCCATGGTTGTTAATCAACAAGATTACGTATTGGGTATTGCTGGTAACGCAGACAATGGTAAGCCTTGTGCTTCCTACTTTACTTGCGGCACACCCTTGGCTAGCAATGTTGGCTCAAGCTTAATAACCGGCAAACGTGATTTTGAGGCTGCCAAAGCATTGATTAAGGAATCGGGCTACAAGGGCGAGAAGATCGTCATTATTTCTGCAGCTGATCAGCCTATCGTTCAGTCTCAATCTCTTTTGACTACCGAGCTATTACGCAAATTAGGTTTGAATGTGGAATTACAAGCGGGTGACTGGGGTAGCTTGATTACTCGCCGCACATCAAAAGAGCCACTTGATAAAGGCGGCTGGTCTATTTTCCATACCTGGTTAGTGGGACCAGACTTGCTTAATCCAGGCGTGAACTTCGCACTGCGTGGCAATGGTGATAAGGCTTGGTTTGGTTGGCCTACTGATCCAAAGTTAGAGTCATTGCGTGAGGCTTATTTTGAGGCACCTAATGCAGCTGGAGCCAAGAAAGCAGCAGAAGCAGTTCAGGGCCGCGCATTTGAGTTCTTGCCTTATATTCCAACTGCTCAGTTTATTTTGCCGACCGCATACCGCACTAATCTTTCTGGGATTATTGTGGCGCCAATGGCATTTCTTTGGAATGTGGAGAAAAAATAATTCCTTTTCTTGTTAAGTCTTTAGGAGTTATTTTTTGCTTTCATACATAGTAAGGCGCTTGGGCGCAACGGTGGTCGTCATGGCCGTCGTTGCGTTTGTTGTTTTCTCCCTCTTGTATCTCACGCCTGGTGATCCTGCTGCAGTTATTGCAGGAGATGTGGCCACTACCGAGGACATAGAGCGCATACGTCAGTCTTTAGGTTTAGATCAGCCATTTTTAGTTCGCTTTGGAACTTGGGTATGGGCTTTACTTCACGGTGATCTGGGAACATCCATCTTCAACAATCTGCCCGTCGCCAAGCTCATTGGTCAAAGAGTTGAGCCCACACTATCGCTGACTATTTGCACTCTCATTATTGCTATTTTGACCTCTGTACCGCTAGGCGCAATTGCAGCAGCCCGTGCTGAAAGCAAGTTAGACCACACCATTATGGGATTTTCTGTACTGGGATTTTCTATCCCAGTCTTTGTTTTAGCTTACTTATTAATACTCCTTTTTTCTTTGCAATTGCATTGGTTGCCAGTTCAGGGTTATCGACCTATTAGCGAAGGTATTTGGCCTTGGTTTAAGCATTTGATTCTGCCTAGCATAGCTTTAGGTACGGTATATGCAGCCTTAATTGCGCGTATTACACGTGCCAGTGTTTTGGATGTCTTGTCGCAAGACTACATTCGGACAGCGCAGGCCAAAGGCTTAAAAGAGCGCGACATCATGATTCACCATGCACTTAAAAATGCTGCTGTGCCGATTATTACTGTTATCGGTATTGGTATCGGGCTGTTGATCTCAGGCGCTGTTGTGACGGAAACGGTTTTTGCAATTCCGGGAATAGGGCGTTTGACAGTAGATGCCATTTTGCGTCGAGACTATCCGATTATTCAAGGGGTGATACTCATTTTTTCAGCGACCTACGTGATGATTAATTTAATGATTGATTTGTCATACGTCTTTTTTGATCCTCGCATCCGTTACTAGGCTCTATGATCAATAGCAACACTCTGAACGCAGTAGATTGGTCAGCACAGATCTCGAAAGCACGCTTATTTATGAGCGTACAGTTGCCCGCTTTATACAAGCGCTATCCATTTGCAGTGATTGGTGCAGCAACATTATTGCTCATGACCTTTATCGCTATTTTCGCGCCACTCTTAGCTACGGTGGATCCGCAGGCAGTCGCGCCATTAAATCGCTTGAAGCCGCCAAGCTGGGAGTATTGGTTTGGTACTGATGCTCTAGGGCGCGATGTGTATAGCCGTGTGATGTACGGCACTCGTGTTTCTCTGACCGTTGGAATTTCAGTAGCTTTGTTAAGCACTGTGATTGGTTTGGCCATCGGTTTGATTACTGGTTTTGTGCGCTGGCTAGATGCGATTGTGATGCGGATTATGGATGGATTGATGTCTATCCCCTCGATCTTGCTAGCGATTGCCTTAATGGCTTTAACTAAGGCCAGTATTGAAAACGTGATTATCGCCATTACCTTGGCAGAAGTGCCGCGAGTAGTGCGCCTGGTCCGTAGCTTAGTCTTAGGCTTACGTGAGCAGCCCTATGTTGAGGCAGCGGCAGCATCTGGTACGCCTTTGGTAAAAACATTGCTACGTCACATTCTGCCCAATATTGCTGCGCCCTTATTGGTTCAAGCGACTTATATCTGTGCTTCTGCAATGATCACAGAAGCCATTTTGTCCTTTATTGGCGCAGGCACTCCACCCAATATTCCTAGCTGGGGCAACATCATGGCGGAATCAAGAAGCCTGTTCCAAATTGCTGGCTACCTGATCTTATTCCCGTCTATTTTTCTATCGGCAACGGTGCTTGCAGTCAATTACCTGGGTGATGGTTTGCGGGATGCCTTAGATCCTCGTCTTTCGAGGAGAATGTAATTCATGAGTCAGGCTACTGGAAAGACGATATTAGAAGTTAAAGATTTACGAACGTATTTCTATACGCGCGATGGCGTGGTTCGTTCTGTAGATGGGGTTTCCTTTTCAGTATCAGAGGGTGAAACCTTAGCGATTGTCGGAGAGTCGGGCTGCGGTAAGAGCGTGACCTCTTTATCATTATTGCGACTCATACCGACTCCCCCAGGAAAAATTGTTTCTGGATCCGTTTTGTATCACGGCAAGGACTTGCTAAAGCTCTCAGAAGATGAAATGCGTGATATTCGTGGAGATAAGATCTCGATGATCTTCCAAGAGCCGATGACTTCCTTAAATCCAGTCATCACAGTCGGCAGACAAATTGGCGAAGTTTTAGAGTTACATCGTCAGTGCAGCAAAGAGGAAGTAAGTGATCGAATTCTAGAACTACTCAAGTTGGTTAACATTCCAGAGCCTGAAAGAAGAATGAATGAGTACCCGCATCAGCTTTCAGGAGGTATGCGACAACGCATTATGATTGCCATGGCTTTGGCTTGTGACCCTGAGATCTTGATTGCTGATGAACCAACAACAGCCTTGGACGTTACTATTCAGGCACAAATATTAAATCTGATGCGTGAGCTAAGGGATCGCACTCGTGCCGCAATTATTTTGATTACGCACGATCTTGGCGTTGTAGCAGAAATGGCGCAACGGGTAGTGGTGATGTATGCCGGACGTAAAGTAGAGGAGGCTAGCGTTTATGATTTATTCGCTAAGCCAATGCACCCTTACACATTGGGCCTCTTAAATTCAATGCCGCGCCTTGACGATACAAGCTCTAAACGTTTGGTGGAAATTCCGGGCATGGTTCCATCTATGAGAACTGAGATTGTTGGTTGCGCATTTGCCCCTCGTTGCCCAGAAGTCAGTGAGCGCTGCTTGCTCGAATCTCCGATTCTGAAGGATTATGGTAACGAACACTCAGTAGCGTGCTGGAATCCAGTAGCGGTATCAAAGGATATTGCATGAGTAAGCAACAAAAACAGCTTTTAGAGCTCAAAAATCTGACGAAGCACTATCCCATTCGCAAGGGCTTGCTCAGCCGGATTGCAGGTTATGTCTATGCTGTTGATGGCGTTAGCTTTTCTATTTATGAAGGCGAAACATTAGGCCTAGTGGGCGAGAGTGGCTGCGGTAAGTCTACCGTTGGCAGAACTATTCTCAGATTGATTGATCCTACTGCCGGTGAAATTCTTTGGCGTGGCGAGAGAATTGACGAGCTGTCTCGGAATGAAATGAGACCCTTTCGTAAAGAAATTCAGGCAGTTTTTCAGGATCCGTATTCTTCACTCAATCCACGCATGCGTGCCGCTGATATTGTCTCCGAGCCTTTACGCAACTTTGAAAAACTTACTCAAGCTGAGGGCCGGGATAGGGTGAGTGAGTTATTTGCATTAGTAGGCTTGCGCCCTGATCAGATGTTGCGCTATCCCCATGAGTTTTCTGGTGGCCAACGCCAACGCTTGGGCATTGCCCGAGCTTTGTCAGTAAAGCCCAAGCTCATCATGTGCGATGAACCTGTCTCAGCATTAGATGTTTCGGTTCAGGCGCAAGTTATTAATTTATTAGGTGATTTACAGCAAGAATTTGGCGTATCTTACTTATTTATCGCGCATGATTTAGCAGTTGTAAAACACATTAGCCATCGAATTGCAGTGATGTACTTAGGACGTGTAGTTGAGCTTGCAGCAACAGACGAGTTATTTAAGCGACCATCTCATCCTTATACCGAAGCATTGCTCTCTGCTGTGCCAATTCCTGACCCAACAAAACAGCGCAAACAAATAGTACTTGGCGGTGATGTTCCAAGCCCCATTAATCGCCCTAGTGGTTGTCACTTCCATACTCGCTGCATCTATGCTCAAGCACGTTGTAAGGTGGAAGAGCCTGTTCTAGAGGAGATTTCTCCAGGACATTTTGTTGCTTGCCACTTCAAGCTCAATACATAAAGTCTAGACGTTGCCACGCTGATTGGTGATGAATCTTCTAATCTAGTGGATAGATTGGGCGTCTAATATGTTTAAAGTCAAACCAATCGTAATTTGAGCTAGTTGGGCCACCTTGATCAGAATCGCATTCAACAAAACCCTTGCTGAGAGGAAAGAAGACTGGTCGACAATACATGCGTGATTTCAGCAGCACATAGGTCTTAGATTTCAGATCAATACCCAGATCCGTCATGACAGCAACATCATAGGGCTCCACACGATTGGAGCTGATGACAATTTGTAGATCCGCAGTTTCAAATAAAACAGTCGGACCCATCGACAATGTAGATCCCTTAAAGATAGGCCCAGTAACCTGAATCTGACCATCGCTAATGGCTCTCACAATTCCTGTGAGTTTCAGTGGAGATTTACTAGTACCACGATAAGTCCAACCTGACTTATTGCCTAATTCAATATTGGCTTTTTCTCCAACGCCTACTTTAATCAGCATTTGGACAGTTTCGGGATCTGTAAATGGCCCACAAGCAATATTGCTTAAGTCAAATTGGAGGGCGGACTCTAAAATATCTGTGGTGTCACATGGTCCGCCTGACATGACATTGTCGCTGTGATCAAGCAGCAGTACAGGACCTATTCCTGGTGATTGCGCAAGTTCGCTGGCTTTTTGTAGTGCTGCACTGATTGGAGAGCTGTCATAAATAAATCCATCAGACTGTGCCAGAATCATGTTTTGCAATTGATCTGCACATTGATTTGCTAATTCATTAGAGGATGAGCTCAGTTCATCAACAATGACAATCACAGACATGCCAGCATCTTTAAAATCTGCCAGACTAAATCCTGCCAAAATGGAAGCTGCTAAGACACCCGGTTTTTTTTCTAATTCAATCGCTGCTTCTACTGCAAGCTTCATGGCACCTTCATTCGTATTGCTGCGAAGAGTGTGCGATAACAGGGGAATTTGACGATAAGCCATCGTAGGGCGTATTTTTCCTTTGAGCATATCGCGCAATAGCCTGCCTGCATGAATACCGGTTTCATACATATCGATGTGAGGGTAGGTTTTAAAGCTCAGCATCACATCACTATGCTCAATCATCATTGATGTCACGTTTGCATGCAAATCTAAGGCTACAGCAATCGGAATATTGGGCGCAATTGATTTAATTCTTTTAAGGAGTGCTCCTTCTCCATCGACCGCATCCTCTGAAACCATGGCACCATGCAGATCTAAGAGTACGGCATCACAGCCTTGCTGGACTGCTTCTACGATGCTATTGCAGATACGTTCGTATGCTTTTGCACAGACCGTACCACTGGGATTGGAAAATGCGCAAACTGGCGTGACGATTTCTACCTGTTCTTGTTTGGCAATCTGAATAAAAGCACCCATCGCTGTCTGGGCATTCTCTTGATCCTGGTAAGCATCTTGATTCCAGAACGGATTAAAGGCTGCTAGTGGCGTGGGAATAGGCGAGAAGGTATTGGTCTCATGTTGAAAACGTGCGATGACCCACTTACCCAAACCTTTTTTCTCAATCATTATTTTTTATAAGCCGGATGGATTGATAAATTATGGATGCTGCCCAGCAAATGCCAGCATAGAATGAAGGAGTACATTAGCACCAGCCTCTAAATGCTCAGCTTTTGCATCCTCAATTTCATTATGACTAACACCATCTTTGCAGGGGATGAAGATCATTCCGGTTGGAGCTAAGCGCTTCATATAAATAGCATCATGGCCAGCTCCCGAGACAACATCCATATTGGAATATCCCAGATCGTTAGCAGCTTTCCGAATAGTTTCAACACACTTCGCGTCAAAATTACATGGTGGAAAGTGCGACACTTCTTTTAAATCAATGGCGATGGACTTTCCTGATGCAACTTGTGCAATATATTCTTTAAGTTTTGATGTCATCAAGTCCAAAGTTGCAGAGTCTGGATGACGAATATCGATCGAAAACTGTACTTGCCCCGGGATGACGTTTCTACTATTGGGAAAGACTTGAACCATTCCTACCGTACCTCTGCCATGTGGGGCATGCTGTCGGGCTAGCTCTACAACGTATTGCATGATGCCTAAGGCATTTTGCAGGGCATCTATGCGAATATCCATTGGCGTTGGTCCAGCATGCGCCTCAAAACCGTGAACCGTGCAGTCAAACCAGCGAAGTCCCATGACTGCTGGTACTACCCCAATCACGATATTTTCCTTTTCAAGGACGGGCCCTTGTTCTATATGTGCTTCAAAGTAAGCACCGCAAGGGTGATCACCTGGTTTCTCGCTTCCCAAGAAACCAATGCGGAGTAATTCTTCTTTGACGTTTTTGCCTTCAATATCTTTGGCTGCATAGGCATGATCAATACTCACTGCGCCAGAGAAAACGCCTGAGCCCATCATGACTGGTGTAAATCGAGAGCCTTCCTCATTGGTCCAGAATACGACCTCAATAGGAGCATCAGTCTTAATCTGATAGTCATTCAGTGTTTCAATGACTTCTAAACCCGCTAGCACACCATAGTTGCCGTCATATTTTCCACCAGTTGGCTGAGTATCAATATGACTACCAGTCATGATGGGTGCTAAGTCGGGATTGCTGCCTGGACGGCGCATAAACGTATTGCCAATTTGGTCGGTAGTAATTGTGAGGCCTAGCGCAAGTGCTTTATTGATGACCCATTGACGACCTTGTTTATCTAGGTCGGTGAGTGCGAGGCGACAGACGCCTCCCTTTGCGGTCTTACCAATCTGAGCCAAACTTAAAAGGGAGTCACAGAGCCTATCGCCGCGTACACGAATATCGCCCACAATTAAAAAGCTTTCTGAAGAACCTTAGCAAAGGTCTCTAAGAACGATTCGAGTTCAGATGGTGTTGCAACAAATGGAGGGCCCATCGCAATCGTATCGCCAGTAATGCGAACTAGAATGCCGTTCTCAATACAGCTCTCCAGAACTTGCATACCGCGTAATCCTGGCTTACCAGCAATTGGCTCTAGATCTATACCTGCTGATACACCACAGTTACGGATATCCATCACGCCATGCATTCCCTTATAGGAGTGAACACCTTCCTCTAGAACCTTTTCTAAAACTTTGGTTTTTTCCATGATGCCATCGGACTCAAAAATATCGAGAGAGGCATGCGCTGCAGCTGCAGCAATCGGGTGTCCGGAGTAAGTGAAGCCGTGGAAGAATTCAATTACCTGCTCTTGGCCGCCAACATTGACGATCGTGTCATAAATATCTTGACGCACAATGACGCCACCCATCGGAATGACGCCATTTGTGATGGCCTTGGCAAAGGTAATCATGTCGGGTTTAACGCCGAAACGATCCGCTCCAAAATTGGCAGCTAAGCGTCCAAAACCAGTAATGACTTCATCAAAAATCAGCAAGATGCCGTGCTTGTCACAAATTTCTCGAATTTTTTGTAAGTAGCCAACAGGAGGAACGATCACGCCAGTTGAACCTTGAACTGGTTCCAGAATAACTGCCGCAATATTGCTAGCATCATGCAACAAAACAATGCGCTCTAAGTCATCAGCTAAGTGAGCTCCCCAAGTTGGCATTCCTTTGGAAAAAGCCATTTGAGATAAATTCAATGTGTGGGGAAGATGATCTACTCCTGGCATCATCATTGAGCCAAATGATTTGCGATTGGTTGGTATTCCGCCTACCGAGATTCCACCCACGCATCCGCCATGATAGGCACGCTCTCTGCCGATAAAACGAATTCGACTCGCTTCGCCTTTTGCACGGTGATAGGCGAGGGCAATCTTCAGTGATGTATCCACCGCTTCGGATCCCGAGTTCACAAAAAATACTTTATTTAATCCAGGGGGAGCGTATTGAACAATTCTTTCTGCGAGACGAAATGTTTCTGGTCCTGCCATCTGAAAGGCTGGAACATAATCCATTTTTTGGTATTGTTTTTGAATCGCCTCAATGATGCGTGGATCACCATGTCCTAACGGGGAAGTCCAGAGCCCAGACGCGCCATCAAACAACTTGCGACCATGGTCATCGGTGTAATAAACCCCTTTGGCGGCAACCATGATTTTGGGTTTATTTTTAAAATAACGGTTAGGTGTATAGGGAAGCCAATAGGCATCCATATTTGCCACATAGCTATCTGGGTCTACTTCTTTAAATGGGGAGCTCTCGATTTTCATCTTGCATGTACCTCTTCATGGGATCCGTTGTTCTGCCAATCTATGATAAGCCTTTCAAACAAGGTCGTCGCCTGTGTAATTTTCTCGGTATAGCAAAATTCATCGGTCTGATGGGCCATTTCAGGTTGCCCCGGTCCCAGCACTACGGTTGGAGGGTCCCCAATCTGGCCCTTCAGTGCAGAGGCATCGGTAAAGTAAGAAATGGATTTGGGGGCAGTCTTCACACCGTTGATTTCTTGGCAATGAGCATAGACAGTTTGTATCCATGGATGATCTGGCGGGGTGTAAATGCCCTCAACATCCATAATCGTTTCAAGCTTAATGTTAGGGCCTAGTGTTTTGCATAGGCAACCATAGATATGACTGTGACTTTGCCCTGGTACAGAGCGAATATCTAAGGTCATCTCAGCTGCATCTGGCACAGAATTAATATTCAAACCTGCTCTAGCAGTTCCTACGTTGAGGGTCCCTTGACCCATTAATGAGTGGGGCGGGGTATCAAATTGAAATTGTTCCAGTAAAAGTGCGCCCTTTGCTATTTTGTAGAAGGCGTTATCGCCTCTTTCAGGCATGGAGCCATGAGCAGTGATGCCTTCAGCTTTAGCGCGTAACCAATATGCCCCTTTATGACCAATGATGGGCTCATTCGCAGTGGGCTCTGCCACTACAAAACAACCTACATTACCAATAAAGTCGATTACTTTTTTCTGTGCGGCAATATAGAAGGCACCTTCACAACCCGTTTCTTCACCGGCAGTAATGATGAGACTAATGCCACCTTGATTCTTGGCAATGTGAGCAGCTTTCATCGCCGCCACAACAAAAGCGGCAATACCACTTTTCATATCACTAGAGCCACGCCCAAATAATTTGCCATCCTGTATCTCGCCAGAGAAGGGTTCATGATCCCACGGACGATCTCCTAATGGAACAACATCGACATGCCCTGTAAAGCAAATATTGGACTTGTTAGCTGCGCCAGATATGCGCGCAATAATACTGCGACGTCTGGGAGCGAAATCTACGTTCATGCATTCAAAGCCTGCTGACTCTAGTAACTCAGTTAAATAGTTACAAAGCTCATCTTCATTACCAGGAGGGTTGATCGTATTAAAACGTATCAAATCTTGCGTTAACTTGATTGGATCTGGAATATTCATGGAGCCCTTCTGCGCTATGGCCTGACATCATAAAGATGTTACCATGGTCGAGTTCTCTAATAGCTTACTTCAGGGTGCTTGGCAATGCCATAGATGCTGTGAAGAAAATGAGTTCATAGTCAATATATATTGTTAGGACAGTGATGACTTCCCACAGAACATTATTTAACCAGCGACTTTCCCAGCCAGGTTTAATTGTTGCTCCTGGCGTATATGAGATGGTGTCATTACGCCTAGCAGATCGCATGAACTTTGATGCCCTCTATATGACTGGTTATGGCACAGTCGCTTCCTTGTTAGGTCTGCCAGATGCTGGTTTAGCAACTTATACCGAGATGATTGGCAGAGTGAGTGCAATGGCCGGCATGGCAAAGACACCCTTGATTGCTGATGGTGATACTGGATATGGTGGCTTACTAAATGTAAGGCACACAGTTCGTGGATATGAAGCTGCGGGAGCTGTTGCAATTCAGCTTGAAGATCAGGAGTTTCCAAAAAAATGTGGGCACACTCCTGGCCGCAGAGTAATTCCAATGAAAGACATGGTTAAAAAAATCGAGGTGGCGGTTGCATCACGCACAGACCCTCATTTCAAGATTATTGCTAGAACGGATGCAAGGACTACTTTAGGATTGGATGAAGCACTTAAGCGCGGAGAAGCCTATGCTCGTGCTGGAGCTGATATTTTATTTATTGAATCTCCAGAGACTCAGGAAGAGATGATGCAGATTGGTAAAGCCTTTCCGAATCATCCTTTGATAGCTAATATGGTTGAAAAAGGTCGCACCCCTGTACTTACAAAAACAGAGCTAGAACAGTTAGGATACAAAATTGCGATCTTTCCTGTGACAGCATTACTGGCTTCTGTTCAGGCGATGACTCAGGTGTATGAGCATTTCAAAAGCTCGGGTTCTTCAGTTCAGAATCCAGTGGAGTTATATGATTTTGGAGAGTTATCTAAATTGATGGGTTTTGAAGATGTATGGGAGTTTGAAAAGCGTTTCGTAGAAACTAATTAAAGGGGTTGATATGAGAGTATTTCATCATGTGTTGCAGAGCCTGCTGATGGGTTTGATCTTATTAGCACCGCTAAGTCATGCGCAAACCAATTACCCCAATCGACCAATTCGTTTAATCATTCCATTTACACCAGGCGGTGTCACTGATACCTCAGGGCGATTTATTGCAGAGCAGTTGACCTTGAAGTTGGGTCAACAGGTGATTTCTGATAACAAGCCAGGAGCTTCTGGAAATATTGGCTCTCAAATGGTTGCTACGGCAGAGCCTGATGGATATACCTTGTTATTAGGTTATGCAGGCACCTTATCCATTAATCCATCACTTTCAGAAAAAGTTCCTTTTGATAGCGTGAAAGACTTTGCGCCTATCGGAAAAATTGGTGATGCTATTTTGATCATCGTAGCCAATAATGATTTTCAAGGTAAGACTCTGGCGGATTTGATTGCGATCTCCAAAAAAGATCCTAATGGCCTGTCTTATGGAACCTCTGGCTCTGGCGGAACGCCTCATATTGCTGGTGAGTTGTTAAAGCAAAAAACGGGCGCCAATCTGGTTCACGTTCCCTATAAAGGGGGAGGCCAAGCCTTGCTTGATTTATTGGGCGGCAATATCCCCTTGGTTTACACAGCAGTTGCTGGAGCAAATCAATATGTGAATTCTGGGCGGATTAAAGCGATTGCGGTATCAAGCGCAAAAAGAAGCTCAAGCATGCCAGACGTCCCAACCTTTATTGAAAGTGGCGTTAAAGACTTTGTGATTGATGATTGGGTTGGTTTGTTGGCTCCAGCAAAAACACCCAAACCGATCATTGCTAAATTAAACCAAGCCTTAAATGAGATTTTGAATTCACCAGAAGGTAAGGCCAAGCTTTTAGCGATGGGTATCACCCCATCTCCTGGCACCCCTGAAAAATTTGGTGAACAAATACAAGGCGACTTGATTCGATTCGCACCGATTGTGAAAGCTGCTATCGGCAAAGCGGAGTAATACCCCTAGTGAATCACTAATTAAATAAGTGATAGATCACTGGTATTGCCACAGCGCTAATGACGCCGTTCATACCCATCGCTAGGCTTGCGTATGTTCCCGCTTCAGGATGAATGCTAAATGCCCGTGAGGTGCCAATTCCGTGAGCGGCAATACCAATCGCAAAACCTCTTTGCCACCAAGCCTTCATACCCAATACGTTTAAAACAAAGGGCGCTAAGATTGCCCCCAGAACTCCAGTGCTGACTGCAAAGATTGCAGTCAGGGTTGGCGATACTCCAATCCGCTCTGCAATTCCCATAGCGATTGGTGCTGTCACAGATTTTGGGTACAGTGCCCCGGTGATGTTAGAGTCGGCGCCGAACAAACTAGCGATGCCAACCGCGCTGACGATGGAAACTAGAATTCCAGTAGCCAAAGAAAAAATCAGCGGAATAGAGCGACCTTTTAAGCTAGCAAGCCCGCGATAGATTGGAATAGCCAAAGAAACGGTTGCTGAGCCCAGTAAAAAGTGAATGAACTGCGCACCTTCAAAGTAGGTTGAGTAGGGCATCTCTATCAATTGAATAGTGCTGGCAACTAGGATGATGGCAATAGCAACCGGATTGGCTAATGGATTTTGCTTGGCATACTTATAAATATTGAGTCCAAGCTGATAGGCGGCCAAAGTAATAAAGAGAGCAAAGAGAGGGCTGCCGGATAAATAGACCCAAATTTCTACAATGGAATGCTTTTCATTCATGAGTATCTTTTTTGCTCAAAAAGCGCACCACTAAAGCGCTAGACCCAATGGTCAAAATAACGCTTCCCACGAGAGCGCTGACGATTGCCAATGCATTGGCCTGGAGTTGTGGAACAAAAAGTACTACACCAACAGCGGCAGGGACAAAGAGCAGGCCTAAGTATTGGCTAAAGCCGTCGGCAACTAGCGCCAGCTCAGCATTAAGCTCCTTACGCAGGACAAGCCATAGAACGAGAAGAACTAGGCCTATCACTGGGCCAGGCAAGGTTGGCAAGAGAAATTTAGAAACAAGTTCACCAATACTTTGGAAGAGCAGTATTTGAACAAGGCCAGAGATCATGGCTTGATCTTACAGGGCAAGTTTTTTGTTGCATAGCAATAAATTGATTCTTGTTTTAATATAGGCACTACATAAACAGGGGCTTTGCAAAAAGCCCTCAATACAAGAAAAACTAGAGGAGAACACTCATGGCTGAGTTAAATGTCAATGGCAAGAAATATCAGGTGGACGTTGATCCAAGTACCCCATTGCTGTGGGTGATTCGTGAACAGATTGGCTTGACCGGCACCAAATATGGTTGCGGTATTGGCGTCTGTGGGGCTTGTACTGTTCTATTTGATGGTCAGGCGATCCGGAGTTGTTCCTTGCCAGTTTCTGCAGCTTTAGGTAAAAAAATTGAGACCATTGAAAGTTTGGAAAAGAACGGCCAACTCTCTAAAGTACAAAAAGCATGGGTTGATAACCAAGTGCCTCAGTGCGGCTACTGCCAATCTGGCATGGTGATGGCAACCACTGCGCTGCTTCGCAATAATCCTAAACCAAGCGATGCACAAATTGATGCGGCTGTTACCAATATCTGCCGCTGTGGCACCTTCCAAGAAGTTCGTGCAGCGATTCATGCTGTAAGCAAGGCATAAGGGGATACAAATGACTACAAATACAAATACTTCCCGTCGCCACTTTATCGTTGGCTCTAGCGCAATTGCTACTGGCCTAGCTATTGGCTTTGATTTTTCACTGATGTCTGAAGCCAAGGCTGCGATGGGCACTGGCACAACAGCAATGACGCCACTTGCCTCACCAGAAATTGGTGTGTGGGTAGTAATTAAACCAAATGATGATGTCGTGGTTCGCATTGTTCGCTCAGAAATGGGTCAAGGGACGATTACTGGTTTGGCACAAATGGTTGCCGAAGAATTAGAGTGTGATTGGACGAAGGTTTCCTATGACTATCCATCGCCAGCAGAAAATCTTAAACGGAATAAAGTTTGGGGAAGTTACTCTACTGGCGGTAGTCGCGGCATTCGGACTTCCGAGCAATATGTTCGTAAGGGCGGTGCAGCTGCACGCATGATGCTAGTACAAGCAGCAGCAAACCAATGGAAGGTGCCAGCTTCTGAGTGTGTAGCAAAAAATAGCATCATTACGCATACACCGTCTGGTCGCAAAACTAGCTTCGGTAAGGTATCTGTTGCCGCATCCCAGTTAGAAGTACCCAAAGATGCTCCGTTGAAAGATCCTAAAGATTGGCAGCTCATTGGAAAATCGGTTAATCGAATTGATGGTGTTGCTGACAAAGTTACTGGTAAGCAGATCTACGCAATTGATCTGAAGTTCCCCGGCATGCTGGTTGCAACTATTAATGAGTCTCCCGTATTTGGTGGCAAGGTGAAGAGTTATGACGCCACCAAAGCCCTCAGCATGAAGGGTGTTAAGAAAGTAGTTCAGGTAGGCGATACGGCAGTAGCTGTAGTAGCAGATACTTTCTGGCAGGCCAAAATGGGAATGGAGCAAGTCAATATCACTTGGGATAACGGCGCAAATATAAATGTTTCAAGCGCTTCTATTAAAAAGATGTTGGAAGAGGGTCTTGAGCATCCAGATTCATTTGTTCACAACACAAGTGGTGATTCTAAAGCTGGTATTTCAGGCGCATCTAAAAAAATTGAGGCTACTTACTTCTATCCATTCTTAAACCACGCTACCTTAGAGCCCCAAACTGCTACTGCAAAGTGGACGGCAGACTCTTGTGATGCATGGGTACCAACTCAAGATGGTGAAGCTTCCTTAGCTGCGGTGATTGCGGCTTCTGGTTTGCCTGCTGAAAAATGCAATGTCTTTAAAGTCAATCTTGGCGGTGGCTTTGGTCGTCGTGGCGCATTCCAGGACTACACCACTCAAGCGGTGAATATTGCTAAGCAGATACCAGGCACTCATATCAAATTGATCTGGACTCGCGAAGAGGATATGACGCAAGGTCGTTACCATCCCGTCATGATGTGTAAGTTAACAGCAGGCATTGATAGCAATAAGAAGATTACTGGCATCAATATGCGTTTATCTGGCCAATCTATTTTGGCTGCAGTTCGCCCTGCGGTAGTTGCAGCAAACAAAGGTAAAGATCCTCTGAGCTTCCAAGGTCTTGAGGACAGCGGTGAGCATGGCTTTACCTATAACTTCCCACATATCACGATAGATCATGCAATGCGGAATACTCATGTCCCACCAGGATTTTGGCGGGGCGTGAACGTGAACCAAAACGCGGTTTTCATCGAAACCTTTATGGATGAGATGGCTGAGGCAACTGGTATGGATGCGGTAGAGTTCCGCCGCCAACATATGGGCAAACACCCACGCGCCATTGCAGTTCTCAATGCGGTAGCGGATGGTATTGGCTGGACTAAGCCTGCTGCACCTGGCGTATTCCGTGGCGTGGCGCAAATGCGCTCTTTCGGTAGCTATGTGGCAGCAGCTTGCGAGCTATCAGTCAAGAATGGCAATGAAGTGAAGATTCATCGCTTTGTTGCAGCTACCGATCCGGGTTATGTTGTCAATCCAGCCCAAGTAGCTCGTCAGGTATCTGGCTCATTTGTTTATGGCCTATCTGCACTATTCGAGGAAGAGATCACCATCGAAAAAGGTGCAGTAGTACAAAAGAACTTTGATACCTTTGGCTCAATTCGCCTGTATCAAATGCCTCCGGTTGAAACCATTGTTATCCAAGGCGGCGGTAAAGAGTGGGGCGGTGTAGGTGAGCCAACGATTGCGGTTGCAGCGCCAGCGGTACTCAATGCGTTTTATCGAGCAACTGGTAAACGTTTGCGCACAGTGCCATTGAAAAACAGTGGCATTAAGCTGGTTTAAAGCGCTTTTGTGAAATTGCACCGATGAGAATGAGGTATGTACTAGCGACTCTATTGCTAGTCTTCCTCAACCTCAGCCTTGCAAGCGCCCAAACGATTGTAGGGGATTCGATTTTTGAATCCCTTTCTTCTACGCCAGGTGATCCAACCCGAGGTAGGGCAATTGTTGCCAGTCGTCAAACGGGTTTGTGCCTCTTGTGCCACAACGGCCCATTTCCAGAAGAGCGGTTTCAGGGAAACCTAGCGCCCGAACTCAGTGTCAGCGTTGCTCGTCTGTCAGCACCGCAGTTAAGGGCGCGGATTGTGGATGCCAGTTACTTTAATCCCAGCACGATCATGCCGGCCTATTACAAAACTGGACATCTCAATCGGGTTGCACCAAAATTTGCAGGACAAACGATACTTAATGGTCAAGAAATCGAAGATGTTGTGGCCTTTCTAGTAAGTTTGAATAAGTAAAATTGATTATGAACATGAAATTTGATAGCCCTCAAAAAATGCGTCGCCGTACATGGATGCAACAACTACAAAAGCTTACCCTGTTAGCCTTGGGCGCTTACTTCATACCTTCAATAGCGCTGGCTAAAAAGGAAGAGGCAGACGAGCTTATTAAACAAATTACTGATGGTGCAAAAATTCAGGAAGGGCGAGTTACTTTAACCATCCCACCTTTGGTCGAAAACGGCAATCTCGTAGTTTTAAAGGTGAGTGTAGACAGCCCTATGACTGCTGCTGATTATGTGAAGGCCATTCATGTGATTGCAGAAGGCAACCCATTGCCGAATATTTTTACTGCTTACCTAACGCCACGTTCTGGTACTGCCAACATCACTACCCGAGTGCGTTTAGCAGATAGTCAGCGAGTTTGGGCTATTGTGCAAATGAGTAATGGCAGCTTTTGGCAAGGCTCAGCAGAAACTTTAGTAACCTTATCTGCTTGTACGGAGATGGTATGAGTAAGACATCACGCACCCAAGTTACAGTACCAGCTACTGCAAAGAAGAATTCCATTATTGAGATCCGAGCGATTGTTCAGCATGATATGGAATCAGGATTTCGTTATACCGAATCCGGTAAATTAATACCAAGGGATATTATTCGTGTCTTTACTTGTAGCTATAACGAAGTTGAGGTATTCAAGGCTGACTTCTATCCTGGTATAGGAGCTAATCCATTAATCATCTTCACTACTATTGCAACGGAATCAGGAACTCTGGAGTTCAAATGGCTTGGTGATGATGGTTATGCAGCTGTTCATCAAGCACGTATTACAGTTTCATAAGAGTTCTGTGCGCAAAGGAACTTCTTTTCATCTTGCAATTTTCTGTTGCTCTATATTATTCGCAGCGTCAACTTCTACGGCTGCTTCTGAAGTAGCTATCAATAAAAAACAATCCAGTTACGAGCTCATGACTTCTGAAAATAAAGCCATGCAGGATGACCCATCTCTCAACCCGGCAATGTTTTGGGTTGCAGAGGGCGAAAGCTTATGGCAAACCAAATCAGGCCCAAAAAATATTGCCTGCGCTAGCTGTCATGGCGAGGCCAAAAAATCAATGCGCGGTGTGGCGACACAATTTCCGAAGATGATCAAAGGCAAGCTGCAAACTCTGGAAGGACAAATTAACCAATGTCGATCTACTACGCAAGGCGAACCAGCACTTGCTTATGAGAGTAAAGAGTTATTGGCGTTAACTGCTTATATTGCCATTCAGTCTAAAGGAATGCCGATTGCCGTTAAAGAAACGCCAGCCAATCAAGGGGAATTGAAGAAGGGCCAACAGTGGTTTCAGGAGCGAATGGGGCACCTCAATTTATCTTGTGCGCAATGCCACGAAGATAGGGCGGGCCTAAAGTTGGGCGGCAGTCTGATACCGCAAGGCCACCCAAATGCTTATCCCATCTATCGCTTGGAATGGCAAACCTTGGGATCTGTGCAGCGTCGCTTACGCAATTGCATGAGTGGAGTAAGAGCGCAGCAGTTTGAGTACGGTTCCCCTGAAATGGCTCAGCTAGAACTCTTTTTAATGTGGCGAGCCAGAGGAATGCCCCTGGAGGCCCCTGGGGTTAGGCCTTAGTCGTTTAATGAGTCTGATATTTACTGCTTGACCACATCAGTGACTTGATCTGCTGGACCTAATAGTGGTGCGCTGTTATCGGTCACAGTCGGGATGGGAATGTCGATGCAGATTGGCTTAGCTAAAAGCGGATTGAAAAAGCTACAATCTTTTTTGGTCGCAGCTGAGGCTGCATGCTCGACAGGTGACTTACCAGTAGCTGCAGTAGATGCCAAGCTCGCAGCAGTAACTGGGTTGGCAACGGCAGCAGTTGCTACAGCGCCACCAGCAGAGCTAGCAGCAGCAGAGCCCGAGGCGCCAACTGCTGCAATTGGGGCAATGCAGCTCTGCAAGCCTAAACAATAGATCATCAAGAATGAATACCCCAGCAGTCCATGATCAAAAACCCAGGGATAGTTCTGCAGCAGTCTATTGGTCTTATTTGTTGCCAAGCTCGAGCTGACGTTTAGTGTTCTCGGGCTTCATCTGCAATGGCAGATATTCGCTCTTGGCCCAGAGAGGATTCATATTGCGATAGAGTTTGCTTTGTACCCAGCCTGACTGGCCAGACTGATAGATAAAGAGAGATTTTTCTAAATCAGATAAGTCATAGATAGTGCGCAGGCTAGGAGCCTGCATCGTCTCATAGGGGTTCTCAGATTTTAGGAGTTCAGATCTTGCCACATTGACGGTATAGCTATCACCTGGAAAGGGTGTTGCAATATTGAAGAGCTTACCGAGTAAAGGAATTTTGCTAAGTGGGCGATGCTCTGATACAGCGATATGGGCTTTACCCCAACTCCAATTTTTTGGATCATTGCCATATTGACTACTCAGATAATCTAAAGCCTTATCAAAAGCATTGTTAGACGACTCTAGGCATGATTCCACTTGTTTTGTTTTAGGGTCATCACACCAAGGGCTATTGGGGTCTTGTAATGCAAGTAGTAATGGGTATCGAAAACTTCGTGCACCGTAGTTGTCCGTAAAAAGATAGCTTAAACGAGAGAACGTGTTACGAGTCAGTTGATCTGCCCAAGCATTAAAGATCAGAGCACCAGCGCTATCAACCTTCATGTCACCATTAAAGTTTTGAATCATTTCTTGGACCTGAGAGGCAAGCTTATGGCTTGGCTTACTCGCTTTAAATAAGCCTAATAGTGGGGTGGATCCTAGTGATAGCGTATCTGCTTGCATGGTTTTCATGTAATCTAGGTCATAGCTATTTCTGGATTTAATGAGCTCAACAATACGGTCGTAGCGCGTTGGCAGATCCCAATCACCAGTTAAAGGATTTGGATCATTGGCAGCAATAATTTTTTGATTAGCAGTAGCAATCCACCCTTGCTCTGGGTTACTGCTTGCTGGTAATTGCTCAAAAGGAACATAGCCGTTCCAGTCAAATTGCTTCTCCCATCCTGGGGCGGGAGCAATACCATATAGGCCTTGATGCAAAATACGTTTAGGTGCAACACCTGCTGCCTGATAAGTAATATTACCCTCAGTATCTGCCATCACAACGTTTTGCATTGGCGCATAGTTTTTGCGTAGCGCTTGTTTGAATGAATCTATATCTTTGGCACGATTCATGTCTAAAAGGCCATCCACAGATTGATTTTCAACATCTAATGCCGTCCAGCGCAGTGCCAAAGCAAATCGTTTGGTATCAAGACTTCGCTGAGCACGTGAGTAAGAGTCGGAGACCACAGGTCCATGGCGGGTTTCTTTTACTAAGAAAGTAATGGATGGCGAGCCTTTGACATCAATAATCTCTTGATGCACTTTAAAAGGTAGGGGGCCATCAGGACCACGATACATCCCAGGATTGCTGGGATCAATCTGCTCAATGTATAAATCTTGGACATCAGGATTGGTATTGGTAAAGCTCCAGGCAAATTTATCTGTCCTTCCAAGGACAACCGCTGGTATGCCCGGCAGGCTACCGCCAATGACATTCATACCTGGTGCTTCGAGATGGGCAAAATACCAAACGGCAGGAGTTGATAGCCCTAAATGGGGGTCGTTCGCTAATAGGGGCTTGCCACTAGAGGTGAGTTTGCCGCTCAAGGCCCAGTTATTTGACCCAATACCCTCTTTTCCACCGGGAAGATCAATCGAGCCTTGTTCAGTAGAGGGAAGATTTTTATAGTTGTCTTCAGTAGGGCCTGCCGCAGGATTAAATACCTTGAGATCTTTATACATCTTGGCAAAATCCATATTACTGACTTGTTTACCGGGTTCATATGGTGGCAAGACTTCCCAAATTTGCTTCGTGGTGAGAAATTGGGATAGCTCAAGCCGTTGTAATTCTTTATCCCAGTTGCCGCCAAGATCGAGCGCCATCATCAGCATCCAAGCAACACTATCTGTTGGAGACCAATGACCAGGTTTAGATCCTGTTAAAAAGTATTCAAGAGGAAGTGCCCATCCTAATTGAGCATTGCCTGTATTCACGCCATCAGCGTAAGCTTGTAGCAAGCGCTTTGTAGCAACCGGGTAGCGATCAAATTGGCGCTCTGCAGCCCGCTTAATACCAAGCGTCCGAAGGAAGCGATCAATTTTGACGCTCTCACTACCTAAAATTTCGGAGAGGCGACCGCTAGCAAGGCGGCGATTGATTTCCATTTGCCATGAGCGCTCTGTAGCGTGTAAATAACCTAAAGCAAATAATGCATCTGCCTGTGAGTTTGTCTTGATATGTGGGATATCAGCCCCATCGAAAGTAATGACTACTGAGTCTCCAATGCCTTTAATAATCCTTTTACCTGAAGGCGAGTTCTGCGTTGAATATAAATAGGCAGTGATGGTGACTAGGCAGAGCACTAGGGCGCCAGTAATAAACCAAAAAATCAGACGGAAGAGCTTGCCAAGTCCGGTTGATTTACTGTTCAATTTCATAGCAATATTTTAGTGGTTTTTGGCTACCCAAGCCCCAAGTCTGCCCAAGGCTTGATTCCTGAGGCTTTCTGGGCTTGCGTGCTAAAATTTCGCTTGTCTTGATTTATTTAGCGCAGCAGTTTCTGTTTGTGCGAGCCCGAGTGGTGAAATCGGTAGACACAGCAGATTTAAAATCTGCCGACTCAAAAAAGTCGTGCCGGTTCGATTCCGGCCTCGGGCACCATCAATTCAATCTCTTCTTCATGTAGATCTTGAGAAAAATTTACTTCATATTCCTGTTATTGCTTTATTACACAATCACTCCAGTGATGGGACAATCTATTTTCTTTGATTGCAAAAGAGCTGAGAAGGATTATGTTGAGGAATACGAGATGCAACTGACGCTTGCATCAAAAACTCAAAAGGCAAAAATGTTTTTAGATGGTCGTGATTTAGATCAATCTGATGCTTATGGAAAACAGGAAGTTAAAAGTGTCACTCTTGCCAGGCCAAATATTTTTATAGTCATAGAGGCAAGCTTTGCGCCTGAGGACATTATGGGTGTTACTTATTCTGCTGGTAGCGTATCTACCCACATTACTCTTGATCCGGTGACGGGTAAGCTAAAGAAAATAGAAAAAATTCAGGGGGGTATTTTGGGAGCATCCTTGGGGAATGGCACTCACGTCAGCGAAGAAAGCTGCTTGCCTGCCAAAATACCTTTTAAACCCCAGTAATATTTGGTATTGCTTAATCAGGCTCAGTTACGAAACCTAACTTAGTCAGCCCAGCGCGCCTAGACGCTGCAAGGACTTGCGCAACATACTCATACTTCACTGATTTATCAGCCCGCAAATTAATTTCTGGCTGAGGCTCTTTTTGAGCTGCTTTCTCTGCATAGCCATCAAAAGTTTTTAAATCAATTGCAGTACTGTTCCAAAAGATTTGTCCTTTGCCATCAATCGTCAGTTGCACTGATTCTGGTTTAATCTCATTGCGCACACTATTCGCTTTGGGGAGTTCAATTTTGACTGCCTGCTGAATGACGGGGAGGGTGATCATGAAGATAATTAATAAGACCAACATGACATCGACCATTGGTGTCATATTGATCTCAGACATGATGCTGTCATCGCTTTGATCGTCTTGGATGTGAAAAGCCATGCTTATTCTCCAGATTTAATACGGGCACCAGTGGCAAAGTAAGCCAGCAAGTCATTACCAAAGCGATTGAGATCAGCGACCATGAGTTTATTCGCCCGATTAATGGCGTTGAAAGCTAGCACCGCAGGAATCGCTACTGCCAAACCTAGGGCGGTCATGATGAGTGCCTCACCAATTGGGCCCGCAACTTGATCTAGCTGCGCGCTACCTGAGCTACTAATGGCGATCAGGGCATGATAGATGCCCCACACTGTGCCAAACAAACCAATAAATGGTGAGATTGCACCGGTAGAGCCAAGGAAGGTAAGCCCTTTCTGAAAGCCTGCAGCAATACCATCAATACTGTTCTTTAAACTTCTAGCCATCCACTCGGAGTAATTGAGTGTTTGCAATAGTTCACGATGATCGTGTGCTTGATTTTGGTGATGTGCAGAAGCGCTAGCTGCCGATTTAGCAAGTTGATAGAAGGGATTGAGACCTTGGTTGCTAAATGACTGCAGACCTTGATCATAAGATGTGGCTCGCCAGAATTGATCTAACTCAGGCTTGAGTTTGCGAAGATTGCGTAACTCCCAAAAGCGAGTAAGTAAAATTACCCAGGTGATGATCGAACAGGTGAGTAGCGCGAGAGCCACAAAGCGGGTAATGAAGTCGCCTTCAAGCCAGAGATTTGCTATGCCAAATGGTGTATTCATAATGATTTTTACTTAAGATTAAATTTAATTAAAAGATTGGTGGAAATTCTTTGTGGTGAACCATTTACTACAAAAGGTTTGAAGCGATAGCGTCTCCCGATTTCACTTGCTGCACGATCAAGCCTTGGGAAGGTGCTTGATTGCAAAAGGGCAACATCTTCAACGTTACCAGTTTGATCAATAATTAAACGCACTACGACCGTACCTTGTTCTCCAGATCGTTTTGAGAATGATGGGTAGTAGGCGTCTGCATCAGGTTGGTAGAGCACTTCCAGTTTACCAATGTCGGTCTGAATCGGCGTGCCACTCATTCCACCAGCGCTTGAGGGTGGTGCCACAGTAGCATTTTGGGCTTGGGCATCACTCTTGGCCTCTGAAGGCTTGGGGGCTGTGTCTGATTGCTTTGGTTGAGGAGTGGGCGGCTTTTCTTCAACCTTCTTTTTGGGTTCTTCTTTTGGTTTGGGTGGTGGCGCTTTAGGAGCGGCAGGTGCCTCTTGGCTTTGGGCGGGTGAAGGGCTCACTAAATTTGCCATGACCCGATCATCATCTATCTTGGTCGGGCGTGCGCTCATATGAATGAATTCCAGAGCTGGCAAGATATGTAAAGCCACAACGATCGCAATAATGATACGTTCTGATTTAGTGAACGGCAGGCGAGAATCTATTCTTTGCAAGAGGGCGCTCATGACACTTCGCCTAAGAATGCGCAATCAATCGAATGTAAATTTAAATCAATAGATAGCAGATCTTTTGCCATCGCTAGAAGTGATGCTTCATCCTTACTGCTGATCAATAGCACAGACCCACGCTCCCCAGAATCAAACCTGTGATCTAAGGCTTCTAATTGTCGCTTGAGTTGTCTCACAACTGCATCACTAGTATCGATTAAGGTGATAGTGTCACCCAACAGCTTGCGGATTGATTTTCTCAAAAAAGGGTAGTGTGTACAACCCAGCACTAAAGTATCTGAACCAGCATCCAAAATCGGTTCAAGATGCTTACTTAATAGATCTAGCGTTTCTTCGCTATCTGCCTTACCAGCTTCAATGAGGGGTACAAGACCTGCGCCAGCTTGTTTAATGAAGCGACATTGATCGGGCAGGGTAGCTAATAGGGCATTGAACTTATCACTCTTCAGGGTTGCCTCTGTAGCCAAGACACCCACGATGCCATTTTGCGATTGCATTGCTGCTGGTTTGATTCCTGGCTCTACTCCAATGATTGGAATGCTGAGCTCAGCACGAATCTGTGCAATGGCTTCAGCTGTAGCAGTATTACAAGCAATCACAATCGCATCACAGCCTTGGGTTGTTAGATGTTTACATAATGCAAGGCTACGGGCGGCAATCCAGTTACTTGATTTTTCTCCATAGGGAGCATTGGCTGAGTCTGCAAGATAAATATAGTCATGCTGGGGAAGCTGGCGCAAAGCTTCATCCAATATGGATAAGCCCCCGACGCCAGAATCAAAAACCCCGATGAGTGCCAATGTGGTGCTAGCTTAGATAATCTTGACTGGAATACCAGCAATTTTGGATTGCCATTCTTTCGGGCCAGTATCGTGCATCGAGATACCCTCAGAGTTCACGGCAACAGTGACCGGCATGTCTTTGACATCAAATTCATAAATCGCTTCCATTCCTAAGTCAGCAAAGCCAACGACTTTGGCAGACTGAATTGCCTTAGATACTAAGTAAGCAGCGCCACCTACGGCCATCAGATAAGCCGATTTATGTTTCTTGATGGCTGCGATCGCTTCTGGGCCACGCTCAGCTTTACCAATCATCGAAATCAAACCCGTCTTGGCTAGCATCATCTCGGTGAACTTATCCATCCGAGTAGAGGTAGTGGGGCCCGCAGGACCAACTGCTTCATCACGCACAGGATCAACCGGACCAACGTAATAAATGATGCGATTCTTAAAACTCACTGGTAATTCTTCGCCTTTAGCTAGCATATCTTGTATACGTTTATGAGCAGCATCACGGCCGGTCAAAATCTTGCCGTTCAATAACAAGGTATCGCCTGGTTTCCAGCTCGCCACTTCTTCAGGGGTGAGTGTATTAACGTTGACGTGCTTCGATTTTTTAGTATCAGGAGTCCAAGTGACATCTGGCCAATCCGATAACGAAGGTTTTTCTAACTTGGCAGGGCCATCACCATGCAAGTGGAAATGAATGTGACGGGTAGCTGCACAGTTCGGAATCATAGCTACTGGCAGGGATGCAGCATGAGTTGGGTATTCCATGATCTTGACATCAAGTACCGTGGTCAAGCCACCAAGACCTTGTGCACCGACACCTAATTTATTTACCTTTTCATAAATCTCAAGACGTAGCTCTTCAGCGCGAGTCTTGGCACCACGCGCAATGAGTTCTTGAATATCTACAGGACCCATCAAAGATTCTTTTGCCATCAACATGGCTTTTTCAGGAGTGCCGCCAATACCAATACCTAAAATGCCAGGAGGGCACCAACCCGCACCCATGGTTGGAACCGTTTTCACTACCCAATCTACGATTGAGTCCGAGGGATTAAGCATTACCATCTTGGCTTTATTTTCTGAGCCACCACCTTTGGCTGCGCAAATCACTTCAACATCATCACCTGGAACAATTTCGTAATGGATTACAGCAGGAGTGTTATCGCCTGTATTTTTGCGCTTGCCAGCCGGATCAGCTAAGACCGAAGCGCGCAGCATATTTTCTGGATTGAGATAGGCGCGACGAACACCTTCATTCACCATATCGGAAACGCTCATCGTGGCATCAGACCATTGAACGTTCATACCAATTTTCAGGAAGACAACAGCAATGCCAGTGTCTTGGCACATTGGGCGATGGCCTTCAGCGCACATCCGGCTATTAGTCAAGATTTGAGCTAAGGCATCTTTAGCTGCAGCACCTTGTTCAAGTTCGTAAGCTCTGCCCATAGCGCTAATAAAGTCTTTGGGGTGGTAGTAGGAGATGAACTGAAAGGCATCCGCAACGCTTTGAATCAGGTCGTTTTGCTTGATATTTGTCATAATTTTCTGCTTAATTTGTCAGGTTTGACCTATTTTAAGGGTTTGCCATAGAGCAAATCCGGGGTGTTTTCCCTTATCTTCTAAGGTCTTGAGGATCTAATCCCACCATTTTGCGACATTATGGCAAAAATAGATTATTGATTATTTAATTGAGGGTAGTGAAGTATGGAACCAATAAAGCAAGAAAGCCGCGTTTTTCACCCACCTGCAGACTTTGTAAAGGGTGCCGCTATTCCAGGTATGGATGCCTATAACAAGCTTTGTTCAGAAGCAAATGCTGATTATGACGGTTTTTGGAGTCGTCTTGCTAAAGAGAATATCCACTGGAAAAAGGCTTTTACAAAAGTATTAGACGAATCCCAGGCGCCTTTCTATAAATGGTTTGAAGATGGCACCACCAATGCCTCTTATAACTGCTTAGATCGTCAAGTTGAAAATGGCTTGGGTGATAAAAAAGCCATTATTTTTGAAGCTGATGACGGCACAGTTACTAACGTTAGTTACAAAGACCTACTCGATCGCGTTTGCAAAATGGCAAACGCCTTGCGCAAAATGGGCATCAAGTCCGGTGACCGCGTCATTATTTATATGTCAATGTCGATTGAAGGCATTGTGGCGATGCAAGCTTGTGCACGTATTGGTGCAATTCACTCGGTAGTGTTTGGTGGATTCTCAGCCAAGTCATTGCAAGAACGTATTGTTGATGTAGGCGCATGCGCAGTGATTACTGCTGATGAACAATTGCGCGGCGGTAAAGCTTTGCCACTCAAAGTGATTGTGGATGAGGCGCTTGCGCTAGGCGGATGCGAAAAAATTAAAAACGTGATTGTCTACAAACGAACGGGCGGTAATATTCCGATGGTTGCTGGTCGCGACTCCTGGATGCATGAAGTGACTGCCAATGAGTCCACTACTTCTGAGCCAGAGTGGGTGAGTGCTGAGCATCCATTGTTCATTCTTTACACATCGGGTTCAACTGGTAAACCAAAAGGCGTACAACACTCCACTGGTGGCTATCTCCTGTGGGCGATTCTGACGATGAAGTGGACTTTTGATATCAAGCCAGATGATGTGTTCTGGTGCACGGCAGATATCGGTTGGGTCACTGGTCACTCTTATATTACGTATGGCCCACTTGCTGTTGGCGCTACTGAGATTGTGTTTGAAGGTGTGCCAACTTACCCTAATGCGGGCCGTTTCTGGCAGATGATTGAAAAGCATAATGCAACGATTTTCTATACTGCACCAACAGCGATTCGTTCTTTGATCAAAGCATCCAGCAATGATGAGTCTGTGCATCCGAAGAGTTATAACTTATCTTCCTTGCGACTCTTGGGTTCTGTAGGTGAGCCAATTAATCCAGAAGCATGGATGTGGTACTACGAGAATGTGGGCGGCTCACGTTGCCCAATCACAGATACCTTCTGGCAAACCGAAACTGGTGGTCATATGATTTCACCATTGCCGGGTGCAACGCCAATGATTCCAGGTTCCTGCACATTGCCATTGCCAGGGATTCAGGCAGCGATTGTGGACGAGGTGGGCGCAGATGTACCAAATGGTCAAGGCGGCATTTTGGTTGTCAAGCGTCCATGGCCTTCCATGATTCGTAATATTTGGGGTGATCCAGATCGTTTTGTGAAGTCTTATTTCCCAGAAGAATTGGGTGGCACTTTGTATCTTGCTGGTGATGGCGCAATTCGGAATAAAGATACTGGTTACTTCACCATTACGGGTCGTATCGATGACGTCTTGAACGTTTCTGGTCACCGCATGGGAACGATGGAAATTGAATCTTGCTTAGTTGCTAATCCATTAGTTGCTGAGGCGGCAGTGGTTGGTCGTCCAGATGAGTTGACTGGTGAGGCGATTTGCGTGTTTGTCGTTCTGAAGGGCGGTCGCCCCACTGGAGATGCAGCTAAAAAGATTGCGACTGAATTGCGTAATTGGGTCGGTAAAGAAATTGGGCCAATCGCTAAGCCAAAAGATGTGCGCTTTGGTGATAACTTGCCCAAGACCCGTTCAGGCAAGATCATGCGTCGTCTCTTGCGTGTAATCGCTAAGGGCGAGGAAATTACTCAAGACACCTCTACCCTTGAGAATCCAGCGATTTTGGACCAACTCAAAGAGGCTCTTTAAGCGCTTCTGAGGAAAACCCTTTCGGCAAACGTATAATCATTCCTTTCCGGAAGGGTGGATGAGCGGTTTAAGTCACACGCCTGGAAAGCGTGCGTAGGTTAATAGCCTACCGCGGGTTCGAATCCCGCCCCTTCCGCCAAGTAGTATCGAAACCACCTTCGGGTGGTTTTTCTTTTTCAAGTTCCCGTAAGATGTTAGTTAGAAATTCTTTAAACTAAATCAACACGGAGTCACTATGATTTTTGCAATCTTGTTAATGGATAGACTTGGCACAGCTCAATTGCGTATAGAGGTAAGACCGGAGCACCGCGCCTATCTTGCAAAGCAGGCAGAACGGATGGCCTTTGCTGGGCCGCTCACTTCAGAGGATGGCAAGACAGTTGTAGGTAGCTTGTTGGGAATGGATTTTCCAAGTAGGGCAGATGTCGATGCCTGGCTAAAAGACGAGCCATTTACTAAAGCAGGTGTTTATGAAAAACCCATCATCCATGTCTTTAATAATATGTGGCAACAAAAGGCGGGGTTTCCACCGGCTCAATAAAGCCTTTAGTTAAGCAGGGATGTTACTTTTGATATATCATTAGATGATATATTAGGAGTGATGCAAAAACGTGGGATTACTACTCTTTTAGATCTTCATCAAGAGGTCATAGATCAGGATGATGGTTACTGGGTGAAGATTGAGGCTTGGGAAGTGCAGGTGAGTGAAGCAGTGCCACACGGGGTGCGGTATTCATTAACTTTACATAACCCAAAGGGTTTGAGAATTCTGGGCTATGACAATGCTCATGCTGTAAAGATGAGATCGGGTTTCTCTGGTAGAAAGCTGGCATACGATCACAAGCATCGCAGCGCAAAGGATTCAGGTATTCGTTATGAGTTTAGGGATGCGCACCAACTATTAAAAGATTTTTTTGCAGATGTTGATAGAGTCTTAAAAACGGACAAAGAAATATGAAAGTAATCAAAATAGGGATTGCATCACAAAAAGATATTCGAGCCCGCATTTTAGCTATTGCTAGAGGTGATTTAAAGCCGAAGGCTAGTGATCCAAAAATATGGTTTACCTCGATGCGCTCTTTGGCTCAAGTCTTAAGTGATGAAAACAGAGCTTTGTTGCACGTCATTAGAGCATCGAAGCCAGTGTCAATTTCTGAGTTAGCAGAACTTACCGGAAGAAAGCAGGGGAACCTATCTCGCACATTAAAAACAATGTCGAATTATGGTTTAGTCAAAATGCTACAGGAGGCTAAGGCCCTAAGGCCTATCGTTTGTGGTGATCGTTACGAGATAACACTTCACTAGCTTAAATCGGTTTGATTTGTAGCTTCCTAAACTTCACTACACCACCAGCTGATTGAATGGCAATTAAACCCTCAGCAAATTTACTGTCTTGTCCATTAGCGACAGTAACGACACCATTCATAACCACTTTAAAATTGGATCCATTTGCTGTGATTTCCATCGTATTCCAGCGACCACCTGCTTTGGGCACAGGATCGACTTTAGCAACATCTACGATCGCGCCTGTAGCATAAGATTGCTCTGGGCGCGTATCCCAAATATTAATTTCATATGAATTGCTCGATGAAACTTTGCTTGGGTCTTGGCATCGAATGAAGATGCCACTATTAGTATTGGACTCAGCCCAAAATTCTGCTTTGATAATGAAATTTTTATAGGTCTTATTACCCACCAAAAAGCCGGATGGTTTATTGCCGACAATCAGGCCATTACCAATAGTCCAGCTAGCAGTGCCAATAATGTTCCAGCCATTTAAGCTCACTCCATCAATGAGATCTACAAACCCATCTGCATTTTGAGCTACAGCCCAATTTCCACAGAAGAGGGTAGATAGGCAAACGGCAAGTGTTGCTAGGTATTGATTTAAGCGTTTCATGAAATCTCCCTGATGTAGATTGAATGTTGCTGATATTTAGTCAATTACACAAGTCGAGACTTTCCCTTAACCTGCAATCAATAATCCAGTAGACTTCAGGTATGAATTTAAGAAAACTACCAACCCTCGTATCAGTCGCCATGATTGCCATGCTCTCAGGCTGTGGTTCTATTGAATCTGCAGCCCAAGATGACTGCACCTCGATTGGCTGGCAGATTGGTAGTAAAGGCTATGAAGACTGCTTTAGGGCCCGCGTATACGAGCGTAAGTTGGATTACTCTAATCCTCCAGGCGATAAGCCATCCCCATCCTTGATATAAGGGTAAACCCTTAATTCATTCCCTTGAGCGCCGTCAAGGACATAGAGGGCGAAATAACCCAAAATCAAGTGATTATTTGCATATCTAGTAGGGCTAGTTCACTCTCGCTTCACTTTGGGATGCTCAATCACTTTTGGCAATGCCAGTATAAAAATTAGAGATTAATTATGAATCACCCCAAGCCTACCAAGGAAGTCAAAGCAGTTGCGCTAGCTACTGCTGATGATTTAAGGGAGACCATTCGTCGTAAGAGCAAACTCAAAGGTCGTCAAGCTGACGATGCTTCATTGGCAGAAGTGCGACAACTGATTGGTAAGGTGGCTGACCGTCGAGATTTATTAATTGAAAACTTGCATAAGCTTAATGATGAGTACCGCGCTTTGCATGATCGTCATTTAGTAGCTTTGGCAAAAGAAATGAATTTGCCAATGGCTGAAGTATATGAAGTAGCTACTTTCTATCACCACTTTGAAGTAGTGCGTGGTAATGATCCTGTTGCTGATATCACTATCCGTGTTTGTGACGGCATTGCTTGTGAGTTGGCTGGTGCACAAAACCTACTAGCAAAACTCCCGGCAATTTTAGGCAATCCTAATGTTAAAGTCATTGCAGCTCCATGCATTGGACGCTGTGAGCAAGCCCCAGTAGCAGTGGTGCACCAATATCCTGTGCTGTTTGCAACGACAGATAAAGTTCAAGCTGCAGTAAAGAATAATTTAACTACCCAGCCCATGGCAAAGGATGATGCCAATTTTGAGCCAGCAGCTTTAGCAGAGCAGGGTGTTTCTCCGCAGGGTGAGAATCAAGCAGTGTCTCCTGACTATGTTGGCTACGAAGCTTATCGCGCTCAAGGCGGATACGCTCTTGCAAAAGAAATTGTCGATGGCAAGCGTGATGCTGAAAGCATCATCAAAGCCATGGAAAGTTCTGGCTTGCGTGGTCTTGGTGGTGCAGGTTTCCCAGCAGGTCGCAAGTGGCGTATTGTGAAAGATCAAGTAGCGCCAAAACTCATGGCTGTGAATATTGACGAAGGTGAGCCAGGAACTTTTAAAGATCGTACGTATTTAGAACGTGACCCCCATCGTTTCCTAGAAGGCCTACTCATTGCGGCAAGCGTAGTAGGTATTGATGCTTGTTATATCTATTTACGTGATGAGTACCATGGTTGTCGTGAGTTACTTGAAGCCGAATTAGCTAAGCTCATAGCAAATCCCCCATTTAAATTGCCAACGATTGAATTGCGTCGTGGTGCAGGTGCGTATATTTGCGGTGAAGAATCCGCCATGATTGAGAGTATCGAAGGTAAACGTGGCGAGCCGCGGATGCGTCCTCCTTACATCGCTCAAGTGGGTTTGTTTGGTCGTCCAACACTGGAACACAATTTTGAGACCCTGTATTGGGTGCGCGATATTGTGCAGCGTGGACCAGAGTGGTTTAGCTCCTTTGGTAGACATGATCGCAAAGGCTTGCGTAGTTTTAGCGTCAGTGGTCGCGTGAAAAAGCCTGGCGTGAAGTTGGCACCAGCAGGCATTACGATTCAAGAGCTGATTGATGAGTACTGTGGCGGCATGCAAGATGGCCATCAGTTCTACGGTTATCTGCCGGGCGGTGCATCAGGCGGCATTTTGCCAGCTACGATGAATGACATTCCATTGGACTTCGATACTTTACAACCATATGGTTGCTTTATCGGCTCTGCAGCGGTGATGGTATTTAGTGACAAAGACAAGGCGCGCGATATGGCGCTCAATGTAATGCACTTCTTTGAGCATGAGAGCTGTGGTCAATGTACCCCGTGCCGGGTTGGCACTGGTAAGGCTGCAAAACTCATGCAAGCCAAATCTTGGGATCAAGATACCTTAGAAGACTTAGCAACTGTCATGATTGATGCTTCTATTTGTGGATTAGGTCAGGCGGCACCCAATCCGATTCGTTGTATTGCTAAATATTTCCCGAACGAAATAGCCTAATATGAACGCACCAACTAATCCAAAAGAACTCGAATTACCAACCGTAGAGTTCAAGCTAGACGGCAAGACAATCGTTTCCTATGAAGGCGAAACCATTCTCAAGGCCGCTAAACGCCACGGCATTGATATTCCCCATTTGTGCTTTAAAGATGGTTATCGCGCTGACGGTAATTGCCGTGCATGCGTAGTCGAAATCAATGGCGAGCGCACCTTAGCTCCGAGCTGCTGCAGAAGCGCCACCCCAGGCATGGAAGTCAAAGCCAATAGTGAGCGTGCTGTAAAGAGCCAGAAGCTAGTACTAGAAATGCTGCTTTCTGATATGCCCGATGAAGGCTTTAAGTGGGTAGGCGATAGCAAAGCAGAAGAACAAAAAAATCAACATGGTGAGCTCAGCACCTGGGCGACTCGTATGGACGTCACAGTGCGTCCTGAACTTAAGGCATTGCGTCGCGAGAAGGTGGCGCATGATATTTCTCATCCAGCGATGGCTGTCAACCTAGACGCATGTATTCAGTGCAATCGTTGTGTACGCGCTTGTCGTGAAGAGCAGGTCAATGATGTGATCGGCTACGCGATGCGTGGCTCTCATAGCGAAATCGTCTTTGATCTAAATGACCCAATGGGTGATAGCACCTGCGTTGCCTGCGGTGAGTGTGTTCAAGCTTGCCCAACTGGCGCATTAATGCCTAAGGGCTTAATTGGTTCACAAATGGTTGATCGTAAGGTTGATTCTGTTTGCCCATTTTGTGGCGTCGGTTGTCAGATCACTTACAACGTCAAAGATGAAAAGATTGTGAGTGTAGAAGGTCGTGATGGCCCTGCTAACCATAATCGTCTTTGCGTAAAAGGTCGCTTTGGTATGGATTACATCCACAACCCACAGCGTCTCACTAAGCCATTAATTCGTAAGGTTGGCGTTCCTAAAGATGAGACTGCAGGCCAAAATCCTCAGGATTGGTCCAGCATCTTCCGGGAAGCCACTTGGGAAGAGGCTTTAGAAGTCGCTGGTGGAGGCCTCAAAAAACTCAAAGATAAACATGGCTTAAAAGTGTTGGCTGGTTTTGGTTCTGCTAAGGGTAGTAATGAAGAGGCCTACTTATTTCAAAAACTAGTACGTACTGGTTTTGGTAGTAATAACGTTGACCATTGCACGCGTCTTTGCCATGCCTCTTCTGTGGCTGCATTACTCGAGGGTGTTGGCTCTGGCGCAGTAAGCAATCAAGTGAATGATGTTGAGCACTCGAGCATGATTTTCTTAATTGGATCAAACCCGACTGCCAACCACCCAGTAGCCGCTACCTGGTTTAAGAATGCTGCTAAACGGGGCGCCAAAATTGTCTTGTGTGATCCACGCATGACTGATATCAGTAAGCATGCCTGGCGTACGATGCAGTTCAAGCCCGATACCGATGTGGCGATGCTCAATGCCATGATCTACACGATCATTGAAGAAGGTTTGGCCGATCAAGAGTTCATCAAGAACCGTGCTAATAACTTTGAAGCTCTAAAAGAAAATATCAAGGGCTATAGCCCTGAAGCCATGGCACCGATCTGCGGCATTCCAGCGGAGACTTTACGTGAAGTGGCTAGGGAGTTCGCAACTACTAAATCAGCGATGATTTTGTGGGGTATGGGCATTAGCCAACACGTTCATGGCACTGATAACGCCCGTTGCTTAATTGCGCTTGTCAGTATCACTGGTCAAATTGGTAAGCCCGGTTCTGGTTTACATCCATTACGCGGTCAGAACAATGTCCAAGGCGCTAGTGATGCTGGATTAATCCCAATGATGTTCCCAAACTATCAGCGGGTTGATAACCCTGTAGCACATGCTTGGTTTGAGAAATTCTGGGGCATGCCTCTAGATAAAAAGCCGGGCTATACCGTTGTTGAAATCATGCACAAGATCACTGCACCTGATAGTGATCCCGATAAGATTCGCGGCATGTATGTTGAAGGTGAAAACCCAGCAATGAGTGACCCAGATTTAAATCATGCCCGTCATGCACTCGCTTCTTTAGAGCATTTGGTTGTACAAGATATCTTTATGACAGAAACAGCTTTACTTGCAGACGTTGTTCTGCCAGCAAGCGCTTGGCCAGAGAAGGTGGGTACAGCAAGCAATACTGACCGCATGGTACAGATGGGTAAAAAAGCCATTGAGCCACCGGGCGAGGCCAAGCCAGACCTGTGGATCATTCAAGAGATTGCCAAACGCATGGGCCTCAATTGGAATTACCAAGGTCCTGATGCTGGTGTAGCAGCGGTCTATGACGAAATGCGTCAAGCGATGCATGGCGCGATTAACGGTATTACCTGGGAGCGCCTCGAAAAAGAATCGAGCGTCACTTATCCATGCCTCTCGGCTGAAGACCCAGGGCGCCCCATCGTATTTGATGATTCCTTTGCTACTCCTGATGGCAAGGTGAAGTTAGTGCCGGCCGATATCATTCCTGCAAATGAAAGACCGGACGTAGAGTATCCGTTTGTATTAATTACAGGACGTCAGCTAGAGCATTGGCATACCGGCAGTATGACGCGCAGAGCAACGATCTTGGATGCTATTGAACCTATGGCAACTGTCTCGATGCATGGTGAAGACATGACACAGTTAGGTGTTAGCGCCGGTGATGTCATTACGGTGCAATCTCGTCGTGGTGAGGTGAGTATTCATGTACGTAGAGATGATGGCACACCAAGAGGTGTGATCTTTATTCCGTTTGCTTACTATGAAGCTGCAGCAAACTTAATTACCAATTCTGCTTTAGATCCATTTGGCAAGATTCCGGAATTTAAGTATTGCGCAGTTAAGCTTGCCAAAGGTGGACAGGCTGCTAAGGTGATGGGTTATGGAACTAATGATCCAGCTAGGCAGGAAGTTGCAGCTACATCTTAGTTTTGCCACAATTTAAATAAAAACCCCGCCTCAGTTGCGGGGTTTTTATTTGATCCTTGCTTGCATGAAATAATGTAGATACAATGTAGATACATCCAAGAAGGAGGTTTATATGCAAACCATTATTAAAAAGTGGGGTAATAGCCCAGCTCTGCGCTTAAATGCTGCCGTTATGAAGTCTGCCCATTTAAATATTGACCAACTTGTATCTGTAAAAGTTCAAAAAGGTCGAATTGTGATTGAGCCAATGGTAAAGCAGGAATATCAGCTTGAAGATTTATTGGCAGGAATCACCACCAAAAATCTGCATGGCGAAGTGGACTTTGGTAAACCTGTTGGCAAAGAACTCCTTTAATGGTGAGATCTTATGTCCCAGAGACGGGTGATATTGTATGGCTAGAGTTTGATCCTCAGGCTGGCAGGGAGCAGGCTGGGCGCCGGCCTGCAGTCGTACTGACACCAGGGGGTTATAACAAAAAGACCAGCCTCATGATTTGCTGTCCATTAACAACCCAAATCAAGGGTTACCCTTTTGAGGTCATGGTTGAGATAGATGGAGTTCAATCTGTGATTTTGTCTGACCAGGTCAAATCGATGGATTGGAAAATTAGAAAAGCAAAATATAAAAATAAAGTCAAGCCAGAGGTTGTTGCTGAGGTGAAGGCTAAAGCCAAGTCTTTACTCTCTATTTCTTGAAAGATCCATGGCCAGTTCAAAACCTTCCTCTACGCAAGCTCAAGAAGACTTACCGGTACTCATCATTGGGGCAGGCCTTGCTGGCTTGACCGTTGCATTACATATGGCTGAGTCTCAGCCAGTGATTCTGATGGCTAAGCGGGGCTTAGGTGAGGCTGCTACTGCATGGGCCCAAGGTGGGATCGTTGGGGTAGTAGATAAAGAGCATGACAGTATTGATTCTCATGTGGCAGACACCATCGATGCAGGTGCAGGACTTGTAGTGGAATCAACTGCACGCTATATCGCTGAAGAAAGTGCTGACGCCATTAAGTGGTTAGTTGATCAGGGCGTGCCTTTTACTGCCGATGAGTCTGGCCCAATGGGTTTGCATTTAACAAGAGAGGGTGGGCATAGTCACCGTCGGATTGCGCACGCTGCTGATGCAACAGGCAAGGCAATTCATGAAGTGCTATTGGATAAAGCTAGAGCGCATCAAAATATTCAGATCCTAGAGCATTGGATTGCACTGGATCTCATTACCAATCGTCATCTTGATCGCAAGACCCAGCGCACTAAACCAAATCGTTGTTATGGAGTGTATGCGCTAGATATTAAAAATAATCGGGTGGAGACTATTCAGGCAAAGTCAGTAGTTCTAGCTACTGGTGGGGTAGGCAAGGTATACCGCTACACCAGCAATCCTGATACTGCCACTGGGGACGGTATTGCAATGGCTTGGCGTGCGGGTTGCCGGGTTGGCAATATGGAGTTTATTCAGTTTCATCCAACCTGCCTGTATCACCCTAGTGATCGCACCTTCTTAATTACTGAAGCAATGCGAGGTGAGGGTGGCTTACTCAAGTTGCCTGACGGTACCCGCTTCATGCCAGCCCATGATGAGCGTAAAGAATTAGCGCCACGTGACATCGTTGCGCGTGCAATTGACTTTGAAATGAAAAAGCACGGCTTAGATTATGTTCATCTTGATGCTACTCATTTAGGTGAGGCATTTATCAAAGAACATTTTCCGATGATCTATGCCCGTTGCTTAACCCTTGGTTTAGACATCACCAAAGAGCCAATCCCAGTAGTGCCTGCTGCTCACTATGCCTGTGGTGGCGTCGTCACGGACTTAAAAGGTAGAACAGATCTGCCAGGTTTATATGCAGTAGGTGAAGCAACCTACACGGGATTACATGGCGCTAATCGCTTAGCGAGTAACTCACTCTTAGAGTGCGTCGTTATCGGTAAGGCAGCTGCAGAAGATATCTCTGAACTCAAAACACCCGTGATGCCGACTTTACCCCTTTGGGATGAGAGTCAGGTAGAGGATGCTGATGAGCAAGTGGTTATTGCCCATAACTGGGATGAGTTGCGATCCTTGATGTGGAACTATGTTGGTATCGTGAGAACGAACCGAAGGTTAGAGCGCGCATTACACCGTATTAAGCTACTGAGATATGAAGTACAAGAGTATTACGCTAACTTTAAAGTCACACGAGATCTAATTGAGTTGCGTAACTTACTCGAGTGCGCTGAGTTGATTGTGAAATCAGCGCTCATGCGCCGAGAAAGTAGGGGGCTGCACTACAGTCGTGATTACCCGGGTACCTGGGCAGTCTCTTATCCGACGATTCTGACGCCTCAGGCTGAGGGTAGTGAAAGCTCTCAAGAGGTCTAACGATTAGCTCAATTTAGACAATTTGGTGATAAGCTAAACCATCTAGACGGAGAACCCCATGCCTGGTTTTAAAGAGGACGTATTCGAACATCTTGCTGCGGTTTATCAAACCATAGCTGATGAAATGAAGGGCTGGATCAGCTTATTAAAAGAGATTTGGCCACTCTTACTCCTTTTGTTTTTGGGGTTGCTACTACTTCTTTGGTTTGCAGAACCCGCTCCTCCTAAAAAAGTCATGGTCGCAACTGGTGAAGGCTCTTATCGTGTTTTGGCTGAGAAATATAAAACTTTCTTTGAGAAAAAAGGCATTGAGTTAGAGCTCATTACTACTAAAGGCTCGGACGATAATCTCAAGCATCTTTTAGATCGAAGTGACCCCATTCAGGTGGGCTTTGTGCAAAGCGGGATGGTCGACCCCAACAACATCAAAGGTATTGAAACTTTAGGAAGTATCGATTACGAGCCGATTTGGCTGTTCTACCGTAATCATATTTTTGATAAAGGTACTCATGTTGAGAGTAATGCGCTTGCAAAGGTACGCGTGAGTATTGACCCTACAACCCAGGCCCTAAAGATTTTTAAATTAAATCATTTGCCCATTAATGGTCGTAACTTGCTGCCGATGACTAATACCGAGGGTCTTAAGGAGCTACAAGCAGGAAGGGTGGATGCTCTAGTCTTGGTTGATGGAATCGAGTCCCAGATTGTTCAAAAGTTAATCGCTGATCCCAACATCCAGTTAGCTTCTTTTGCGCGCGCTGATGCTTATACGCGTTTATTGCCCTATCTTGAAAAGGTAACTGTTCCCATAGGGGGATTTAACCTAGCAACAAATACGCCCGATCATCCGATTGATCTCATCTCCACAACAACAAACCTAGTGATTGACAACCGTTTACACCCAGCTATTCAATCACTATTTTTAGAGGCTGCCAGAGAAATCAACGGGGGTAGAAGTTATTTTGCAAAAACAAATCAATTCCCTGCTTATTTAGATTCTGAGCTGCCATTGAGTAATGAGGCTAGCTTCTTTTATCAAAAAGGTCCTCCAGTGCTGATGAAGTATTTACCATTTTGGCTGGCAGAATTTATTGAGCGCATGTTTTTCTTGCTACTACCATTTGCCGCTTTTGCTTACCCCATTCTTAAATCTATTCCCACTTATCGCACTAATTTGGCAAAAAAACAGATTAATTCTATCTATAAAGAGTTAGAAAGATTTGAGCAGACAACCATCGCTAATTTTGATCCAAGCCGTCGTGGTGAATATCTTGAAATACTCAATGAGATGGAGCGTAGGGTTTTGAGCTCAAAGGCATCAAAAATTGCTACTGCAGAATGCTACAGTCTACGAAACAATATTGAATTTATTCGTAATGCTTTGGAAAAGCAGTTAATTTATAAGGGTAGGGAAGCTTAAGCCAGGATTCTCATCGAAAAATCTACTGCATAGACATCCTTAGTTAACTTACCCAGTGAGATGCGATCAACACCCGTAGCAGCAATCGCACGCATCTGATCTAAGTTAATTCCGCCGGAAGCTTCTAGCAATGCACGACCTGCAGTTAGACTTACCGCTTGCTTCATTTGATCGGTCGTGAAGTTATCAATCAAAATACTTTTAGCACCTGCCGCTAAAGCTTCTTCTAGTTCAGAAAAACTTTCCACTTCAATCTGAATATCCACACCAGCATTAAGTGCAGTAGCATTTTGAAGCGCTGCAGTGATGCTGCCTGCCGCAGCAATATGGTTTTCTTTAATCAGAATGCCGTGCCATAAAGCAAGCCGCTGGTTCTGGCCACTACCGATACGCACAGCATATTTTTGTGCCTGACGAAGGCCCGGGATGGTCTTGCGAGTATCTAGTACAGCACAACCTTTGGGATTGGGACTTACTCCTGCAATCGCCTCAACATGTTGGCGGGTAATGCTTGCAGTCCAAGACAGAGTCTGTAGAAAATTAATACAAGTGCGCTCAGCAGAAAGCAGAGCTTGTGAGTCAGCCTCAATATCACATACTCTAGTATTGGCTTTCATGAGGTCGCCCTCGGCATAGTGCCAAGTTACTTTAGCCTTGGGATCTAACTTTTTCAAAGTACCTTCGAACCAATCAACACCACATAGCACTGCTTCTTGGCGAACAAGTAACTGCGCATGCACGGTTTTTCTGGGAACAAGCTTGGCAGTCCAATCACCGGTACCAATATCCTCCATGAGGGCATCCGCAATATTGCGTTGACGCGCTTGTTCTAGAGATTCGTTGTAATCAAACATGGGTATTCAATCAAAATAATTCAATTAGGCTGCACCGATATTTTTCACAAAGCCATGCTGTGCTTTAGCAATAAGCTCTGGATGATTCTTGGTGAAGTTAAGCATACGATCAATACAGGTTAATGCTTTAACCCGCACAGGCTCATCAATGAAGATTTCACCGGAGGCATTCTCAAGGCAACCTAAGATTCCTTGCAGTCCATTCATAGCCATCCAAGGACAGTGTGCACAGCTCTTACAAGTTGCGCTGTTACCAGCGGTTGGTGCTTCAATCAGTTTCTTATTGGGTGCCAACTGGCGCATGCGATGCAAGATGCCTTTATCAGTAGCGACGATATATTCAGAAGCAGTGCCATCGACTACTGCCTTGATCATGGCGGATGTAGAGCCCACCACATCTGCTAAATCGACTACTGCTTGCGGAGACTCAGGATGAACCAAAATCATGGCATGAGGATGAGCTGCTTTCAAGATCTCTAGCTCAGCAGCTTTAAATTCATCATGAACAATGCAAGCACCATTCCAGAGCAACATATCAGCACCAGTCTGCTCCTGTATATATCTACCAAGGTGGCGATCCGGAGCCCACAATATTTTCTTACCTTCTACTTTGAGTTGATGCACGATGGCCAGAGCGCAGGAACTGGTGACCATCCAATCTGCTTGCGCTTTGACAGCGGCGCTCGTATTGGCATAGACCACCACGACACGATCAGGATGCAAAGCTCTAAAAGTAGCAAAGTCAGATGCATCGCATCCCAAATCTAAAGAGCAGGTTGCCTCTAAGTCTGGCATGAAGACGCGTTTTTCAGGACTGAGAATTTTTGCTGACTCACCCATAAAGCGCACACCCGCAACAATCAGGTTCTTGGCAGGATGATTCTTACCAAAGCGAGCCATCTCTAAAGAGTCGGCAACCATGCCACCGGTCTCTAATGCCAGATCTTGAATATCACCATCGACGTAGTAGTGGGCAACCAAAGCAGCATCTTTTTCCACTAACAACTGCTTGATGTGGGCAATCACAGCTGCTTTTTCGGGGGGCGCTAAATAGGGTGGAACTTTTGCCCATGCTTGGGCAGTGCAGGTCACTCCGGCAGCATCTTGCTGAGGGTAATCAAAGGAAATGGGGGTGCTAACTGTTGAATTCATACGAAATCTTAACCTTCAGCAGGGGGTGTGTGTGACTAAGTTTGTTTGTAACGTCAGACAATTTGGATCTCAATACCTATTTATGAATAAGGCTAATATGCGCACTGCACATCCTAAGTGCTTGTTTTATAGCAGAAAATCGGAGTAAAAGTCTAATTTATTAGCCCTTGGGCGTATATAATCCTACAAATTCTTATAACTTAAAGCCTATTAATTTCCCCGCCCTTGAAAAACTTCGCCCCAGAATCTTCAACTAGCGGTATTCGTCTTTCTGGAATTTTGGGGTGTTGAAGAAGTAGAGTGTTTCACCAAGGCTAGCCTTAGAAGGTGGTCCGTGGTGCCCCTGCAACATTCGGCCGCATGGCTTTTTTTTAGTGGCATAAGGCAAATTTTTCTATAAAATCAAACGTTTATTGATTCACTTAGATTCCTTACCCCATTTCATGAATAACTTGCGAAAGATGGTTTTTAAGCAAATTGGCTTAATAGCCATTCTTACAACCGTAATTGGTGTTTTCCCATCAGTTGTATTTGCACAGGTCGATGCCGGCGCATTACAACAAGGCTTGGAACAGCAATTGCCCCTGCCATCACCACTAGCCCTGCCATCACCAACTGCTAAAGATCCTTTGCGCCCCAGCGCTCAACCACAACAAGGTGAGGTGACTTTTGAGGTCAAATCATTTGTACTGGAGGGTATTAGTCTGCTGCCTGAGGCTCAGGTACAAGAAATATTGAAGCCTTGGGTCGGTCGCCCAGTCAATTTTGATGATTTACAAAAAGCCTGTGATGCGGTGATGGAGTTTTATCGCAAGAATGGATTTACTGTTCAAGCCATTTTGCCACCACAAAAGATTGCTAATGGCGTAGTGAAGATTTTGGTAACAGAAGCAAAGCTAAGCAGCGTGATTGTGGATACCCCAGATGGTCCCACACGCTTTAGTAAAGAAACAGCTGCCGAATATATTACTTATGCTAATCCGATTGGCCAGCCGTTAAACTCAAAAGCAATTGAACGTGCTTTAATCATTCTCAATGAGACTCCTGGCGTTATGGTATCGAGTCAATTAGAGCCTGGTGAAAAAGATGGTGATACTGCTTTGCGTATGCAATTGACTCAACCGCAGTGGTATCAGGGCAAGGTTGAGGCAAACACTTACGGCAGTAGAACAACTGGAGCTAATCAAGGTGTCATTGCTTTAAATGGCATTAACCCACTGGGTATTGGCGATCAAGTTTCAGTTAACGGCATTTATTCCGAGGGCTCCCAGTATTTACAAGGCGCTTATTCCTTGCCAGCCTCAAAAGATGGTTTGCGTTTAGGGGTATCAGGAACTTTTTTGAGCTATAAGAACGTGAGTAACTATGCACAAAGTGCAAGTGCAGGCTACGGCGATGCATGGACTACAGGTGTATCTGCTGCCTATCCTTTGGTGCGCGAGCAAGGGACTAATTTGAACCTTAATGCCAATTACGATATCAAAAGTTATATGAATAAAAATCTACTGACTATGCAAACGATCAGTAGTTACAACATCAAAAATACTTCCTTAGGTTTATCAGGAAACCATTACGATAGTTTTGGCGGAGGCGGTGTCAGTTCGGGTTCTGTGACAGCAGTTTTAGGTTACCTTGATATTTTAGGAACTAGTATGCAAGGCTATGGGCAATATACCCCCTCTAGCTTTACTAAATTTACCTTTGCCGGAAACCGCACTCAACAATTAACGCAGGATGGAGAAACTTCCTTTTATATGGCCTTTAATGGACAATTTTCCTCCGTTAATCTAAATTCTGCTGAGCAAATTTATATGGGTGGACCTTATGCAGTAAGAGCCTATCCAGTTGCCCAAGGAGGCGGCACACAAGGCGGTGTTGGTACTGTTGAATTGCGTCATCAATTTCCAGAGCGTATTACTGGAAGCTTGTTTTATGACATCGGCATTGTTCAGCAATATAAGAATGTATACCAAGGCTGGCAGGGGCTCACCAATGCTAACAATACTTATTCCTTAAAGGGCGCAGGCTTTGGCGTAAAGTGGGATTGGGAGGGCTGGAATCTCGGCGCTATGGTTGCATGGCAATTAGGTACCAATCCTCTGTATAACTCATCAGGCCAACAAACCAATACAGACAGCACAACCACCAATCCCCGGGGCTGGTTTACTGCTAGTTATCAGTTCTAAACTTTATGTCCAGAGAGATTTCTTGGATTTTGATTAAACAAATCGTATTTTTAACTCTATTTGCCTTGGCATCAATAATGCCTGCTCATTCCGTACTTGCTCAGAGCAAGACAGATACTAAGGCAAGCGCTAAAACAGATAGCAAGACTGATTTCGAGTTTATTGCGAGCGTCAATGGCGCAGCTATTACAGAAAGTCTCCTGAACTTAAATATTCGCTCTTTAGTAAGCCAAGGACAAAAAGACACTCCTGAATTACGCCAAGCCGTTAAAGAAGATCTGATCAATAAAGAATTGATTGCTCAAGAGGCAACGAGATTAGGACTGAATTCTCAAATTGATTTTGCAGACCAAATTACGCAACTGAGGCAAAACTTACTCTTGCAAGCCTATTTGGAAGATCTCCTCAAGCAAGAGCCTATTACAGATGCCATGATGCGCGAAGAATACACCCGTCAACGCAAGCTCATGGGCGAGGGTAGTAATGGCATTCAGTATCGTCTCAGCCAAATCGTAGTTTCTAATGAAACTGATGCCCTAGACTTAACGCGTCGTATTCAGAAGGGCGAGTTGTTTGGTAAGTTGGCCCAAGAGTATTCGATTGATAGCGGATCAAAAGCCCAGGGCGGGTCATTGGGCTGGGTAATGTCAGGGCAAGTGATTCCAGCGGTCGGCAATGTATTACCAAGCTTAACCAAAGGCGCGGTCACCACTACCCCAATTCAAACTTCAGTAGGGTGGGTTATTCTTAAGTTAGATGACAAGCGCAACTTTAAGATCCCAAGCTATGAAGAGGCAAAAGCCCAAATACGCCAGGCTATTGTTCAGCAATACCTAGCTCAAGCTGTTAAAAACCTGCGCGTCAATGCCAGGATAGTGCAATGAAGCCCATCAGGCCTTTATTAGTACTTTGTCTATTTTTGCTAGCAATCCCATGCTCTGCTGAGAAATTAGCCTCCCAGAATTGGGTTGTAGATGTCAATGGTCAAACTAATGAGGCTTACACGGCTAATGACTCCCAATCCTCGTTTGGAGTCTTTTGCTCTGGTGAAAAATGCCTCTTCTACCTTCATCAGGCCCTCAAATGCGATCCAGGTACCAAGTACTCCGTTTTAATGAATAGCCAGACCATTTCTACGGCTTTGAGCATGGAATGTACCCTAATTGGCGGCAACCTCTTCCAGATATTGGACCCATTTGAGGCTGTTTTAAAGGCTACCCAGGCCGGTGAAATGATCGGTTTTGCGGTAGCTCTTCAGTCGGGTGCGTTTGCGGTCAATCGCTTCAGTTTGATTGGGGCAAAACCAGCCATTGAGAGGGCACTTTTGGAGGCTGCAAAAAGCAAGTTTAGAGAGCAAAAACCACCCGTTGAAAACGTTCCAAAATCGACCTTCAAAGATATCAAGATTTAATTCTCATACCTTCTTTTTTGGGTAATGCAGAGCCAATGTTTAATGCAATCAAATCTACATCGCGTAATGAATCAGACATACTGTGAGAGCTTGAATGGCAACATTAAGAGCCCACTATAGATCAAACTTAAAGTAATAGATCACATTAGTCTTAGCTCGGATTGCAATACTTAAAGTAACACTTCAAGTTAAAAATGCTAGTTAAAAGTATTCATAATTCCAATTGAAAGAGTGATTCTGAGCTAAGAAAAAACTGCTCAATGCTTGCCTCTACAAGCATTCTATTGGACTGAAAATTAGACCTCAAAAGTAGCGAAAAATAGCCTGTATCAACCTATTTTTTACATACAATTTTTGAGTCAATTGATGAGCTCAAAATGGCATAAATCAGCAATAAAAAAACAGCAAAATACGAGCCAAAATTTTAGTCAAAGTCTAGTAAAAAAATGGTATGAAAATCATTGAAAAGTACTCTTTTTAAGGGTCACAAAATTACAAAAAAATTCAGTTTTTTCTGCTATGTTTATTGCGAAAAAAGAGTCAAAAAACACCCTAAAAATGCCAATTTTTGCCCTACAAAAATCCCCCCAATTGAGTCGTAAAGAGGGGTAATTTGGCTTACTAATGACCTTAACCTTAATAAGGCATTGCCCAAAAAGTGTGCACGAAATAATTTACTTCCCCAGGAAGCTTGTAATTACAAGGGGGGTATTTGCACCAATAATAAGCCTAAAAATTGTCAGCATAACCGCTAATTTGACTGTATCCTAATTTTTTTTAAAGCCGTAAAAATAGGGCTTCTCAGGGAATTCCGTAGTAAATAAAAAGCAGTCAATTTTCGAAATATTTTTTGCATTCATTTGTAATTATTTTGTGTAAATTTTTTGATTAAACGAGCCTCAAAAACATTCGATCAGTTTCCGATTTTCTTTGCGCAAGCGAAGAGGAATTTTGTCGTGAAAAATTCACGTGGATTGATCGGATTTTTGATCAGTGGATTGATCGGATTTTTGATCGTTAGTCAGTTCAATTTTGCAATCGCGCAAACACTTCCAAATGCACTTCCAACTGGTGGAAAAGTAGTCGCTGGAAATGCCACTATTTCACAAACACAAACAGCAAATTCTGCGACGATGAACATCAACCAAACTTCACAACGTGCAGTTGTGAATTGGGATAGTTTTAACGTCGGAAAAAATGCACAAGTTAATTTCAATCAGCCCAATGCATCAGCAGTGACTCTGAATCGAGTGACTGGCGCAACGCAATCGATGATCGATGGTGCGGTGAATGCGAACGGCCAAGTGGTCTTTGTAAATCCCAATGGCGTGACTTTCGGCAAGGGAGCAGAAATCAATGCAGGTGGCGTCGTTGCTACGACGATGGACATCGCGAACAAAGATTTTATGGATGGAAAATCCACCTATAAGGGCAATGGTAAAGGGGTGGTCGTAAATGAGGGAAAAATCAGCACAAATGACCCTAATGGATACATTGCTCTTTTAGCCCCAGAAGTGCGTAATGAAGGCTACCTTTTAGCCAAAATGGGGCCTGATAATACAGTTGCCATGGCTAGTGGCAAGCAAGTAACCCTGGATTTCCGGGGTGATCAACTGATGAGCGTCACCATAGACCGCTCGGTTTACCAGGGTTTAGTCGACAATAAGCGGGTTGTAGAGGCTCCAGGGGGTCTGATCATTGTTGCTGCAGGTGCAGCAAATCGCCTAATGGGCTCAGTGGTCAAGAATACGGGTCGCATCACCGCTTCCTCCATGGTCAACAATGGCGGCGTTATCGAATTGGTCGCCAATACGGTTACTCAGGCCGGCACAGTCTCGGCCAACGGCAATGGAGCGGGTACCGTAGGTGGCCAAATCAATATCGTTGCTGAAAACGTCACTTTGGCTGCAAATTCCAAAACGACTGCTACCGGTAAAGCGGGTGGCGGCACGATTGAAGTTGGCGTGGGTAGAACATTGGCTACTAACGTCGCTGTAGCAACACCCGCAAATGCTGCAGCAGCACAAACAGCCACTCAAATTCTGGCAAGCAATCCACAGGCTACCAATTTGCAGGCTAAGACTGTCACTGTGGAAGAGGGTGCTAGTGTCAATGCTTCCGCCATTGCCCAGGGTAACGGCGGTGCGATCGTGATCTGGTCACAAGTGAAGACTGCAGTAAATGGTGTTCTGTCCGCAGTTGGTGGCTATTTAAATGGCAATGGTGGCCTAGTTGAAACCAGCTCGGCTGGCACTGTGGTCCTTGGCAAGAACCTCTCTGTCACAACGGCTGCTCCAAAAGGCAAGTCTGGATTGTGGTTCCTAGATCCAATTGACCTCACTATTGATGGTTCTGCTGCAAATGTCATCTCCGCAGCCCTGACAAATAACAGCGTCAGCATCGCTGTAAATGGCAATGTTTGCCCAAGTTTAGGTAGCTGCACCCAGAACGGAACCGGCAGTCTGACCATCGCTAGTGGTGCCAATATCCTCAAAGAGTCTGGAAATCTGACTACTTTGACTCTGACTTCAACTGGAATCTTTAACCTGAATGCCGATATTTCAGGTCAAAACCTCAATGTCATTATTAATAGTTCGATTGCTTACCTGAATGTGGGCACCACTATTAATGCCAATCAGGTCACGGTTCAGGCTCAAACCGTCTATAGCTATGGCACGATTAATGCTGGAAATAGCAGCAATTTGGGCAGCGCAATCCAGCTTTTAGCGAGCGCAATTTATGTCAGCGGTGGGCTCCAGGTAGGCAATAACCTGGCGAATTCGACCAATTCCAGCAGTTCAAGCAACACGGTTTCTTATAACGGCACCCTGATTCGTAGAGAAGATTTGCCTAATTATTTAGCAGCTGCTAATCAAACCAGCGTCAATTTAGACCAGGTTTATTCCACGATTGCTGCAAATCAATCGAGCTATAACAGCACCGCAACCAACCAAATTAGCTTAACAGGGACACAGTCAATTAGCATTTCTGGGACTGCACAAATTCTGGCGAACGGAACTTTTGGCGGATCAATTATTGCCTCAGCCCCCCAAATTAGCATCCTTGCACCAAGCCAAAACAATGCTCAAATTGCCCAAGGAAGCGGTAGTTTGATCCAGGCAAATGGCAATAATGGCCCAGGCGGAATCATCGTTTTGACTGCAGCAAATGACTTTAATATCAATTCAGCAACGATTTCAGCGAATGGTTCTACCGATGGTGGATCTATTCGCTTGATCACATCGGCTGGAAATCTCTTGCTAGCCAACACCCTGATCCAGACCAATGGCAGTGCAGGCCCTGGTGGCACCATCACCATTTCTACAGACCAAGATATACAAGTAAACAGCATCCAAATCACCGCCAATGGCTCTACAGATGGCGGTTCAATCCGCATCATGAGTAGGGCAGGTAGCCTGAGTCTCTTTGATTCATTAATCCAGACCAACGGCTCTAATGGCCGCGGTGGAAGTATCGGTATTTCAGCTTTCAATCAAACCATTCTCACCAGTACAGCAGTAGAAGCGAGTGGTTTTATTCAAGGCGGAACAATCCTAATCGGCAATGATGCGAATAACAGCTCATTGCCGTTTTCTATTTATACGAGTCTTGATGCCTTATCCACCATCAACGCATCCCAAACCAATCTAAGTAATACAACGGCCGGTGGCTTCATCGAGACCTCTGGCCATACCCTAAATCTCCTTGCATCGATTAATGCGGGTAGAGGGGGGATGTGGTTAATAGATCCATCTAATGTCACAGTCGATGCAAGCTATGCTGCAACTATTTCCTCTTCATTAAATGCAGGTACAAATGTATTAGTTACTTCAGATACGTACATAAACATCGCCAGTAGCATTGGAGCCAATTCCAACGCGAATCTAACATTCTCTGCTAGTTCTTATATCTGGATCTATAGCGGAGTAAATATTTGGTTGAATTCAACAAGTTCAGCTACAACAGGAACATATACACCTACATCTAATACTGGCAGCTTACTTATCGGTGGCCCCTCAATTTCATCATTGGTGAATATAAGCACTGGGGCAGTTGACTCTGCATGGAAAACAAACTCTGCGTTCTACGCGAATGGAGGATATTCAAGCGGCGGTTATCTTGCTGGTATATATGTAGGAACAGGTGGTACAGCACAGATTAACGCTGGAAATGGCAGTGTCGTTTTAGCTGGAGCAAATTACTCTAGTCTTTCTGGTTGTGGCTTTGCAGGTTCATCATGCGCAACTAATGACACCAATATTGGAGTGATTGTTTTTTCAGGCTCGACGATCAGCGCCCAAAATGTCTATCTCTTTTCCCAATCATCTGGATCTGTTGGAACTCAAATTGGGTATGGAGGCTCAGCAGCCTCAGTCATCACGGCTTCTAATCAAATTAGTGTTTACGCACAATCTTCAAGCGCGACAAGAAGTGGAAATTATTACTCGAACGCAGTATTTACCAATGGCTCCACTTGGAACGCACCGACAATCAGCATTGCTGGATATTCTTTAAATGGCAGTGTATACCAGTCAGGTATTGCTCTTGGTTGGTATAACACGCCAGGCGCCGGCGCCAATTCATTCACGACAGATAATTTTTTGCTAACAACCGATAGATTAACGCTTGGGTCTACCGCAGCTACAGTTTCTTGTCGAAGTGCTTGCAGTTCATTTAATTTATCTGTTGCTACTGCAACTACAACAGGCACAACTCAGTTTTTAGTTTATAACGATTCCTCTTCAACTTCTGATGGCATTTCAGGATTGTTTGGATTTAACAAACTTTCGCTTCCATCAATGACTTTAGGTGCTCCGTATAGCTCATACTTGGTAACGCAGCCAGGAGCTATAACAATTGGTACTGCTGTTTATGCCACCATGATTTCATTGACCACACTTGGTCAGATGAATATCAATGCAAATCTCATTGCAAGCGCCTCGGGTGGCACTGTCAACCTTAGTGCTGGTAATTTTAATGCATCAAATCCTACTATTACAGCAACCAATGTCAATATCTCTGAGACCAGTGTGACATCGTTAGCAAGTATTAATACCAACTGGATTAATGGATATATCAACCTTAATAACAATGGAAGTTTGCGTTTAACTACCCCAGCAAGTTCTTATTTTGTTTTAACCGCAGCTATTGCTGGTACTGGGGGTACTACTGCCGCAACAGTAACCATGACAGCCTCAAATCAGGGAACGATTCAATTTGGTGGTCAAAACACCTATACAGGAGTAACGACAATCAGTGGTGGCACCTATGTGAACTCATATGGTGCATGCGCAACCAATGCTACTTGCTACACCAATAGTTATTTTCAGGTAAATGATGGTGGCACATTCCAATTTATTGGGAATAGTTACTTCTATGCAAATGCCGCCTCTGGTGGTTACATGATTACCGCTAATTCAGGAGGTATTATTGATCTGAATGGTATTACCGTTAGTGACGCTGGAGTGCTTGGCTATGGAATTAAGCTTAATGGAGGCACATTAACCAATACATCATCTACTGCAGCTATAGGAAATTTTACCTATGCGAATGGATTGTATTTCTCGGCAAATTCAAATATCGGTGGTTCAAATGGCAATATCACGCTGAGTGGTTCCTCCGCCGGACCTGGTGGATTGAGTAAGGTTGGTACAAATACCGTAACACTCTCAGGATCCAATGCATACACTGGCACAACCTCGATAGATGGCGGAACACTTAAGCTCTCAGGCGGTTCTGCAATTAGCAACTCTAGCGCTGTAGTTTTAGCAAATACTTCAGGTGTTTACTTAGACCTAAATGGATCTTCTGAAACGATTGGTTCATTAGCTGGTGGCGGTAGTACAGGAGGCATTATTACCAATAGCGCTGCTTCTACCTCAGTGATTTTAAGTACTGGCACTGACAACACATCTACCAGTTTTGCTGGTGCCATTCAAGATGGCGGTAGTGGCAAAGTTATAGCACTTACCAAGCAGGGCACTGGAACCTTAACTCTCTCTGGCGCCAACACCTACACCGGCGGCACTACCGTAAACAACGGTACGCTCCAGGCCGGTCGTGATACGAGTGGCACAGTAAGCAATGGTCCCTTTGGTGCTGGCCGTGTAACCGTTAACTCTGGCGCTACTGTAGATCTCAATGGCAAGACCATTGCGAATGCCTTAACACTTTATGGCACAGGCTACAGTAGTAATGGCGCTCTCTATAACAGTAGCAGCGCAGCGGCAACAGCTAGTGGGGCCATTACCTTAGCAGCAGACACCACAATTAAGAACGTCGGCAACTTAACCATCAGCAATACGATTAATGGTGCTTATGGTTTAACTCTGACAACTACCAGCACTGGAACCGTGACCTTAAGTAGTGCCTTAGGGGCAAGCACTAATTTAGCTAGTCTCACAACGAATGCCTCTTCAGGATCAGCAGGTATTACGATTTCTGGTGGGAGCATCATTACTACTGGGGCAATGAACTTTGGTAATCCGATTACCTTAAGTACTGCAGTAACAACTACCCTCAATGCAGGAGCAGCAGTGACTTTAGGTGGCACTCTTGCTGGTGGCGGTAATGCTCTCACCATTACCAATAACGCCGTGATCAATGGCGCAATTACCAATGTCTCGGTGTTGCAAGTCGGTGGCACTACCACCTTAGGCGCTGCTATTTCTACAACCGGCAATCAAACCTATACCGGGGCAGTAGTGCTGAGCGCAGATGCTATCCTGACAGCGACCAATAACTCGAATATCTCCTTTGGATCGACTGTCAATAGTATTAGTACTACGCCATACCTCTTACAGTTAGTCAACGGTACGGGTACATCAACCTTTGCTAGCTCTATCGGTGCAACGAATGCCTTAGCCTCTCTCACAACTTCTACAGGCACTACCTCTTTGGCAGGCAATGTAACTACCTCTGGTAGACAGGCTTATGGCGGAAATATTCAATTGGTTGGAGATGTCAGTCTAAATACAACAAATAGTTCTGTCAGCATTGCTGGCAACGTGACTGTAGTAGACGTAGCAAATATTTTGCAATTTACTGGCGGCGGTGCATATATATTGAATGGAACGACGGTACCTGATCCTGGTGCTGCTTCATATTCAAATAGAACACTCAGTAATGCGGGTACTCTTTCTTGGGATGGTAGCGCCTATACGTGGACGGCAAATGCAACTATAAGTGGCGCTCAACTATTAGTGGTTGGTGGTGGCGGAGGTGGTGGTAATTGGGGCGGGAGTGGCGGAGGTGGTGGTGGTGGCGCTGTAGTTTCGTCAAACACAGTCAATCTTTCGAGCGGGTCTTCCTATAGTGTTCAAGTGGGATCTGGTGGGCTTGTTGGAAGTAGTGGCGGTACCTCATCGTTTGGCTCTATCTTGAGCGCAGCTGGTGGTTCAGGAGGTAGCTTATCTTCAGGTAACGGAGGAGCATCTGGTGATGGCACGCCTGGCGGAACAAGCGGTATTTATGGATCTGGTGGTGGTTATATTTATAACGGCGGTGGTCGTCGCAGTGGAAGTTCAGGTTCTGGTGGTTCTAATGACTCAGGTGCGGGAGGTTCTGGGACATTAAGCTCAATCACAGGTTCTAGTATTTACTATGGTGGCGGTGGTGGTGGTGGGTATTACCTAATTAGTGGCGGTGCAGGGGGTAATGGCGGCGGTGGCGGTGGTGCAGGTCAATGGGGTACCCCTACTGGCGGAAATGGCACGAATAATTTGGGCGGTGGCGGTGGTGGCAATGCAGTATTTAGTGGTGGCTCAGGACAAGGAGGTAGCGGTCTTGTTGTGCTTAATTATTCCTCCTCTCCTCGCGCCCTAGTAATTAATTCGGGCTCTGGACAAGTGACTATAGGTGGCTCCAGCGCTGTTTCTGGTGGCATCTCAATTACCTCAACTAATACAGCTAATGCTATTAGTGGCGATATCAGTGGTGCTACCTCAATTACTTATGCAGGTACTGCTAATACTGGTCGGCTAAGTCTATCAGGCAATAACAGTCAAACTGGAACTACTACTATTTCTAGTGGAGCGATTAATGCAGTTAGTGCAAATGCATTTGGTACTGGAGCAGTTAGCATTGGATCATCAGGAGTATTAGATCTTCGCTATGCAGGAACAGTAGCCTTGGGTTCAACGCTCAATATGAGTGCTGGTGGATCAATCACAAACTCAGTGAATACTTCCAACTTATCCGTGAGTAGCACTAGCACCTTAGCTGGCAACATCACCACCTCTGGTACCCAGCTCTATAGTGGGGCAGTCACCTTAAGTGGCGCTGATCGCACCTTAACAGGTACTACGATTACAACAAACGGTATTACGGGTGGTAGCAATGGCTTAACCATTACTGGCGCTGGTGTATTTAATGGCGCAGTAACTGGAGTCACTAACTTATCCGTGAGTAGCACTAGCACCTTAGCTGGCAACATCACCACCTCTGGTACCCAGCTCTATAGTGGGGCAGTCACCTTAAGTGGCGCTGATCGCACCTTAACAGGTACTACGATTACAACAAACGGTATTACGGGTGGTAGCAATGGCTTAACCATTACTGGCGCTGGTGTATTTAATGGCGCAGTAACTGGAGTCACTAACTTATCCGTGAGTAGCACTAGCACCTTAGCTGGCAACATCACCACCTCTGGTACCCAGCTCTATAGTGGGGCAGTCACCTTAAGTGGCGCTGATCGCACCTTAACAGGTACTACGATTACAACAAACGGTATTACGGGTGGTAGCAATGGCTTAACCATTACTGGCGCTGGTGTATTTAATGGCGCAGTAACTGGAGTCACTAACTTATCCGTGAGTAGCACTAGCACCTTAGCTGGCAACATCACCACCTCTGGTACCCAGCTCTATAGTGGGGCAGTCACCTTAAGTGGCGCTGATCGCACCTTAACAGGTACTACGATTACAACAAACGGTATTACGGGTGGTAGCAATGGCTTAACCATTACTGGCGCTGGTGTATTTAATGGCGCAGTAACTGGAGTCACTAACTTATCAGTTTCGGGATCATCGTCCCTTGGTGGTGATATCACCACGACCGGCACTCAACAATACACTGGCCCTGTCACCTTAACCGGTACTGGCGCAACTCGAACCTTGCAGGGTAGTGCTATCACCATTGGTTCGACTTTGGCTGGTGGCGAAAATTCATTAACCATCACTGGAAATCTAGTTACTGGTGGAGCGATAACTGATGTTACTAACCTATCAGTTTCGGGATCATCGTCCCTTGGTGGCGATATCACTACTAGCGGAACGCAAGGCTATAGCGGCCCTGTCACCTTAAGCGGTACTGGCACGACTAGAACATTGCAGGGCACTTCCATCACTACTAGCTCAACCATTGCTGGTGGTGCAAACGCATTGACTATAACCGGCAATGCCATCTTTGGTGGTGCGATAACGAATGTTACTAACCTATCAGTCTCTGGCACCACCTCCATTGCTGCTGATATCACCACGACCGGCATCCAAGGCTATAGCGGAGCTGTCACCTTAACCGGTACTGGCGCAACTCGAACCTTGCAGGGTAGTGCTATCACCATTGGTTCGACTTTGGCTGGTGGCGCAAATTCATTAACCATCACTGGAAATCTAGTTACTGGTGGAGCGAT
>NZ_JACVPA010000019.1 GCF_018882155.1 Polynucleobacter nymphae
TCTAGTGGTAACAACATTAGCTTTAGTGCAGCAGTCAATGGCGCGAAGACATTAACAATTACAGCTGGTACAGGTTCGATTACGTTCTCGAGTACGGTTGGCAATAGTGCGGCCTTGACGAGCTTAGCAACGACTTCAACTCATACCACTGGCACCAATATCGCTGCCAATATCATTACCACCGGCACTCAACAATACACCGGCCCTGTCACCTTAACCGGTACTGGCGCAACTCGAACCTTGCAGGGTAGTGCTATCACCATTGGTTCGACTTTGGCTGGTGGCG
>NZ_JACVPA010000020.1 GCF_018882155.1 Polynucleobacter nymphae
CTAAGCTCGTCAAGGCCGCACTATTGCCAACCGTACTCGAGAACGTAATCGAACCTGTACCAGCTGTAATTGTTAATGTCTTCGCGCCATTGACTGCTGCACTAAAGCTAATGTTGTTACCACTAGATAAACCACCAGTCGATGATGCCGTAAGTGAATTCCCCAAGGTCACTGCCCCGGTATAGCTCTGGGTACCACTGGTGGTGATATCCCCATTTAAGGTGATGCCGGTGCCTGTGATGGCTAAGTTACCTGAGGTAATAGTAGTAACAGTTACTGCCC
>NZ_JACVPA010000021.1 GCF_018882155.1 Polynucleobacter nymphae
CCGCACCAGAAATTGAACCTACTGTATCAGTAGCGCCAACAATATAGGTTGCGCCGCTAGCGACAGTTACTGCCGTATTGTCAGGTAAAGCACCGGTAACATTTAAGGTGCCAGCGTTAATGGTGGTAGTACCAGTGTAGGTATTGGTGTTGGTAAATACCTCAGTACCCGTTGTCAAGGTTACGCTGCCAGCGCCACTGATCACACCGTTAAAGGTGTCATGAGCGTCGCTGATGGTCAA
>NZ_JACVPA010000022.1 GCF_018882155.1 Polynucleobacter nymphae
TTACTGCCAACCTCTCTGCAGGCAATGCTACGGATACCATCTTTACTGGTGTGATTAGTGGTCCAGGATCATTTACTAAAGTTGGCACAGGTAGCTTAACTCTTACCAACACCAATACCTACACTGGTACTACCACCATTAACGGTGGCACCTTAGCCTTAACTGGCACTGGCTCAATCGCCACCTCATCTAGCATTATTAATAATGCGATATTTGATATTAGCGGTGC
>NZ_JACVPA010000023.1 GCF_018882155.1 Polynucleobacter nymphae
GCACCGCTAATATCAAATATCGCATTATTAATAATGCTAGATGAGGTGGCGATTGAGCCAGTGCCAGTTAAGGCTAAGGTGCCACCGTTAATGGTGGTAGTACCAGTGTAGGTATTGGTGTTGGTAAATACCTCAGTACCCGTTGTCAAGGTTACGCTGCCAGCGCCACTGATCACACCGTTAAAGGTGTCATGAGCGTGGCTGATGGTCAA
>NZ_JACVPA010000003.1 GCF_018882155.1 Polynucleobacter nymphae
TTACCAACACCAATACCTACACTGGTACTACCACCATTAACGGTGGCACCTTAGCCTTAACTGGCACTGGCTCAATCGCCACCTCATCTAGCATTATTAATAATGCGATATTTGATATTAGCGGTGCTACGACTGGTGTCTCAATTGTGAGCTTGGCAGGTAACAGTGCTGGCTCGGTACTCTTAGGCAATACTGCTTTGACCATCAGCGACGCTCATGACACCTTTAACGGTGTGATCAGTGGCGCTGGCAGCGTAACCTTGACAACGGGTACTGAGGTATTTACCAACACCAATACCTACACTGGTGGCACGACTATCAATGGCGGTACGCTAGCATTAGGCGCCAATAATGTATTGGCAGATATCGGAGCAATCACCGTTGCTGGCGGCACCTTAGCGATGGGTGCTTACAGCGATACTGTTGGTGCTGTGACCGTATCAGCTGGCTCTATTACAGGCACAACGGGTGTACTTACCGGTAGTAGTTATGACGTTACCAATACCACTGGTATTAGCACCGTTTCCGCTATCTTGGCCGGAACTGCTAACCTCACTAAGAGCGGGGCAGGTACCTTAACCCTGGGCAACGCTAATACTTACACTGGTACAACAACGGTTAATGGCGGTACTCTAAACGTCACCGGTACTTTATCGGATAGTACTGCAGTGACTGTGGCTAGTGGCGCTGCTTATGTTGTCAATACTGTTGATACTGTGGCTTCGATTACTGGTGCCGGTAGCATCACCTTGAACTCTGGACTGACTTCAGGTACTGCCGCTGATACCACCTTTGCCGGTGTAATTGGTGGAACTGGATCATTTACTAAAGTAGGCTCTGGCACATTAACCTTGTCGAATAACAATACCTACACTGGCGCTACGACAGTGAATGCTGGAACCTTAAATGTTACCGGTGCTTTACCTGACAATACGGCAGTAACTGTCGCTAGCGGCGCAACCTATATTGTTGGCGCTACTGATACAGTAGGTTCAATTTCTGGTGCGGGGCATGTTGTGCTTACTGCCAACCTCTCTGCAGGCAATGCTACGGATACCATCTTTACTGGTGTGATTAGTGGTCCAGGATCATTTACTAAAGTTGGCACAGGTAGCTTAACTCTTACCAACACCAATACCTACACTGGCGGTACCACGATTAATGCCGGTACGATTGCGTTGGGCGCTAATAATGCCTTGCCTAGCGGTGATGCAATAACTATTGATGGTGGAAGCTTAGCAATGGGTGCCTACAGCAACACAGTAGGTGCCGTAACTTTATCTGCAGGATCAATTACTGGCACTACTGGCGTGCTCACCGCTACTAGCTACAACATCACTAATAACACAGGTGCTACTGCGATCTCAGCGATCCTAGCTGGTAATGCCAACCTCACGAAGAGTGGGGCAGGAAGCTTAACCCTGTCTGGTGCGAATACCTATAGCGGTACAACGACCATTAATGGTGGTCGCTTAATTATTAGTGCTGATAATAATCTAGGCACTGCGCCATCAACAGTAACCCCAAGTTCCCTCATCTTCAATAACGGAACTTTAGAAACCACTGCAACCTTTACCTTAAATGCAAATCGTGGAATTAGTTTATTGGGTGCTGGCACTATTATTGTCGACAGTGCTACGGTTTTGACCTATAACGGCGTGATTGCTGGCCCCGGTGATTTCACAAAGAGTGGTGGTGGAACACTTATATTAGGCGGTGCCAATACTTATGTCGGCGCTACTAGCCTTGCCGCTGGTACATTCAACATAACGGGCTCATTGGCAGATGTGGCTAATATTGATCTTGCAAGTGGCACAACTTACATCGTTGGTCAGGCAGATACGATTAACTCAGTAACAGGTACTGGTTCAGTCTTATTGGCAAGCAACTTAACCGTTGGTAACAGTAATACCGACTTTACTTTTGGCGGGGCATTTAGCGGCGCTGGCTCATTGATCAAGGTTGGAACGGGCTCAATGACCTTAGCAGGTAGCAGCACCTACACTGGTAATACGGTTCTCAACGCTTCCACCTTAATTCTGAATAACGCTACCGCATTGGGCAGTAGCGCTGTGATCTCTACAGCCGGTAATTTACAAATTGGTAGTAATGTTGTGTTGACCAGCTTGCATGTCACAGGACCTATCACGATTAGCAGTTCAATTAATACGAGTGGCGCTCAAGTCTATGATGGCGCAGTCACCATTGCTGCTGCAGCTGACCAAACAGCAAGTCTAATTGATTACAACAATGCCGCGTATAGTGCATCTGGCATTAATCTTAATACTAACAATGCAGCGATTACTTTTAACAGTACCATTAATGCTGCTTCTGCGAAAAATCAGTCTCTCGCAGTTAATGCTGGTAGTGGCACCGTCACCATCGGTGCAAGCGTAGGCTCAATCTTGCCATTGCAAAACTTCAATGTCACTGCAGCCAACATTCGGCTCTTGGCTGACGTGAAAACCAGCAGTCAGCAGAGCTACACCGGTACAACTGTTCTTGGTAGTAATGGTGTAGTTGGTTTCTTGTACTCTGAGTTCGTTAGAAGTACACGCCCATCCGATAAATTTACGATTTCTGATGTAATGTTAACTCGCACCTTTATCTCGAATGACCCAATGGTGCGCTTTGTTGGCACAGTCAACCCTGAAAAGGCAGGTTATAGCTTGCTGATTGCTGCAGTTTATAACGGCTTTGTCAATGGCGACCCAAATAAGCAACCTAGAATCATCTTGAACGGCTTAGTAGGCAATCTTATCCCGTTCTACTCAGTCAACCTCCAGGCTATCAGTACAGATGATGTATTTGCTTTAAATCCAAGCGTAGGTACTATTAGCGTAGTAGGTGTCGAGACCACGGCAACTCAAAACTATAGCGCCGATCAAGTTGCCATTTTGGCTGGTGGTACATCAACGGTAGCAACATTTAGAGCAAGCCAGCCTGGAAATATTGTTTTTGATACTGGCAGAGTGAATGGTGCTTTTAATGTAACGGCTGATGGTGCTGTAACAGGAATCATTATTGATGGCATAACAAGCTTTACTTCGGGCGTTAAGTTGCCCGGTGTGAGATTCCCAGTTCGTGAGGCTGAGGCTGCCAGAGCTGCAGCTGCGGCTGCAGCTGCAGCTGCAGCTGCAGCATCGGGCGGTAATCTTGCTGCAGTATTAAAAGTAGATATGATTGTTGCCGAAAGTAGCCCAAGCAAAGCCAGTTCAAAAGTGACTGTTTCCATGAGTGATACATCATCAGATGGTGATGATGTTGATTCAGATAGCGCTTCCTCCTCGAGTAGCAGTGGATCAAGTAAAGCTAGTGGTGGAGTTCCAGGAAGCAAATCTAAATCAGCAGGCAAGAAACTTGGCTATGACGGTGATGACCCTAACTATGACCCAGATTCTAGACTTACAGATCAGCCAGATGAGGTCAGCTTGGATAAGCCTGACCCTGTCATCAATAATGCATTAGAGGGTGCTAATATGAAGTGCTTAAAGGACGCTGATAGTTGCCTGTAATCTAAACAATATGCGCAATGACGATTAAACAATTCAACGCCACCTATTTAGCGCATGATGATCGCTTACTATTTCGCTTTAATACAGCGGAGGATACCGAGTTTTGCTTTTGGTTTACCCGTCGGGTTACTTTGTTCATCTTGGCAGCAACCTCCCATCTGCTCGTCAAGAATCTCGAGCAGACCCATAGTCCAGAAGTAGCAAAAGCAATTGCAGAGTTTGGTAAAGAAGCAGTACAAGTGGAGAAGGGTGCTACTAGCGATGGTCAGGCCAACGCTTATCAGCCTGCAAATAACTATCCACTCGGCGCAGATCCTATCTTGGTGATGGATGTTAAATGCGCCCTCGAGAAACAAGGCTCAGAAGACGTGCTCTCTTTGGATTTGGTGCTACCTGGTGGCGCCAATATCAACCTCAAGATGGCGGGCACCACATTACAAGCAATGTGCCTGTTGTTAAATCAATTGCGTGAGCATGCTTCTTGGGGTCCAGTACCGCAGGTGCAAGATGTTGCTGCTACAGCACCAGCGCATAATGTTAAAGACAATAAACCACTAATGCATTAGAACGGTAGTTTCGCATCTGGCTTAGCAGCCAATAAGACAGCCTTAAATTCTGCCTGAATACGTGCAATCGCAGCATCGCTATCTGCTTCAAAGCGCATCACTACTACTGGCGTAGTGTTTGAAGGTCTTGCTAGACCAAAACCATCGGCATATTCCACGCGCACACCGTCAATCGTATTAATCGATTGTGAAGTTGGGAACTTGGCATTAGCCTTGATGGTCTCTAGCAGCGCAAAAGGTTCACCTTCAGCGCAAGCCAGTTGTAATTCAGGGGTACAGATAGCATTAGGTAAGTCATTCAATGTTTGATTAGGATCTTTCTCTTTAGAAAGGATCTCTAATAAACGAGCGCCGGTATATAAGCCATCATCAAAACCAAACCAACGGTCTTTGAAGAAGATATGGCCAGACATTTCACCGGCAAGAGGCGCGCCAGTTTCTTTAAGTTTGGCTTTGACTAAAGAGTGACCTGTTTTCCACATCAAAGGCTCACCACCATGCTGCTTAACCCAAGTCGCTAGATTACGAGTGCACTTCACATCATAAATAATCTGACCACCCGGATTGCGAGAGAGTACATCTTTAGCAAAGAGCATCATTTGACGGTCAGGGAAAATCACTTGACCATCCTTGGTTACCACGCCAAGACGATCAGCATCACCATCAAAGGCGAGGCCGAGTTCATTATCGGTAGTCTGTAAGTTCTTGATGAGATCTTTAAGATTCTCAATATGCGCAGGGTCTGGATGGTGATTCGGAAAGTGGCCATCAACTTCGCAAAAGAGCTCTTGTACTTCGCAGCCTAAAGCTCTAAATAACTTACCGGCGAAGGCGCCACCTACACCGTTACCGCAATCAACCACAATCTTCATGGGGCGGGCTAGCTTGACATCACTCACAATGCGTTCTAAATACATTGGGAAAATATCAAATGTACTTCTAGTGCCTTGACCAGTTATAAATTGTTTAGCTTCAATGCGCTTACGCAAACCCTGGATTTGGTCACCATAAATGGCAGCACCCCCCAGAACCATTTTGAAGCCGTTGTAATTCGGTGGGTTGTGACTGCCCGTAATCATGATGCCGGACTTGGGTTTCTTACCGTTGATCACTTGGTTAGCGCCAAAGTACACCATGGGTGTAGCAACCATACCTAGATCAATCACATTAATGCCGGTAGACAAGAGACCTTCAGTTAGCGCTTCGATTAAGACGGGGCCAGATAAGCGACCATCACGTCCAATGACGATCTCGGTTTCTCCAAGCTCACGCATCTCTGTACCAAAAGCTTGGCCAATGAGTTTGGCAATGGATGGCTCTAAAGTTTCGTCAATAATGCCGCGGATGTCATAAGCTTTGAAAATAGATGGCGATAGCTGCACGGTAAGTCCTGATATTTAATATATATTAGTGAGCAATTTCAATAATGGAATTTAAGCCATCACATGCTTCTTGAAATAGGGCAGGCGGAAGTGTTTTCCAAGGGTGTGGCCTTGCATTACGTAAACGCCAATCAAAGGACTTTGGTTGGTGTGTCAATATATAGACTGGGTCAGCTTTGCCAGTCGAGAACTTAATTGCAAATGGGTTTGTTTCATTGGACTTGGCATGGGTCATTGGAAGCCCAATTACAAGGCCAGTTTTTTCATTGAATGGTTTTGGGGAAATAACAAGCATTGGGTGCTCATCTTTCATTTCTTTTCCTGATTGGGGATTGAAATTAATCCAAATCATATCCCTACGCTCAGGAACCCATAGCCTTAACTTTTCCATCATTAAATGATCTCTTTTCCAATGGGTTGTGTATCCATGATTTCTCCGCCATGTTGTTTTGGATCAAAGGCCTTTAGTTTTTGACTAAGACTTAACTTTGGCTTTCCCACAACCCTGAGGAGGACGCCGTTTTTCACAACTTCTACTGTAATTGGCATACCTTGAGAAAGGTGGGCTGCTTTAGCAACCGGAGAGGTAATCCTCACGCCTAAGCCATTACCCCATTCCTGAACTGTTTGTTCTACTTTTAGTGCTGGAGCCATAAATTACCTCCCTATACATGTATAAACAAGTTTAAACATGTAATGATTGGATGTCAAGAACCCCGCTAAAACAGGTTTTTGCTAGGTATTTAATAAATTAATACGTGCGGCAGTGACAGCATCAATATTGTTATTGGCTTCTAAGTGAGAAGCATCAAGCAGGGCTTTCTCAATCGGCTTAGCGAGTACTTTGCCAAACTCCACCCCAGGTTGGTCAAAGCTATTAATGTTCCAAAGCGCGCCAAGACTGGCTGCACGGTTTTCATAGAGAGCAAGTAGGGCGCCGAGATAAAAAGCATTGAGTTCTGGTAGAAGCAACAAGTTGCTTGGACGATTGCCGGGATAAACATCGTTTGGATTATCAGCCTTCTTGCCATGCGCTAAAGCCTGGGCTTGAGCTAAACAATTGGATAGCAAGATGCGGTGATGCGCTATAGCCTCAGGGCGATCACTCATCGGCTTACGCACTGCAATAAAATCAATGGGCACGACATCGCTACCTTGATGAAGCAACTGAAAATAAGAATGTTGTGCATTGCTGCCAGCACTACCAAATACGACTGGTGATGAGTGTTTTACCGGTTTGCCCTGACGGTCAACCGACTTGCCATTACTCTCCATATCAAGCTGTTGCAACCATTTTGGGAACCAATCTAGCGCATCCGCATAGGGGATAGCCGCATAGGCCTTAATGCCCAGAGTTTCTTGTTGATGTAATAAAGCCAAGGCCATGATGACCGGCAGATTTTGTTCTAGAGGTGCATTCTTAAAATGCAAATCCATTGCATGCGCACCCGCTAAGAATTGTTCAAAAGTCTTAAAGCCATATTGCAAAGCAATCGGCAGACCTACCGCAGACCAAACGGAGTAGCGACCGCCCACCCAATCCCAAAATGGGAAGATATTGTCTTCCTCAATGCCAAATGCTTTAGCAGTTGGAATGTTTGCAGTCACTGCAAATAAAGAATTGGCAATTTGTCCTTTAGTACAGTCATTATCTTTGAGCCAATTGACTACCGCCTTAGCATTCATGGTCGTCTCTAAAGTAGTAAACGACTTTGAAACAATAATGATGCGGGTGCTATTGGGTTGAGCGCGATCCAGAATGCGGGCTAGCTCAGCAGTATCGATATTGGCTAAGAAGTGCATGCGCATGCCACGGCTCTCAATGCCTGGAACATGGGCTAAGGCCTCTATTGCTAGGCGAGGGCCAAAGTCAGATCCGCCAATACCAATATGAATGACATCAGTAACACCCACCCATTTATTACAGAGCGCTTCAATGCGACGCCATACATCGGTAATAGCTGGCATGACATCTTGCCCATCTAACATGACGGGTAATTTAGAAAGATTACGCAGCGCAGAATGAAGAGCAGGGCGATCTTCGCTTAGATTAATATGTTTACCAGCAAACATGTCGGCAATAAAACCTTCAAGCTTGGATTTGCGAGCGAATGAAAATAACTTATCCCACTGCGCTGCACTGATATTTTGATAAGCGGTATCGAGCACCACATCGACGGCTGTATGGGTGCTAGCAGCGATATTTTCTGAGTTTTGCAGGGGGCTAGAAGACATAGCCTGATTTTATCAAGAAGGGCTACTAAATCCTCTAAAACACTGAAAATGCTAGGAATTCGGTATATTCCTACTAATGAATATAAAGCGGGACAAATAGATGGAGCAAGTTGACTGTGTTGTGATCGGCGCTGGGGTAGTTGGCCTTGCCGTAGCTCGAGAGATGGCGCTCCAAGGCCGAGACACGATCTTGCTAGAAAGAGAAGGCTCTTTTGGCACGATTAGCAGTGCTCGTAATAGCGAAGTTATTCATGCTGGTATCTACTATCCTAAGGATTCACTCAAAGCAAAATTGTGTGTTGAGGGTAATCGACTCCTCTATGAGTATTGCCGCACACATCAAGTAGGTACCCAAGCGTACGGTAAATTGATCGTCGCTGATGAATCCCAAATTAACGATCTACAAGCGATTCTCTATAAAGCACAAAATAACGGTGTGCCAGAAATCAAGATGATTACGGGTGAAGAGGCAAAGATACTTGAACCTAAACTCACATGTTCTGCAGCAATACTCTCTGAAAGCACTGGCATTGTAGATAGTCATGGTTTTATGCTTTCACTGCTTGGTGGCTTTGAAGATGCGGGCGGTATGATCGCCTACCATTCGCCACTCATGAGTGCAAAGCCCATTGGAAAAGACGCAGAGGGCGGTTTTGAATTAGAAATCGGTGGCTCCGATGGGATGAAAATCAAAACCAAAATCTTCATTAACTGTGCCGGTATGAGTGCGCCTGCAATTGCACAAAAGATTGAAGGCTTAGAAAAGAATCAAATACCGAAGGCTTATTTTGCTAAAGGGAATTACTTTTCGCTCTCGGGCAAATCACCATTTTCTCATTTGATTTATCCCATCCCAGAACCTGGTGGTCTTGGGGTGCATCTCACTTTAGATATGGCTGGACAAGCGAAGTTTGGTCCCGATGTGGAATGGCTTGATGTAGAACGCGAAGAGCAAATTGATTACACGGTAGATACAAAAAGAGGAGAAGGCTTTTATGCAGCTGTGAGAAAGTATTGGCCCGAGCTTAAAGACAACTCCTTACAGCCAGATTATTCCGGAGTGAGAGCCAAAATAGTCCCACCCAATACCCCAGCAGGCGATTTCTGTTTCAACACCCCGCAGGACCATGGACTGCAAGGACTCTACAACTTGTATGGCTTTGAGTCCCCAGGATTAACCTCCAGTATTGCCATTGCCAGGTATTTAGAAGGAAAAATCAAAAATTCCTTATAATCTAGGGCTGAAATCGCAAATGGAAGAGTGGCAGAGCGGTTGAATGCACCAGTCTTGAAAACTGGCGAGGATGAAAGTCCTCCGTGAGTTCGAATCTCACCTCTTCCGCCACTTGTCAAGGGTTTATATGGGCTCGGCGTCAAATCCACTCAATTTCCCCAAATTTTCCCCACACAACCCTTATTCCTTGAATCTTTCCCTAGTAAGTGGTTGATTCTCAAGCTTATCGCCTGGCGCAACGCTCGCTGAGCGTCTATGACGCTCCTCATCAACTGAGGCCACCTCAAAGTCCCTGGCACGCTGCAGCTCGAGCTCCTTGGCTTCGGCTAGCTTGGACGCAGGAATGACCTTACCGTCCTTAATAAGACGCTCCAGTTGGAATTGCTTAAAGGTTTGAGTTTTAATCTTGCCAGCGAATTGGGTATCGCTATTGTCTGAGCTATCGAAATTCATAATGTAATTAAACCTTAATTAGGGGGGTGCCCCCTTATGTTTTTCTCAGGGACTAATTTGGCGACCCCCATCCCCCAAAATCTATAGAAAGAGGACCCATTTTCCCCTTACACTTGAATGCAGACAAATGATTCTGATTTTTATAGAAAACAAAAGATGAGAAATGACATAACAAAGTCTGGCTTAATCATTGGTGCAATCACATGGCTAATTTGCATTATCTTGGCCATCAATGAGATGGCCTGCCTCAAACATGGCTCCATATGCGGAGGTTTTGATATGTTGCTATTTGGATTTATCGCAATAGGAATGCTTGCGCCTGCCTATGTAGCTGCTTTAATTTTTTCAAGCTCATCCGGTTCAAGAAAATGACTAAAGATTATTACCGAACACTTGGTGTTTTAGATGATGCAGAGGATATTGTTATTCGTGCTGCATATAAAGCGCTAGCGCAGCGTTACCATCCTGATAAATGGGCTGGTGATAAGGGTGAGGCAACCCGACGAATGGCTGATATTAACGAGGCCTTCGAAATACTATCGGACCCAGTCAAAAGAAAAACATATGACTCTACAAGGGTCAAAAATCAGTTTGAGGAAGAAGATCTTGAAAATGAAGAGGAGCTACTCTCATCGGTAGAGCGTGACTGGAGCAAGGTTTGCGAATACTTCCCTGATTTAAGAGATATAGGACTGGGATTAGCAAGAATATCCAAATCCTTAGAATACACATATAAGATAACGCTTTTAGAAAGAAAGAATTTTGATGAGCGAAAAAAATATGCTGAAGCGTTGGAAAAATATTACCTAGAAAAATACTTCGGTACAAATGAAGAAATTATTAAATTTTCAAAAAAATTAATTCTAGGAAAGCATAAAGATGCGGCAAAAGAATTAAATGAAGTTGTTCGTCTGCTTGGTCAAGGAATAGAGCCAAAGACTGTAATTGAAAAAATAATCCAAAAGTTTAATTTGAAAAATTTTATGAGTGCGATTGTATATGCACAATATGTTTTGGACGGAAGAAATGACTTAGAAAATGTTAATTTTTTAGAGTTCCTTGGTTGTAGAGTAGACGTTAAATTTATGAGTTTTCAAGTCTGTTACGGGGATATTAATAAATCATTAAGCATCGGGGAGTTTAATAAATTAAGCCATGCTGTTGCGGAGGACTTTCTGAAAACCCTCTCTGTTGGCATAATTCATAATCATCTAACTAAAGTTAAATAAGATGGGTACAAGATACGAGGCTACCTGTAGGAACTGTCATCACGAGTTTGAGTTAGTGAAGGGCGGTGGTTGGCTCTGGCATCAAAAGGTATGTAATACCTGCGGTAAGGATATAAAAATTCCACGTCAAGCCCCAGTAGATTGTGAAGATGGTGTAACTCTGACTTACTTGGAGCTAGTTAAGCATTTGGCAGATGGCCCCTCTAAGTGGTCAAGGAAGGGCGGTACCTTTGAAGTGAACTGCTGTCAATTTAGGTCCACTACTTGAGAGAGTTTTTCTATAGTAAATCATTGCAGCATCATAGGTTGATTCTGGATGATTCTGGGTACTTGTGCCTGGGGTGCTGGTGGTCTGTAATCCAA
>NZ_JACVPA010000004.1 GCF_018882155.1 Polynucleobacter nymphae
GGGCAGTAACTGTTACTACTATTACCTCAGGTAACTTAGCCATCACAGGCACCGGCATCACCTTAAATGGGGATATCACCACCAGTGGTACCCAGAGCTATACCGGGGCAGTGACCTTGGGGAATTCTGTCACCCTCGATTCAACCACGGGATTATCTACCGGTCGCAATATCGGGTTTATTGGCAGCATCTATGGTGATTCAGATAACACCAGATCTCTGACTTTAAATTCTGGCTCATCTGCAATAGATGTATCAGGCACTATCGGCGTTGGCCCTAGTGTGGCCTTATCAAGCTTAACTATTACTAAGGTTGGTAACGCCACCTTTGTTGGCGCAGTTAAAACTGGTACCAGTGTAGTCATTAAGGATTCCGTGGGCACTATTGAGTTTCAAGATAATTTCACTACTCCATTATTTACGGTTACCGGTACTTCGAATGCTTATAACGTGAGATTGCTGGGAACTACAAATGCAATTACCAACAATATGGTGTTTGCAAATACTGGAACCTTGACTCTAGGTAACGCCAGTTCTGATGGCTTCACCTTCTCGGGTAGCATTACTGCAACAGCTCCAAGTGGCGTGACATTGGCAGGCACTATTACTAGCGGTGGAATTGTCAGTATTGGAGATGGCAATACTGGCATCACGTTAGCTGACAATGTGAGCATCTCCACAGCAACTGCTAACACTGCATTAACACTGGGCGGAGCCATTACCGGCGCTAGTAAAACCTTAACACTCAATGCTGGCACTTCAACCATTTTGATCGGCAGCACTGCCTCAGGACTAGGAGATACCTCTTTAACCGCAAATGAAATTAACATCTCCGGAAGTTTTTCTGGATCAGGCTCCTTAACGATCGCACCAAGCACGCTAAATAGAGGTATCTATTTAGGTGTCTCTGATAATAGCGCTACTAGCGTTTTGAATCTAACGGCGACTGAGCTTGGATATTTGGCTGATGGCTTTACTGTTATTAATTTCGGTAATGGAAGTTACACAGGTAATTTGACATCACAAGCTAATTTGAGCTTTAAGGATCCAACGACCTTCACATCAAGTAGCACATTTACTTTGGCTCATAACTTGAGCGCAGCAGCAAGTACTAATGCCGCTTTCACGATTAATAGTCCGCTCGCTTGGAATGCCGGAGATATCACAACTGGCACGGGAGTGATTACTCTGAATAATGATGTAACCCTTGGCGGTAGTGGAGTTAGGAGCTTGACGAGTGCCAGCGGCATTATCACGGTAGGGGCAAGCATCTCCAATATCGTCACAGGAAATGCGAAAAACTTAACGATTAATAGTGGCACTGCTGTAAGTACCATAAATTCAGCATTAAATGGTATCGGTACTCTGAGTCTGGGTACCAGCTCTCAAACGGGCGCTATTACTGCAAATGGCGTCATCTCAGCAGCCACTCTATCGACTGGAACGACAGCCTACGATTTGATTCTAAATGGTGGTAATGGCGGTACTTCAACTATCACGAATGCTGTTTCATTTACCAATACCGGAAGTTTAACTATTGGCAATCAGGCTAGTGATATTTTCATCTTTACTGGCGGCCTCAGTGCAATCAGTCAGCCAACACTGAATTTAGGCGGCAGTATCCGCACAGAAGGCGCTCCGATTGCCCTAGGCAATGCTACAAGTATTGCCTATGTGAACTATGACACCACATTAGATACCACCAATAATGGCGTCAATGTAGCTGGAGCCACAATCACCCTCGCAGGCGCGTTCATTAATCTGACTGCCATTAATGCAACGCTTGCGTCTGATTGGACTGGCGGCACGGATTATTCATTAGGTTCCTGGGGTTCAGTCATTGGTCTATACGGTTCTGGTGGCGAGGTTTCTAAAACATTTACCTTGGGCGGATCTGCCACTACATTTAACTTTAATTTCTACCGGCTGGATTCATGGGATACCGGTGAAAGCCTTAAAATTTACGCCAATGGGGTTTTGATTATTAATCAAGAGTTTAGATGCGATGCCTATGGCGCTCAATGGTTCTTGACTTCACCCATTACCGGAAGCAATGCTGGCTATAGTTGGACCATCACGCCATGGGTTGGTGATGCTAATACCACTCAATTTGTTGCTGGGTGGAATGACCAGCGTTTTAAGGTGGTCTTAAACACTCCGGCCGGAATAGCTTCCTTGCCATTGCGCATTACCTCTAGCTTGGATCAAGGTAGCAACGATGAATCTTGGGCCATGTCAGGATTTAGCACAACAAATTCTGGTGGTGCTAATGCTAGTGGTTTAACGCTGAACTCAGGTACTGCTGTGATTAACTCTTCCGCTACCCTGGGAACGGGTGGTTCTTTGAAATATTTAACTGTCACTAACTCTGGCGGTGCTTCGTTTAGTGGTGCTGTCAATGTATCTAACGCTGTAACTTTAACCAACACAACTTCAGCAAGCACTGTTTCATTTAGCGGCGGCTTAGTTGCCGGATCTTTAGTTACGACAGCCAATCCCTACAACGTATCAATCACTGGAACAGGTAATACCGTTACAGCGGCGACCCAATTCCTCAATACCGGAACCCTGACTCTTGGTAACGCTTCTAGTGGAAGCATTACGTTCAGTGCTGGCTTAACAGCTACAGCTCCAAGCGCAGTTAATTTAGCCGGTACCATCACTAGTAATGGAGTTACCTCCATTGGAGACTCTGATACGCCGATTACATTAACTGACGCCACCACCATTAACACCTCTGGTGGTGCGGTAGGTTCACGAGATCTCACTTTAGGCGGTGCGGTATCGGGTGCTACCAAATCCTTAACACTTACTTCTGGTACGGGTGTCTTAACTACTGCGGCTATTGGGGATGCCTTCGCTGGTTTAGGAGCGATTACGATTACAGCTGATGAGTTTAATCCTACTGCAAATATATATGGACGAGATTCTGCGATGATTGTGCGACCCTACACCTCTGGCAATACTATGGTGCTTGGAGATTTAGATAGTACAAACAATAATTTCGACACTAAACTGGATCTTACGATAACTAAATTAGCTTATCTAAATACTTTTGGATACCTCAACGGCACATTTAGTAGCGTTACATTTGGGTCAGCTACTACTGGGGCAATTAGCACTTTATCCAATCTCTCATTTAGAAGTCCAGTTTCATTTAGTACAAATGGTGCCAATATCAATCTTGGCGCTAATTTATCAGGCACCGATACTGCAACATTCAGCTTTTCTGGCCCAGTGGCGATTACAGCATCAACTGTTTCCATCACAACTCAGAATCAGTCGTTAACATTTAATGGGTTACTAGACGGCAATCCTAGTAGCATCCCACTATTAACTCTCTCAACTGGTTCTGGTGATATCACGCTAAACGGTGCGATTGGCAGTAACTATGATCTCGATATTGTGCGTTCAAATGGAAGCGGTAGTTTTAATATTAATGCAAACGTAAATACCAAATCAATCAACACGGGTACGGGTGGCACTACAGTTATTGACGCTTCCTCAATCGTCACTAGTGGCACTCAGACCTTTAATAATGCAGTACTCATTAAGCAAAGCACTGCTTTCTCTACCTCCAATGCCGATATCACCTTCGGCTCCACTATCAATACGCACTCTAGTGCCACTACACCTACTGTATCGATTGATTCTGGTTCAGCTACCACCACCTTCAATGGTGCAGTTGGTGCTAATAAAGTTTTGGGTGCGACTACCATTACTGCTGGCTCGGTTGTCACCGGTAGTAGTGGCTCCATTGCGATGGGAGCAAGCTCCTTATCAATCACAACTGATGCGATTTCTGTTGGCGCGGGCGTTTCGGGCACGAGTACTTTAAGCATTGCTCCTAAAACAGCGTCTACCACTATTGGTTTGGCAGGAGCTTCTGGAGTCTTAAACCTTGATACCACAGAGCTTGACTATATTAGCGACGGTTTCTCGGCTATTACCATTGGTAGCGCTGCCGCTACTGGCAAGATTACAGTAGCGGCCTATACCTTTAAAGACAGACTGACTTTAATTAACGGTGGCGCTACTTCTAATGGCGGCATGCAATTTACAGGTGCTGTCTCGGTATTGGGCGGCAGCAGTGGCACCAGTAATGTGCTGACATTGAATTCTCGTGGCAATGTCACCCAAGACACTGGCGCCGGATTAACTGCCTATGGCTTAGAGCTACTAGGAGCAGGGGCAACGTATACCTTAACCGATAGTGCCAATGCCATTACTACATTGGCTGCTAATACAGGCACTGTAAGCTTTACCGAAAACTCAGGATTTGATATTGGGACAGTTGGAAGTACAAGCGGACTAACAGCCTCCGTTAAAACCAGCTTAAGCTCTACTGCTAGCGTTACCCAGTCTCAACTCCTTAGCTCGCCGACTCTTGAGCTTTTGGGAGTAGGTGGTAGTTACGCCTTAACCAATACTAGCAATGCTATTACTACGTTGGCCGCTAATACGGGTACAGTGGCATTTACTGAAAATTCAGGCTTTGAAATCGGTACTGTTAATAGTACAAGTGGCTTAACGGCCGCAGTAAAAACCACTTTAAGTTCTACTGGTGCTGTCACTCAATCGCAACTGATTAGCACACCAAGCCTGGAGTTATTAGGTACTGGTGGTGTATATACACTGAATAACACTAGCAATGCGATTACTACTCTAGCTGGTAATACTGGCGCTGTATCGTTTACTGAGAATTCAGGGTTTGATATTGGTACAGTGAATAGTACTAACGGTTTAACAACTACGGGAAATACCACTTTAAGTAGCACTGCATCCGTAACTCAAACTCAAAAAATTGCCGCTGCAGGACTTGAGCTACTTGGAGCTGGAGGTGTTTACACCTTAATGAATACAGGTAACGCCATTACTACCTTGGCGGTGAATACGGGATCACTTGAGTTTGTTGAAAACTCTGGGTTTACAGTTGGCGTCGTCAATACCGTCGGAATTACTACTACCGGTAATGTCAGTCTAAGCAGTACTGGGGGAATGATATTTGCTGCCAATATTTCAAGTGGTAATGGTAACCAAACCTTTACTGGCCCTATTACTTTGAATGAAGATATTATCCTAAGCACTACCGGTGGATACATTTTATTTAGTGGCGCGGGTACGACAATTAATAGTATTTACGTTTCCAATAATCCTACGGCTACTTTTTACGTTGACTACAACGGAACTGGCACTTATTTCACATGGACGGGTATTAAGTCAGCAGGCACCTATGTCAACAATAATTCATGTGATATGTGTGCCTGGGGCATCAATGATCAGACCTCATCTGTAGCAGTGGGTGCCGGAACTGTCATGACCTTGTATCAGCATGGTGGATTGGGCGGTTGGGCTCAAGTATTTGATAATTCATCTGGAAACACAACCGCCGTTTACAACCTACCATATGGGTCTGCGCAAGATAACGACGCTAGTAGCTTCTTGGTCTCTGGCGGTGGGTTATCAACAGCTAATAAATCTTTAACTATCAACTCTGGTGCGGGTAATGTAACTTTCCAAGGTGCAGTTGGTGCTCGAGCTAACGGAATGCTTGGCGCAATTACCGTAAATTCTTCTGGCGTTACTAAATTTGACGCTCCTGTTAATTCAATTTCGGTAGGGACGAATGCACTAGGCTCAACAATTCTGGGTGCAAATATCACCACTTCAAGCGCGCAAACCTATCGCGATCCAGTGACCCTATCTGGTGATGTTGTCCTCAATAGTTCTTCCGGCGGTGGTGCGATTTTATTCAGCGACTTTCTGAATGGTGACGGTGTGGCAACTCGCGCTTTGACGGCTAATGCGGGAGTCGGAAACATCACCTTTACTGGAGCAGTAGGTGGCTCACAAGGGCTGGGTAATATTTCTCTTACCAGCACAGGAACATCAACCTTTAGCTCTACTGCAGTAGCGGCTAGCGTTTTACAAAACTCTACATCTGGTACTACTGCTATTAATAGCTCCTCAATAAATACCACTGGTGGTACACAAACCTATAACAATGCCGTTACTCTTGGTGGCTCCACCGATAAGACTTTAACTGCTACAACAACGACCTTTAATAGTACTGTGTCCGGTGCATATGGTTTGGCAATTGTAGGAAATGCAGTTTTTGGAAATGAAGCTGTAGATACTGTATCTCTCAGCGGAACGTCTAAAAATCTAACGGTTAGTGGTGCCACTACTATTTATACAAATAGCATCACTACTTCTGGTCAGCAATCTTATAACGGTGCTCTTCTGATTGCTACAGGAACAGCTCTTTCTACCTCCAATGCCGATATCACCTTCGGCTCCACTATCAATACGCACTCTAGTGCCACTACACCTACTGTATCGATTGATTCTGGTTCAGCTACCACCACCTTCAATGGTGCAGTTGGTGCTAATAAAGTTTTGGGTGCGACTACCATTACTGCTGGCTCGGTTGTCACCGGTAGTAGTGGCTCCATTGCGATGGGAGCAAGCTCCTTATCAATCACAACTGATGCGATTTCTGTTGGCGCGGGCGTTTCGGGCACGAGTACTTTAAGCATTGCTCCTAAAACAGCGTCTACCACTATTGGTTTGGCAGGAGCTTCTGGAGTCTTAAACCTTGATACCACAGAGCTTGACTATATTAGCGACGGTTTCTCGGCTATTACCATTGGTAGCGCTGCCGCTACTGGCAAGATTACAGTAGCGGCCTATACCTTTAAAGACAGACTGACTTTAATTAACGGTGGCGCTACTTCTAATGGCGGCATGCAATTTACAGGTGCTGTCTCGGTATTGGGCGGCAGCAGTGGCACCAGTAATGTGCTGACATTGAATTCTCGTGGCAATGTCACCCAAGACACTGGCGCCGGATTAACTGCCTATGGCTTAGAGCTACTAGGAGCAGGGGCAACGTATACCTTAACCGATAGTGCCAATGCCATTACTACATTGGCTGCTAATACAGGCACTGTAAGCTTTACCGAAAACTCAGGATTTGATATTGGGACAGTCAATACAGCTGGTGTGACTGTTACTGACACATTAACCCTCAGCACTACTGGCACTGTTACTCAGTCACAAAATATTTCCACTAATGGCCTACGTCTACTGGGTTCAGGTACGCACACCTTAACCCGGAGCTCAAATTCCATTAGTACCTTAGCCGCTAATACTGGCGTGCTTAGCTTTGCTCAAAACACCGCATATACCATTGGAACAGTAACAACTGTTGGTATTACCACTACGGGTAATTTGGCTTTAAGTGGTACTGCCGGTTTCACATTGGCGAATAACATTAGCTCTGGCACGGGCACACAAACTTACACTGGCCCAATTACTTTAGCTACCAATCAAATTACGCTCACTTCAACGGATAAATTAATATCGTTAAGCGGCGCCACCTCCAAAATCAATGGCGCCCAAGCGCTGATCATCAATAGCGGATCCGGTGCTATTTCATTTGGTGGGGTAATCGGTGATGTCACACCAGTGAGCTCGCTTGCATTACAAGGCACTGGAGCAAATACATTGCCAGGCAGTATTAGAGCAGTTGGTGCAATTGATTTAAAAGGTACCTCAAGAACCAATACCTTAGCAGCTACAACCACTTTAACCAGTACTTCTGCAGGCACCATTACATTGGGTGATACCAATGGTGCCTTTGCATTGAGCATCACCAATGGTGTAGGAACTATTGATCTGGGCGCATTGGGTCAAAGTGCTAATTTAGCTGCCTTAACTTTATATGGAACCGGTACCAACCAATTGCGTGGAAGTATTACTACAACAGGTGCAATTGACTTAAAAGGCACATCCAGAAGTACCGAATTGTTCTACAGCCCAACCATTACTACAACGGAAAGCAATGTATTCATTGGTAATATCGATGGCGGCACAGGAACAACTGCAGGCACCTATTCATTAAGTATTAGCAATGGAGGCGGCTCTATTGCCTTGGGCAATGTGGGTTATGCCAACGCTCTTTATGAATTGACCTTGGCTGGTACTGGGTCGACTGTAGTTGGTTCTTTGAATACAACGTATCGATATAGTTTGGGTGCAAGTCGTGGTTTGACTCTGAGCGCTGATACCACTTATGTCAATCCATCTGACCAAGTAGTGCTTGGAAACATTACTTTAGCGGATGGTGTAACGCTGACGCTTGGTAATGGCGGACCAGCGACTATTTCAATTAACTCGATCGCAGGCACGCTGAACGGCACGCCATCTTATGTGGTGATCAATTCAATTGGTACGGTTGGTGTTACTACAACTGTAGGTACTGACATTGGCTCCCTCACCATTACCAACTCGGGTGGCACCACCTTTAGCGGCACAGTAGGGGCGACTACCGTCACACTGACTAATACCACAGGCGCTATTACCTTTAATGGTGCTGTTACTGCAACTACTTTAAATACTGCTGCCCAAGCCTATAACTTGGCACTTAACGCAGGTTCTGGCACGATCACCAACCTTGCTACCTTTAGTAATACAGGTACCTTAACGCTAGGCGCTGCTCTTGGCACCTTAACCTTCACCAATGGTCTGATTGCGACAGCGCCAAGCGCTAGAACGATTAGTGGCACGATCAACAGTACTAATGCACCAATCACTCTAGGCGCTATTACTCTTGGCGCCGCTAGTACGATCAATACTAACGCCACTAATAATGCGGCTGATCTAACGATTGGTGCAGTAACCGGGGCAACATTTGACTTAAGTCTGGCTACTGGCGGTGTAGCTGGCGCTGAAATCAACGGCACCAGCGTATCCGGAGTAGGCTCCCTCACCATTACCAACTCGGGTGGCACCACCTTTAGCGGCACAGTAGGGGCGACTACCGTCACACTGACTAATACCACAGGCGCTATTACCTTTAATGGTGCTGTTACTGCAACTACTTTAAATACTGCTGCCCAAGCCTATAACTTGGCACTTAACGCAGGTTCTGGCACGATTACCAACCTTGCTACCTTTAGTAATACAGGTACCTTAACGCTAGGCGCTGCTCTTGGCACCTTAACCTTCACCAATGGCTTAACGGCAGAAGCTCCAAGTAGAAAGTATTTATCTGGCACGATTGCGGTGACATCCGGTTCAAGCCAGATCAAGTTTGGTGTTACTCCATTAACCATATTGGCTAATACAACCATTGGCTCTACTTCAACAGGCATTATTACTCTTGCTGCGACCACCTTGGCTGATGGCGTGACTTTAACTTTAGGCACAGGAATCACTAATCCACTGATTCTGGCATCCATTGTGGGCACTGCTGGTGGAACATCATCGAATATCACTATTAATACTTTAGGAAGCGTCACGATACTGGATAAGATCGATACCGATATCGACACAGTCTCCATATTGAATACTGGTGGTTTATCAAGCTGGAGCATACAAGCTAAAACACTCTCCATTGCCAGTACAACCGCTGGAAATACTGTGACATTTGGTGGTAATTTAAACATTACCACCGCAATGACTATTGGCGCGGGATCTGCTAATTACAACGTTGCTATCAACGGTAGTTCTAACACGATTGCCGGTACAACTACTTTTGCCAACACTGGAACTGTAACTCTCGGCAACGAAAGTACCGATACCTTAACCTTCACCAATGGTCTGATTGCGACAGCGCCAAGCGCTAGAACGATTAGTGGCACGATCAACAGTACTAATGCACCAATCACTCTAGGCGCTATTACTC
>NZ_JACVPA010000005.1 GCF_018882155.1 Polynucleobacter nymphae
GGTGACTGCAGCGCTAAAGGTAGTAGCACCAGTAGAGTTCACAGTTAAAGCACCTAGAGCACCACCCGATGCACCACCGACGATGCCAGTAAAGGTGACATTGCCCGAGCCTGAGGAGACGGTTAATCCGTAACTACCTGATGCAATGCTATCTAATGTGCTATTAAATGCGATTACACCATTATTTGATGAGCTAGTGCTATCTATAGTGAGGCCGCTAGATTGTGTTTGCGCAGCCCCATAGGTTTGATTGCCAGCCGTTGTAATGGAAGTGCCAATCTTCACGACGCTACTTGCTGTAGCGATAAGCGCCCCACTGATGGTTAAAGTTTGACCAGACCCTGTTGAACCGATTGTCAAAGCACCCGTATTATTAAAGGTAGTAGCTGAGCCAATCGTTGAATTGTTATTAGCAAGACCGAGGACTAACTCAAATGCAGTGTTAGCTGTATTTAAGGTAGTAGCTTTTACTGAACCATTGACTTGAATTTTTCCAGTTTGAGTACCCGCACTAAAAGTTGTAATTGTTTGATTGGTTAAAACAATTCTTGCATAGCCATTGCCAGCTTGACCGATTTGCGTACCACCTCCGGTAGCAGGCATTGATGCATTACCTGCAATAGTAGTAGCGCTACTTACACCTCCAATGTAAGATGATCCTCCGCCACCAGAGCCACCATAACCCGACCCATAATTAACTGAAGCAGCACCACCAGCGCCACCATAATATCCGCCACCACCGCCACCAGCATAATCAGCAGTGCCTGTATTTCTACCGCCTTGACCTCCTTGTCCTAGCGTACCAGCAGAGCCAAGATAAGTTCCTGATCCAGTTCCGCCCGCGCTTTGAGTACCGCCCGTACCGCCATATGCAGCAGTTGAATTAGTAGCATTACCACCGGTGCCACCAGTTAAACCGCCTCCATAACCACCATCATAAGAATAAAGTCCGCCACCACCGCCACCTCCAGCAACAATGACACGATTTGTTAAGGCGGTCCCACCCACTCGAATATCTGTAGCGCCGCCGCCACCTCCAGATGCACCTTGACCATTACCACCACCATTCCAACCTCCACCTCCTAAGGTACCGTTGTAAATTAATGTTCCAGCACCGCCTACATAAATATTAATTGTCTGACCAGCAGTTAAATCAAGACTACCAGTGGCATATCCTCCATTGCCACCAATTGCAGGATATCCATTGCCATAGGCTCCACCCTTAGCTCCCCAAAGATAAAATGTATAGGTACCAGCATATGTTGCCGTGAAGGTTTGGGCTGCTCCCGTGTAGTCATAATTATTGGTCGTCGTACCTGAAATTGTGGTTAAGGTGCCTGTACCACCTAAACCTAAATAATTCAATGCAACAGTTTTACCGATGTTTCCACCAACGGCGATCTCAGCAATGCCACTATATAGATATAAGCTATTTGCACTAGCAGATAAACCATCAATGTCAGCACCAAAATTCATAGCCTGACCAGATCCACTATTGCCAGTTGAACTTAAATTAACATCGGTCCCACTAATGACAACATTACCAACAAAATTTTGGGTGCCTGCAGTCGTAATATTTGCAGCTATGGTTGATGTCCCATCGACCCTTAAAGAATTGAGTGCGTAGGTATTACCTACCGCTCCGCTAAACGTAGTGTTTCCACTACCAGCTAAAATTGTGAGTGAACGTGGAGTTAAGGCTGCATCGCTATTGATGGTACTGCTAAATAAAATCGCATTATTAGTTGCAGTCAACACCCTATCGCCACCAGAAATCGTCACTGCCCCGGTATAAGTTTGGGTACCACTTGTACTAATGTCAGCACCCAGTGAAGTTGTTCCTGATACGCTTAAATTAGTAACGCCAGTGACTGCTCCATTCAATACCGCATTACCGGTAATCGTTAATGAGTTCGCTCCACCAGCAATAGTTGAGCTAGTAGTAATGGTGGTGCCTTGTAAGGTTCTGGTAGCACCAGTACCCGTTAAAGTAACTGCGCCGGTATAGCCTTGCGTACCCGTGGTAGTTATATTAGCAGCGATAGAGCTAGTCCCAGAGACAGAAAGATTGGTAACCGCCGTGATGGCACCACCAAAAACAGCATTACCAGTAATCGTGAGTGCGTAAGCACCAGAACTCACTGTTGTGAGTGTAGAGTTGGTAGTTACTGTGGTTGCAGACAAAGTACGCGCTGCACTAATCTGAGTTGCGCCAGTTAAGTTCAGGGTAGAACTTCCGCTACCAGTGAAATCGCCTTGCAGGTAAATTACCCCTGAGGTTCGTAAAGTCACTGGCAATGCGCTCGCTAAATTTGTTTTTAAATATACATCCCCACTTTGCGAGGCTCCACCGAATACTAGTCCAGTGAAATTACTACCTAAGTTCGCTATTTCTGTAGCAGTAACATCCAAGATAGTAGATGTGGCATCAGTTGTACCATTCACATGAATTAAATTCGTTGTAGTAGTAGGTTTGAGTGTTAAAACACCAGTACCATCCAAAGTAGAGGACCAATCAATTTTGTTACCACTCAAGCTGAGCCCACCCATGCCCGTCAAAGCAGCTGTAATTGAGATAGTGCCTGTACCTGCGTTTAGTGTTAAGTCTTTTCCAGCACCAGCAATCGCTCTAGCAATCGTAATCGTGCCATTGCTTGCGCTACTGTTCAACGTGAGATTTGAATTGAGCGCCAAAGAAGTATTGGAATCACCTAGGGTGATATATCCTGCTCCCGCAGTGATACTGCTGGTAGTAATAGTTCCACCTAGACTTAATGAGGATGGACTAGAAGGGACAAAAGAGCCGCCTGAATAAGTAAATGTATCAGAGGCAGAATCACCAATGGTGAGTGTTCCACTTGTTTCAAATGGTGTAGCGGTTGCAAAACTGGCAATCGAGTTGGTTGATCCAGTTAAGCTAATGTTGTAAGTCGAATTCGCATCCGTCTTAAATTGAGACACCTGTAATGAACCGGCAAAACTGACATTACCTGCTGTTTTATTGAGCCATAAGGTTCCAATACCGGTGGTAATATCGCCAGAGACCGTCACCGCGCCGCCGCTACTGAAGGTCACATTGGCCGCTGTTCCGGTAGCCGGCCCAGTAATGCTTGCTACAGTAATGCTATTGGCAGCATTTGTTCCGGCATCTAGGGTTAAATTTACTGCTGCGGAAAGATTGACAGCGCCGATATTAAGAGTGGAGCCTGAACTAATTGTCTGGCTACTTGCCACATTGCTCGTTCTTAAAGTGCCAAGATTAATTGCGCCTGCGCTGGTGATATAGCCGCCAATGGTATTAATACCAGAGCCTGTGAATGTAATAAAGGCTAATGGGGTTGTAGTACCCACTGCTAGAGTGCTGATCGTTCCGCTGCCCGCTGCAACATTGAGCCCGAAAGCACTATTCACTACACCAAAGGTGACGTTACCATTTCCGGAGCTTGTTGAAATTGTTCTGTCAGCTGAGAAAGTTGAAGCCCGAGATGTTCCTTTTAAATCTACACTGCCGCTGCTGGTGATATTTCCGTTCAGGGTATTGCTTCCCGTACCCTGCAAGGTGAGATAAGTTAGAGGACTATTGATGCCGATTGCCCCAAGGGTGATAGAGCCCGCCCCATTACTTACAGTCAAGCCAAATAGTCCATCGGTTGCCCCAAGGGCCACACTACCGCCGCCACTAGAAGTCAATGTACGATCAGCGCCAATTAATGTCACTGCCCCGGTATAGCTTTGATTTACAGTCGTAGTGACATTTGCACCTAAGCTAGTAGTGCCGCCTACTTGCAACGTGGATACGCTAGTAAGTGCACCATTAATCTCTGCATTATTGCTAATGGTTAAAGCATTACCGCCACCATTCAGAGTGCTACCTAAAGAAACTGCAGTACCTGCATTGAAAGTGGTCGTTGTGGCAGTGCTTAAGGTAATAGCATGACCAAAGTTGATTGCACCAGTCGTAATGATGCTGCCACCTGAAATCGTGATACCAGCAGATCCAGATGATGCGTTAGTAGTCAAACTTGAGAGATTAGTTGTGCCACCAATCGCACCTCCTAAAGTTACTGCTCCAGTGCTGGTAGTAGTAATTGTTAGACCAAAGGCGCCATTAATCGTGCTACCTAAAGTGAGCGCACCCACATTTTTAATCGTAGTGCTTGAGCCTAAAGTAATCGCACCATTTGCAGTGGCTGCAGAGCTACTACTGTTATAAAGGGCGCCATTACTACTATCGCCCGTGCCATTGAGAGTTAACAGGTTGGCAATTGTTTTGCCGTTGAGATCCAAAGTCGCTCCTGAGTTCACTGTCACACGACCAGTACCGAAGGGGCCGCTAGTTACAGTACCGGATGTTGGGGTAGAACTAGCGCCTGCTTGGAGAGTGCCTGCGCTGACAGTGGTACCACCGGTGTAGGTATTGGCACCAGAAAGAGTGAACACACCACCGCTGCCACCAACAGTCACTGTTGTGGAACCACCAACAATACCGTTAATGGCATTTGTTGTACTGGTTGAACTAATATTTAGCGATGCCAATGTTGAGGAATTACCGGTCAAAATAAACTTTCCTGAGCCGGTACTGACATTTAAACCGACCACGGAATAACGAACTACTGCAATACCAGAACCACCATCACCAGCTTTTTGATAAATATTACAACCAGATGGCGCGCTGATACAACCACCAAGCGCACCGCCGCCGCCGCCAGTATTTGCTTGTCCATTTTGAGCTGTTAGCGGAGAAATAACAGCAGTTCCACCACCACCTGTCCCGCCTACACCTTGGGCGCTTCCAGAGCTAACGTTTTCTGCACCACCACCGCCGCCGCCTGCAAAGGTTTGGCTTTGTCCCGTAATGCTAACGGTTAATCCATTACCACCATTACCACCAGTCTTATTGGACGCATTACCACCACTTGCGCCAGCACCGCCACCGCCGCCTCCAACACCATTTCCATTTTGGCCACCAGAACCACCGGGGTTACCGTAGGTGTAGCTCAGCCCATCTGAGTAGTACACACTTGTTGCGCCAGGGCAAGGTGCGGCATTCCCACACTGCGCAGGATCGGTTCGAGTACCACCGCCGGAACCACCAGTATTAAGTGCGAGTTTATTGTACGTAGAGCCACCACCGCCACCAATTGCTGTAAGCGAGAGTCCTGTCCCAGAGATGCTTGTACTACCTCCGTTCCCACCATTATCACTAGCAACAGCGATGCCGCCATTACCTATGCCAATCGTATAAGCAACCCCCGCACTCAAGGTGACATCCGTCTTATAAATAAGACCGCCCCCGCCACCACCACCGCCGCCATACTGACTACCAGCAGCTCCACCGCCACCCACTAATAATAATTCTGATGTGCTTGCACCAGTTAATGGCGTCCATGTGTAATTTGTTCCAGTCCACGTAAGGGACCCTACATTGCCCAGCGCTGTCGTATAAGTACCGCTAGGGGTATAGGTGGTCCCATTCAGAATATAGGCTCCATTACCTAAAAGTTGTAATATAGCCTGGGCCGCACTGAGGTTGCCCGCGATTGTAATGTCTCCATTAGTAAGTGAACTTAAGTTCAGGCTGTTATTTAAAACAACATTGCCACCATAAGTTTGTCCACCAGAGGTAGTGATATTGCCCGCCAAAGATGTCGTTCCTACTCCTGTAGTTAATGCAGATAATGGATGAGCAACACCTACCGCCGCACCAAAAGTCATTGTGCCCGAACTCACTACAGTTAATGCTTGTGTATTATCAGCATTACCATCTACCGCAGAACTGAAGCTGATATTGCCATTAGATCCAGTGCCAGTGCTAGTGAGCGTAACTAAGGATCCTCCTATAGTCACTTCACCACTATAGAGTTGGGTACCAGTAGTGCTTACATTAGCAGCTAAGGTGCTAGTGCTGCTGACTGATAAGTTAGTGATACCAGTTACTGCACCATTAAATACACCAGCGCCAGTAATGGTTAAGCCATTGCTACCACCCGTAATACCGTTTGTTGTAATCGTAGTACCTGTTAAGGTGCGATCACCGCCACTCAGTGTCACTGCACCACTATAGAGTTGAGTACCGGTCGTGGTGATATCAGCAGCAATGGAGGTGGTGCCAGAGACTGATAGGTTAGTAACATTCGTTATCGCACCACCAAAGATGGCATTGCCGGTTATAGTCAATGCGTTTGCACCACCAGCAATGG
>NZ_JACVPA010000006.1 GCF_018882155.1 Polynucleobacter nymphae
TCAATCTTTATGGCGCTACAACCACCATTACAAATGCAGTGACGTTTAGTACTTCTGGAGCGCTTTACCTCGGCAACGAAAGTACCGATACCTTAACCTTCACCAATGGTCTGATTGCGACAGCGCCTTCTGCTATCTCTCTAGGCGGAACCATCAATACGAATAGTGCTGCAGTTTTGTTAGGCGCAAGTGATAAGACTGTAACTTTGGTCGTTAATTCTGTAATCAATACTTATGCCAATAATGCTGCTGGTGCAAATATTACAATCAATGGACCTGTACAAGGCACCAATGTTGGCTTAGAAGATTTAACTCTAAAAGCTAAGGGCGGCACCATCACCATTACAGGTTCTGTTGGATCATCTAAGCGTGTCGGTACTTTGACTTTAGGCGATGCTAATCAAACTGCCGCTATCGTTGTTAACGGAACCATTGATGCGCAAGCGTTAACAGTTGGCCAGAATTCTGGAAGTAATGCTTTTGGTATCACTCTATACAATATGGGTACTAGTCTAGCTGCTGCAGCTGGTACAACTAATGTTACAAACGCCGCCACCTTCTATAACACTGGTGCTATACAGCTAGGTGACTATGCTCTCGACATATTTAATTTCCTTGGCGGTCTGTCGATTGCTAGCTCGTCTGGCGTCACCATTAAAGCGCAGAGCTTAAATGCAACCGCAAGCCCGATTTATATCAATGTTCCCACTCGTTTTAGTTATAGTACTAGCCTGAGTCCGACTACCGGCCGCATTACTCTAGGCGCAGCCACACTAGATGACGGAGTTACTTTAGTTCTTGGCGCTGGCGCTGTAACGCCGATGACATTAAGCTCAATTTCTGGAACAGCGGGTAATGCAAAGTCGAATATTACCTTCAATACAACTGGTGCCATTACGGTCTCCGGTGCAATTGGCACTGATATCGGGACTTTCACCATCACCAATTCTGGTGGAATCGCCTTTAATGGCACAGTGGGTGCTAGCGGTGACCGTATCACCACTGTTTCAATTGCAAATGGATCTGGAACGATCTCATTTAATGATAATTTATACGCTGGCTCTCTGAGTAATACTGCTGGAACCACCGATATTAAGTTTTATGGCTCCACTACTGATGTCACTAGTGCTGTTACCTTAAGCACTACCGGTGATGTGTACTTTGGCGACGCAAGCTCTGACGTGTTGACATTCTCACGAGGTATCACTCACTCAACTGGTAATAATATTCTTTTGGGAACCTTCACTGCAGGTAATCCAACTCAGTGCGTAAGCGGTGTTGATTGCTCATTTAATATGGGCGGAACTACTAGCTTCTTAAGCTCTACTAGTACTTTTGATTTTGGAACTTCATCGATGACCTTAAATAACGTCATCTTAGGTGATGGCGTAACTTTGTACTTGGGTGGCGGTCACTCGGGTGCAATTACCGTAGCCTCAATTTCAGGTACGCTAGGCGGAGCTAAATCGAATGTAGTGATTAACAATACTGGCACCGTCAGCATTACTGGAGCCATTGGAACAGATATTGGCAGTCTGACTCTCACCAATAGTGGTGGCGCTACCTTCGGATCTACAGTAGATGCCAATACTAGTGTGGTGATTAGCGCTACCACTGGAACGGTGACATTTAATGGTGCCTTAACTACACCAACTTTGTCAGTTGCGACTGGCGTTTATAACCTTGGTTTGAACGCTACCGGTACTGCAGTGACTGATGGAGTCACTTTTAGTAATACCGGTACCTTGGCATTGGGATCCTTGGGCGGTACACAGACCTATACCGGTGGCATCACTGCTATTGCGCCTTCTGCTAGCACATTGAAAGGCACTATTAATACAACTGACAATGCCATGTCCTTTGGCCCAGTGACATTAGGTTCAGCTACTGTTCTCAAAACGAATGCAAGTACCAGCACTTCCGGAATTACATTAGGCGCAGTTACTGGATCTTTATACAACTTAACCCTCAGTACAGGAAGCACATCAGCAGGCGCTAGCGTCACAGGTACATCATTCTCCGGCACAGGGACTTTAGCCTTTGAAAACATTGGTGGTACAGCACGATTTACAGGCGGCATTACTGCAAGTAGCCTTACAGTCGCATCTACTGTCAACAATGTCGCCTTAGTTGGCTCGACTGGCAGCATTACCAATGCAGTAACATTTGCTAATACGGGTTCCTTAACTTTGGGCGCAAGCGGTGGATCACAAACATACACTGGCGGTATCACTGCTACTGCACCAAGTGGTATTACATTGGCCGGTACTTATATCCTTGGTGCTAGCAGCTACATTGGCGATGCAGATACCGCAATTACTTTGGCTGCTCCAACTATATTGAGCGTGTCTACCAGCGGCACTTTAAGTGTTGATGGCAATGTGGTCGCTACCAACATTGCATTGACAATCACTGGCGCTGGCAATACTACAATTTCTACTCCTATTGAAATCGGCAGTGGCGCACTCACTAAATCTAGTACTGGATCATTGACTCTTTCGGCAAGTAGTGGTTTTAGCGGCACCACTTTAATTAACGGTGGCACGCTGTCCTTAACGGGCAGTGGCACGATTGCTAGCTCTAGTAAGTTAACGAACAACGCCATCTTTGATATCAGTGGTACGACTAGTGGCGCTTCAATCATCAGCCTAGCCGGTAATAGCGCTGGCTCAGTCGTCTTAGGTAGCAAGACCTTAACAATCACCAGTGCAGCTGATACCTTTGCGGGTGTGATTAGCGGTAACACTGGTAGTGGTGGCAACCTGATCCTCTTTGGCGGTACCCAGTTACTGACGGGTAACAATACTTATACCGGTACTACCACCATCAACAGTGGCGCTACCTTGCAAATCGGTAACGCGACTACTACCGGTAGCTTAGGTTCTGGCGCAGTGACGAATAACGGTAGCTTGATCTTCAATCGCTCTAACGACATCACGATTGCTA
>NZ_JACVPA010000007.1 GCF_018882155.1 Polynucleobacter nymphae
TAGCAATCGTGATGTCGTTAGAGCGATTGAAGATCAAGCTACCGTTATTCGTCACTGCGCCAGAACCTAAGCTACCGGTAGTAGTCGCGTTACCGATTTGCAAGGTAGCGCCACTGTTGATGGTGGTCGCTACGTAGCTGTTATTGGCAGTCAAGGTGACAGTACTCTGGCCAGCTTGGGTCAGATTACCAGAACCGCTAATCGCGTTACTAATGGTAATGGCATCGGAGCGGTTCAAGATCAAGCTACCGTTATTCGTCACTGCACCAGTACCTAAGCTACCAGCGCTAGTTGCATTACCGATTTGCAAGGTAGCGCCACTACTGATGGTGGTAGTACCGGTGTAAGTATTGTTGCCGGTGAGCAACTGCGTGCCACCAGAGATGGTGAAGTTACCATTGGTACCACTGATCACACCTGCAAAGGTATCAGCAGCGTTAGTGATGGTTAAAGTCTTGCTACCTAAAACGACTGAGCCAGCGCTATTACCAGCAAGGCTTACGATTGAAGCGCCACTAGTCGTACCACTGATATCCAAGATGGCGTTGTTCGTTAACTGACTAGAGCTAGCAATCGTGCCACTGCCCGTTAAGGACAGGGTACCAGCACTAATCGTGGTGCTACCAGTGTAGCTATTGCCTGCATTAGTCAGAACCACAGTACCAGCGCCAGTCTTCGTTAAGCCATAACTGGCACCGCTCTCACTAATCACACCGGATAAGGTTAAGGTATCACCACTCGCAGCGCTGAGTGTACTGTTGGCCGTCAAAGTAATAGCACCAGCTAAGGAGCTGGTGACATCGGCTAAGGTACCGCCATTGAGGATGACCGCTTTAGCGCCAACAATGACGGAGACGAGATCAAGCGTAGCGCCAGCGTTAATCGTTACTGCCCCGCCGCTATTACTACCTAAGCCAGTGTTATTGCTAATGTGCAGTGTGCCACCATTAATCGTGGTCGTGCCGGTGTAGGTATTAGCACCGGAGAAGGTTTGACTACCGGCAGTCAGAACCACTTTACCGCCAGTACCTGTGTTGCCACTAATCACACCCGCAAACTCGGTGCTGGCATTAGAGATGGTCAGAGTCTTATCACCTAAGAGTACTGAACCAGCGCTATTACCTGCTAAGGTGACTACCGTAATACCGCTCGTGCTACCAGTGATATCTAAAGTAGCGTTCACCGTGATACCAGAAGAGCTAGCAATCGAACCGCTGCCGGTAATGGCTAAAGTACCGCCAGAGACGGTAGTAGCACCGGTGTACTGATTAGTATTAGAGAGGGTTAAAGTACCAACGCCAGATTTAGATAGGGTTGCGCTATTGCCAGAGAGGATGGCGCCAATCGTAATATCGGCAGCGTTGTTGATACTAAAACTGCTGCCACTCAATACACCAGTAGTACTGAGGATGGCGCCAGAGGTAAGAGTCAAGCTACCTGCAGATAAGTTCGTTGTGCCTAGATCTAAAGTACCGCCAGCAATCGTGACATTACCACCGCTTGGTAATACACCGCTACCAGACAGTGCAACCGTACCGGCGTTAATGTTGGTGCCACCGCTAAAGGTGTTATTACCTAAAAGTGTGAGGATGCCTGCGCCGTTGTTGACTAAATTAGCAGCATTACCAATCGCACCAGTAATCTGGCTATTAGCACTAGATGAGTTGATGGTCAGGGTACTGACGTTCGATACGTTGCCACCAATGCTAGCTGCGCCAGCGCCGGAGTTGATGGTGAGTGCAGCTGCGCCGCCAGAGCCAGAGCCTGAGTTATAGCTGAGTATCACAACACCTGAGCCGCCGGCGCCGCCGTAGTAGTTGCCGTAACCACCACCACCGCCACCGCCACCGCCAGTATTAGAAGTAGCATCTCCACCATTTTGTGTATACACACCACCTCTACCGCCACCGCCAGTGCCACCGATGCCACCAGCAAAATCACCACCAGCGCCACCGCCGCCAGCGTACGTGACACTTGAACCAGTAATTGAATAAGCTAAACCGTTAATACCATTGATTAAGGACATACCATTAGACGTAGAGGCTGTGCCTGATGCACCGCCACCACCACCGCCAATGTAACCATAACTATTAAGAGACCATGTTTGGCCATTGCTACCAATGTTATTGCTAGACGAGTAGATCGCAGAGCCTGGTGACGCAGCAGAGCCTGATCCACTACCACCACCAGAACCACCGTTTAAGCCGTTATAGCCAGCGCAGCCACATGTAGAAGATCCACCACCACCACCACCGTAAGCAACGAGTGTGCCAAAGACAGAATTGCTTCCACTATTGCCAACCGTACCAATCGGGTTGTTCGAACGAACCCCACCCGCACCCACCCGTACTGTATAAGCAGTATTGGCAATCGTATTTATCGTTGTATAAACAATTCCACCGGCTCCACCACCTCCGCCGTCATAACTACTACCTCCAGAACCACCGCCACCAACAACTAAGATCTGATTCGATGCTGTGAATGAAGGTGTCCAAGAATAATTACCACTAACGTACGACAGGCTACCACCAGCAATAGTGGTTGGGCTAGACGAAGCTGTTAGAGGTGAGGTATATGTTGTGCCACCGTTAATGCTATAGATGTAAGATCCTGCACCCAAGAACTCAATAATTGCCTGGTTATTGACCGGCGCATTTGCACTCACATTACCCACCACGCCTACTGGACCATTACCACTGGCTAAGGTGATATCCGATCCAGTTAAGGTTAAGTTACCACCGTAGCTCTGACCTGATGCGCCATTGGTCGTCACGCTCGCTGCTACTGAAGTGTCTCCACTTGTAGCAAGTGATAGGAGTGCGCGAGTATTGCCGACTAAGCCACCAAAGATGGTGCTGCCAGTTCCAGTAGTAGTAGCTAAGCTGTAGTTGGTGCCGGTAT
>NZ_JACVPA010000008.1 GCF_018882155.1 Polynucleobacter nymphae
TCTAGTGGTAACAACATTAGCTTTAGTGCAGCAGTCAATGGCGCGAAGACATTAACAATTACAGCTGGTACAGGTTCGATTACGTTCTCGAGTACGGTTGGCAATAGTGCGGCCTTGACGAGCTTAGACGTGAGCTCTAGTAATGCAACTGGCATTTCTCTCAATGACACAGTGAAGACAGTGAGTACTCAAATCTACCGCGGTATTGTCACAGTCAACAGTGCGTTATCAATCCTAACGACTAATTCAGATGTTACATTCCAAAGTGATATTAATTTAGGTGGTTCGCTCACCATCAATGTGGGCTTAGGCAATATTTACTTGGTTGGAAATGTCGCCGGTAATTCTGGGGTGGTGTTATCCGAATCTGCTTATGAGGCAGCGGTTATCTCGAGCTCACCATTATTGTATTTACCGTTGACGGATGCAGTAAATTCCACAAGCGCCTCGAATCTGGGTAGTCTTGGAGGAACGGCAACCTACACAACACAAAGTATTTCTGGTGGGCCAGGGCGCACTACGGGTATGTTTGACGGTACAACTGCACTGTATGTCCCTGGATCTAGCTATGTTACTTACCCAACCAATACTTCACTTAACCCAGGCTCGTCAGCTTTCACGGTAGTTGCTTGGATTAAAAATAATTCTGGTGGTAACGGCATCATTTGGAATAAAGAGAATCAGTATGAAATCGCCGTTCAGAATAATCGCATAGAGTGGGCTTTAGCTAACGGAAGTCCAGGATGGCAGTGGATTAATGCGAACTCGTATACACCAACAACTGGTGCGTGGACGCAAATCGTCTTTACATCGACTGGTAGTTCAGTGAACGTCTATGCTAATGGTGCAGCTATCCAAAGTAGTTATGCTGTCAGTGGAGCAATCGCAGGAGAAACTGGCTATGGATTTATGATTGGCCAAAGAGGCGGCATGAGCCAAACCTTTAATGGCGGCATTGCAAACGTAGCCTATTACAACAGTGCATTAAGTGCTGCAACCATCCTATCTCAGTACCAAGCTGGCACTACCGGTGCTAGTGCTGCAGTCAATCTCAGTATGACTGGGGCAAACATTAATACCACTGGAAGTTCAATTAACACTTCGGGAACGCAGACTTATGCTGGCGCTCTCACAATGGCAACAGGCTTAACGGTCACGACTAGCAATAATAAGGTTGATTTCAACTCCACTGTAAATAGTGCGGCTAATGTCGTACGGGCATTAACCGTCTCCTCAGGCTCGGGCAATGTCACCTTTACTGGCATCGTCGGTGGTGCATCGGGTGGTGCTCTAGGTGCTTTAACTGTGAACTCTACTGGTGCTACTACCTTTAGCGCTGCAGTCACC
>NZ_JACVPA010000009.1 GCF_018882155.1 Polynucleobacter nymphae
ACCAGACAGTGCAACCGTACCGGCGTTAATGTTGGTGCCACCGCTAAAGGTGTTATTACCTAAAAGTGTGAGGATGCCTGCGCCGTTGTTGACTAAATTAGCAGCATTACCAATCGCACCAGTAATCCGGCTACCAGTGCTTGAGGAGTTAATGGTCAGGGTACTGACGTTCGATACGTTGCCACCAATGGTAGCTGCGCCAGCGCCGGAGTTGATGGTGAGCGCACTACCGCTTGCGCCGGTGTAGCTTAATATCACAACACCTGTGCCGCCGTTACCACCACCAGCAGAGCTATAGGATCCACCACCACCACCGCCAGTATTTGCAACACCAGGACTTCCAGCTATTGCGACGCTAGCGCAACAAGGATTTGCACCTCTGCCACCACCACCTAAGCCTCCTAAACCACCAGTAGAAGATGGGAAATTACCAAGGTAACCTGCACCACCACCGCCGCCGCCACTGTAGTACGTGCTTGTTCCAACAATGGAGGAAGTACTTCCATTATTTCCAGGTAATCCTGTTGAATTCCAGCCGCCCTTACCACCAGTAGCACCCTGGGTATTCGTAGTTCCACCAGCACTGGTTCCACCTGAGCCACCTGTTGCATTTGCGGTTTCTGTATTACCAGCGCTTCCGCCTTGAGCAATTACATTAAGCCCTAAGCTGATATTCACCAAAGAGGATAGTTGGCCACCACCCTGGTTAATACCGCCATCACCAACGATGACTGTTAACGCGTTAGCATTAGTAAGATTGATGGTACCAGTTGAGAAGCCGCCGCCACCGCCGCCACCGCCGCCGTTATAACAAGAACAGCCGATTGATCCAGCGCCACCACCGCCAACTACAAGATAAGTAGTCGTATTGGAAGTGTTTGGAGTCCATGAGTAGGAACTGCCGCTATACGAGAGGCTACCACCAGCAACTGTTATCGCCGTTGACACTGTTGATGGCGTAGAGTAAGTTAAGCCGCCATTAATACTGTACGCATAAGAGCCGGCACCTAGGAGCTTAATAATTCCAGCAGTGCCAATGGCGTTGCTGCTCACATTACCCACCACGCCTACTGGACCATTACCACTAGCTAGGGTGATATCCGATCCAGCTAAAGTTAAGTTACCACCGTAGCTTTGACCTGACAAGCCATTGGTCGTCACACTCGCTGCTACTGAAGTGTCTCCACTAGTCAAGAGCGATAGCAGTGCGCGAGTATTGCCGACTAAGCCACCAAAGATGGTGCTGCCAGTTCCAGTAGTAGTAGCTAAGCTGTAGTTGGTGCCGGTAT